>DASRJI010000152.1:0-52358 GCA_035649535.1 Acidimicrobiales bacterium | reverse complement strand
GCGCGCAGCTGGTCGAGGGCGGCGTCGTGCAACCGGGCGCCGATGCCGCGCCCCCAGTGCGTCGGGTCTACGTACAGGTGCGTGAGCCAGCCGTCGTGCGGGTGCACCAGTCCGACGATGCGAGTGTCATCGACGGCGACGAGGCTGTCGGCCGGCTCGAGCTGCTCGATCATCGATTCGAGCGTTGGCTCGGGCGCGTCGGCCGGAAAGATGTCGGCGTAGGCGGTGAACGCCGAGCGCCGCCAAACCTCGGCCATCGCGGTGACGTCAGGCGGCAGCGCGGGACGTATCAGCCGAGAATGACTTCCGCGACCCGGCGCATCTCGTCGACGCCGCTGGCGCCGATGACGAGCATCGTCACGCCGGCTTCTTCCCATGCGGCGAGGTCGTCGCGGATCTTGGCCGCCGGACCGACGAGCGAGATGTCGGCGCACATCTGGGCGGGCACTGCGGCGATGGCCTTGTCGCGCTCGCCGGCGAAGAAGAGATCCTGGATCTCGTCGGCCTCGGCCTCGTAACCCATTCGAGCGAACACTTGCTTGTGGAAGTTCATGTCCTTGGCGCCCATGCCGCCGATGTAGAAGCCAAGTGTGGGCTTCATCGCATCGAGCGTTCCCTCCACGTCGTCGGTGACGACGACGGAACAGTTCGTGGCGATCTCGAACCGCTGCTTCTTGGTGGGGTCGCCGGCGCGGGCGAAGCCTTCGTCGAGCCACCCGTTGTACATGTCGGCCGCCCGCGGCGAGTAGTAGATCGGCAGCCAGCCGTCGGCGATCTCCGCGGTCATGGCGACGTTCTTCGGGCCTTCGGCGCCGAGGAGGATCGGGATCTCGGCGCGCAACGGGTGCACGATCGACTTCAGCGGCTTGCCGAGACCGAGGCCGTTGTCACCCGCGTACGGCATCGGGTAATGCGGTCCGGCGTTGGTAACCGGCGCTTCGCGACGCAGCACCTGGCGGACGATGTCGACGTACTCGCGCGTGCGGGCGAGCGGCTTGCCAAACGGCTGGCCGTACCAGCCCTCGACGACCTGCGGGCCCGACACACCGAGGCCGAGGACGACGCGGCCGCCGCTGAGGTGGTCGAGGGTGAGGGCATGCATCGCCACCGATGCCGGCGTGCGAGCCGAGATCTGGACGATCGACGTGCCCAAGCGGATACGCGACGTCTTGGCGCCGTGCCACGCCAACGGCGTGAAGGCGTCGGACCCCCACGACTCGGCGGTGAACACGGTGTCGAACCCGAGCTTTTCGGCTTCGAGCATCTTCTCGAGGGCGTCGGTCGGCGGCTGGGCCATCCAGTAGCCCAACGTGAGGCCAAGCTTCATAGAGTCAATCTATGGCCGCTGACCGAGCGCTGATCAGTTCGCTGCGTAAAGAACTGCAAACGGCGGCCGACGCCACCAAGGCGCCGGGGATGCAGGCGTACATGAAGTCGACGATGCCGTACTACGGCGTGTCGTCGGTGCCGCTTCGCAAGATCCTCAAGGAACTCTTCGCCGATCACCCGCTCGACGGCGTCGACCGCTGGCGCGACACCGTCCTCGACCTCTGGCGCAAGGCCAAGTTCCGCGAAGAGCGCTACGCGGCGATTGAACTCACCGGTCACAAGCTCTACCGCGAGCACCAGACGCCCGACGTGGCGCTGCCGATGTACGACGAGATGATCGTGACCGGCGCGTGGTGGGACTACGTCGACCACGTGGGCATTCACCGGATCGGCCCGCTGCTGCGCAGCCACCCGAAGGCCCTGCGTCCGGTGGTGAAGCGCTGGAGCACCGACGGCGATCTGTGGCGGCGGCGCACGTCGATCATCTGCCAGATCAGCTTCCGCGGCGACGCCGACCTCGACCTGCTCTACGCCAACATCGAGCCGAACCTGGCCGACAAGGACTTCTTCATCCGCAAGGCGATTGGCTGGGCGCTACGCACGTACGCGTGGGCCGATCCGGCCGAGGTCGTCCGCTACGTCGAGGCCAACCAGGCCCGCCTCAGCCCGCTCAGTCAGCGGGAAGCGCTGAAGAACGTTCACGGGCGTCGGAAGGGCTGACGCCGGCCCGGGCGGCCAGCCAGCAGGCGACGGGCGCGGCCGTGCGTTCTGACGCGTGGGCCGCGTTGGCGGCCAGCCCCAGCAGGGCATCGAACTCCTCAGCCGTCGGCGGATCGACGCCGAGGTCGGCCGCGAAACGGGCGATCCATTGCTGTGCATCCACGGGCGCGAAGCTAGGCGGCGTGCGCGGCCGGATGGAAGACGTGATGGCGACGCGGCTCGACGCCGCCGGATCGCGCCGCGGCCCCGATCGCGTGATCGTCGAGGAGCCGCTCGAGATCCAGCTCGACGGGCAACTGCTCACCGTCACCATGCGGACCCCCGGCCACGACTTCGAGCTGGCCGTCGGCTTCTGTCACGGCGAGGGCCTCCTCGGCGGCGCCGTCGTCCAACAGATCCGCTACTGCGCGACCGGGAGCGCGGTCGACACCAACTTCAACACGGTGACGGTCGACACCGGCATCGAGCGCCCGCCCCTGCGCGCCCGGCTCACGACAACGACCGCAGCCTGCGGCGTGTGCGGTTCGCAGACCATCGACGAGCTGACTGCGCGCCTCGAGCCGCTCGCCGTTCCCTCCGCCCTGGACGTGGCCGCCGCGGCCAAGGCGGCCGCGGGCGCGCGGGCGGGCCAGGCTCTGTTCGAGGACACCGGCGCGGTGCACGCCGCCGCTGCCTTCGACCTGACCACCGGCGAGGTCTCGCTGCTGCGCGAGGACATCGGTCGTCACAACGCGGTCGACAAGGTCGTCGGCCGCCTGCGACTCGATGACGGCCTTCCGCCGACGGAACTCGGGCTGTTCGTCAGCGGCCGGGCCAGCTTCGAGATGGTGCAGAAGGCGTGGGCCGCCGGGTTCCCGTGGCTCGTCGCGGTGGGCGGCGTTTCCTCGCTGGCGGTTGCCACGGCCAAGCGGGCCAACGTGGGACTGGCCGGCTTCCTACGCGACGGCACGTGCACCGTGTACGCGCCGTGAAGCGCTGGAACCCGCGCAGCTGGGCTGGTCTCTCACCGAACGGCCTCGGCAAGCAGAAGCCCAACCACTTCGGCGAGATGGCGAAGGTCGCGCTCGAGAACCGCCGCCACCCGATCTATGCCTGGCGGGTTCTGAGCAAAGGCGTGTGCGACGGCTGTGCGCTCGGCGTCGCCGGGTTCAAGGACTGGACCATCGACGGGGTCCACCTCTGCACTACGCGCCTCAAGTTGCTCTCCCTGAACACCGCCGACGCCTTCGACCCGTTGCTGCTGCGCGACGTGGCGTCGCTCGCCGATGTGTCGAGCGCCGACCTGCGCGCCCTTGGTCGCCTCGGGTATCCGATGCGACGCCGCGGCGGCGAGCCCGGCTTCACCCGCATCACGTGGGACGAAGCCATGACGTCGATCGCAGGTGCGATCGCGCGGGCCGGCGGCGAGCGCACCGCGATCTACCTGACCAGTCGCGGGATCACCAACGAGGTGTACTACGTCGCCGGTAAGGCGGCGCGGGCGATGGGCGTCGCCAGCGTCGACAACGCGGCGCGCCTGTGTCACGCGCCCTCGACGGTCGCGCTCAAGGAAGCCGTCGGCGCGGCGGCCACGACGTGCTCGTTCCCCGACGTCCTCGAGAGCGACCTCATCGTGTTGATCGGATCGAACCCGGCGAACAACCAGCCGGTGTTCATGAAGTACCTGTACGAGGCCAAGCGCAACGGCACCAAGGTCGCCGTCGTCAATCCGTACCTCGAGCCGGGCCTCGAGCGGTACTGGGTGCCGTCGAGCCCCGAGTCGGCGCTCTTCGGTACCAAGATCTGCGACCTGCATATCCCGGTGCGGCCGGGCGGCGACGTCCCGTTCCTCAACGCGGTCCTCAAACTGCTGATCGCCGACGGCCGGGTCGACAAGTCGTTCATCGCCGACCACACCGAAGGATGGGACGCGCTCGTCGACGCGCTCGATGCACAGTCGATGGACGACCTGCTCGTGGCATCGGGTCTGGCCAAAGCGCAGGTCCGCGCCTTCGCCGACCTTTATGGCAACGCCGACGCCGCCATCCTCGTCTGGTCGATGGGCATCACGCAGCACCGCGAGAGCGTGAGCGGTGTGCAGGCAATCGCCAATCTCGCGATGGCACGCGGCAACGTCGGTCGTAACGGCGCCGGGTTGATGCCGATCCGCGGCCACTCCGGTGTGCAGGGCGGCGCCGAGATGGGCGCGTACTCGACCGCATTCCCGGGTGGAGCGGCGGTCACGCCGGAGAACGCGGCGACGCTGTCGGCGACATGGGGATTCGCCGTGCCGGGTGAGCCGGGCCTCACGGCGCCCGAGATGCTCGACGCCGCCGAACGCGGCGGCCTCGACGTGCTGTACGCGTCCGGTGGCAATTTCCTCGAGGTGCTGCCCGAACCCAAACGGGTCACCGCCGCGCTGCAACGCGTGCCGTTGCGCGTGCATCAGGACGTCGTGCTGACCAACCAGATGCTGGTACCGCCGGCCGCCGACGGCGAGGTGATCCTCCTCCCCGCGGCCACGCGCTACGAGCAGGAGGGTGGCGGGACCGAGACCACCACCGAGCGTCGCATCGTGTTCTCGCCCGAGATCCCCGGCCATCAAGTCGGCGAGGCGCGCAGCGAGTGGCGTGTGTTCGCCGAGCTGGCGGCGCGCGTCCGCCCCGACTTGCGCGATCGGTTCACGTGGGTGAGCAACCAGGCATTGCGGGCCGAGATCGCCGAGGTGGTCCCGCTCTACGCCGGCATCGAGACGCTCGGCGCGACCGGCGACTCCGTGCAATGGGGCGGCCGTCACCTCGTCGCCGGCGGCGTGTTCCCGACCGCGTCGGGACGAGGTCGCTTCTCGGCGGTGACGCCACCGGTGATCGACGTGCCCGACGGTTCGTTCTTCGTCTCCACACGCCGGGGTAAGCAGTTCAACTCGATGGTGTTCTCGACCACCGACCCCCTCAATGGCGCGGCGCGTGACGACGTTCTCATCGACGAGCGCGACGCGGCCGGGCTCGGCCTGCGCGAGGGCGACGCCATCACGCTGCGCGCCCCGGCCGGCGAGTACCGCGGCCGTGTGCGGTTCGCGGCGCTGCCCGCCCGCACCGTCCAGGTGCACTGGCCTGAGGGCAACGTGCTCATCGGCACCGGCGATCGCGAGCCGCGCTCGCGCATCCCCGACTACAACGCCGTCGTCACGATCGAGCGTGCGTGAGCCCGGGGTTTCGGGCCGGGATCGTCCTGGCTGGGGGACAGGGGCGGCGGATGGGCGGCCCGAAGGCGACGATCGAGTTCCACGGCGTCACCCTCGTCGAACGGGCGACCACGATCCTCGCCGGCGTCGGCTGCGATCCGGTTGTCGTCGCCGATCAGGGGGACGACGGCCCCCTCGCAGCGCTGGCCGAGGCGCTCACGGACCGCACCGAGTTCGAGGTGTTCGTCCTGGCCTGCGACCTGCCGCTGGCGGGCCCGGTCGTCGCCCGGCTCGCCCAGCTGCCGGCGGGTGCCGCCATTGCGGTCGACGGCGACGGGCGCGAGCAGCCGCTGTGCGCGCGGTGGCCTCGCGCCGTGACGAGTGAGTCCGCCCAGCAACTGATCGCCGACGGCGAGCTGCGCATGTCGGCGCTGGTTGACGCCATCGATCCAGAGTTCGTGCTGGCGACCGCCGACGAACTGCTCAACGTCAACACGCCGCAGGATCTGGAGCGGGCTAGGGCCCTGTCTGCGTCATCGCGATGAGGACGGTGCTGTCGAGGCCGGACTCGCGGTGCTTGTGCGCGTCGTTGTACTCGGGCGTCGTGACCATCTCGATGAACGCTTTGCGGCTCGGGTACTGGACCAACGCGACCGCGTGCCAGCGATCCGCGTCGGGGTCGCCGATCAGCACCTGATCGGCCCGGCCCATCCACAGCATCTTGCCGCCCTGGGCCTCGACCATCTTGATCACGGAGTCGCCGTAGCGGTTGTAGGCATCGCGGCCCGAGCCTTCCTCGCCCTCGGCCTTGTCCTTGAACCGCAACAGGTTGAGCATCGTGACCGGACCCTCGTCGGGCGCCTGGGCCAGCTCGAGGAACTGCTCGCGATTCGGGGTTATGGCCATTAGGTCTCCTTCTCGAGAATTGACGTGACGACGAGTGCCATCACGCGACGGGCCCGGGCGGCTGACAGCTGTTGTTCCGAGCGCAGGGTGTCCCACGCCGCCCAACTCGTGGCCGCGTCGAGCGCGTCGAGCGCGTCGCCTCGCGCACCGAACGCCGTCGCCAGCTGCCGGCGTAGGGCGCGGTGGACGCCGTCGAGCCGCGTTCGCAGCGCGGCGTGGAACGGCGCGTGGCGCAAACCGGCCCGGCGAACGGGGGCGATCGCCTCGTACAGCGCGGCGCGGTGCTCGACCAGTTCGTCGACCGACGCGGGCGGCGGCCCGGTGAACAGGTGGGCGATGCGCTCGCCCTGGCGATCGGCGGCGGCGGCGAACAGTTCTTCGAAGTCGGCGAAGTGGCGGAAGACCGTTCGGGGGGAGACCCCGGCGCGCTCGGCGATTTCGTCGGCGCCCGGTCGCATGTTGCCCTCGCCGAGGAGGTCGAGGATGGCGTCGAGCACCGCGTCGCGGCTGCGCGCCGCCCGCTGGCGGCGGCCATCAACGTCGGCGGTGGTCGCGGTCACGCGAACATATTGACACTTCAACTGCCAAATGTCACCCTCTGACTATGGGCCGCAACATCTTGTTCATCACGACCGACCAGCAGCGGTACGACTCGCTCGGGTGCAACGGCGGCCAGGTCGCCCGAACGCCGGTGGTCGATCAGCTGGCGGCGAACGGCATCAACTACCGCCGGGCGTACAACCAGAACACGGTTTGCATGCCGGCCCGCTCGACGATGCTCACCGGCCAGTACGTGCGCACCCACGGCGTCACCGCCAATGGCGTACCCCTGCCGCTCGACGCGCCCAGCATCGCCGCCTACCTGCGCGAGAAGGCCGGTTACCGCACGGCGCTGCTCGGCAAGGCCCACTTCGAGCCCGGCTTCGATCCCGGCTTCAGCTTCGAGGAGAACGCCCGCGCCCAGCGGGGCGACACGGGCGACTGGCGTGGCTTCGACACCTCCATCCAGGTGATGCACACGGCCGCCGCCATCATCCCGGGCGCCGACGGTTCGAAGTTCGTCCGCCCGATCGCGCACTACGGCCAGTGGATGCAGGAGCACCACCCCGGACACCTCGAGAGCTTCGCCCCGCTGCTGGCGGCCGAAGGCGGCGGCGACACTGGCGCACCCGAGACCAAGAACAACCCGATTCCGCGGGCGTGGTACCACACCGACTGGGTCGCCGATCACACCGTCGCCTGGCTCGACAGCCTCAACGCCGACGACGACTGGTTCTGTTGGATGAGCTTCCCGGACCCGCACCATCCGTGGGATCCGCCGTCGTCCGAACTGCATCGCGTGCCGTGGCAGGACCTCGATCTCCCGCCCGGCCATCCCGGCTCCGACCAGGCCATCGAGAAGGTGCTGGCCGAGAAGCCCGCGCACTGGCTGGCGTGGTGGAAGGGGGAGTGGAAGAACCGCGAGGGCGGGCCGTCGAGCTTCTTCCCGCAATCGCTGACCCACGACCAGATTCGCGAGATCAACGCCAAGACCCACGTGATGAACGAGTTGGTCGACGAAGCGATCGGCCGAGTGATGACCAAGGTCGCCGAGCGGGGGTGGGACGCGGATACCGACGTGCTCTTCACCACCGACCACGGCGAGCTACAGGGCGACTACGGCTTCATGTTCAAGGGCCCGTTCCACACCGACTCGCTGATGCGACTGCCCTTGGTGTGGCGGCCGGCGCCGTCGGCGTCGGTGACGCCCGCCGTCGTGAGCGAGCCGGTGGGCCAGGTCGACCTGGCGCCGACCTTCTGCGCCATCGCCGGCGTGCCGACGCCGGAGTGGGCCGAAGGCGACGCCCTCCCCACGGCACCGGGCTCGGGTCGCGAGCGGGTGCTGTGCGAGTGGGACAGCCAGTTCCCGGGTTACGGGATGCACATGCGGACCATCTACCGCGACGGGTTCCTGTGCACGGTGTACGAGCCCAGCACCGACGGTGAGCCCAACGGCCTCGAGAAGACGTTCGGCGAACGCATGCTGCGCAAGTGCGGCATCCACTACGACGGCACCGAGGGCGAGCTGTACAACGTTGACGACGACCCGCACCAGTTCCACAACCTGTGGTCCGACGCCGGGTCCAAGGCGCTGCGCGAGGACCTGGTCGCCGACCTCTACGACGCGCTGCCCGAAGGCCGGGCCGAGCGTCTCGATGTGGTCGCTCCTGCATAAGGGCAGCCGGAGGCGTAGCCGGAAGGCGACCGCATAAGCACAGCGCTAAGGTTTCGGAATTAGAACACGTTCTGATTCTCTCGGGGAACAGCTCCAGGCGTTCGCGGGGAAGGCGCACGGCCGCGAGTCGGTGGGCCCTGACCCCGTGAACCAGCCGATGATCCGGCATCTGGTCGAAGCGCTCGAGGACCGCAACCCGATCTACGTCGACGAGGCGGCCGCCCGCGCCGCGGGCCACCCGGGCGTCGTGGCCCCGCCGACCTCGCTTCAGGTCTGGACGATGGGCGGCCTGCGCCGGCACCACCCGGCCGAGGACGGTCAGGACCACCAAGGCGACCTCATGAGCATTCTCGACGACGAGGGCTACATCGGCGTCGTCGCCACCAACTGCGAACAGACCTATCCCCGGTATCTCAACCTCGGTGACCACTTGCGGGTGTCGTCCAACCTCGAGTCGGTCTCACCGCTGAAGCACACTGCCTTGGGCGAGGGCTACTTCGTGACGACCCGCGAGACGTATCGCGACCAGACCGGCGCGATCGCCGGCGAGATGCTGTTCCGCATTCTCAAGTACCGGCCCGGCACCGGCCGCGATCGCACGCCGCCGACGGGCGGTGACGGTCGTGGTGGCAAGGCCGACGAGGCGGAGAAGTTGCCGGCCTTGGTCCTCGAGATCACGCCGACGGTTGTCGTGTCGACCGCCATCGCCACGCGCGACTACCAGGACGTGCACCACGACAAGGACCGCGCCATCGAGCTGGGGTCCGAGAACATCTTCATGAACATCCTCACGACCAACGGGTACGTGGGCCGCTTCATCACCGATTGGGCCGGCGCGAGCGCCCGGCTCAAGAGCGTGGCGATCCGCCTCGGCGCGCCCAACTATCCGGGCGACGTCATGACGCTCACGGGTCGGGTCAAGCAAGTCGAAGACGGTGTAACGACCGTCGTCCTCCGTGGAGCCAACAGCCGCGGTGACCACGTCACCGGCACCGTAGAACTGGAGAGAGATAGCAATGCCTGAAGCAGTAATCGTCGAAGCGACGCGCACGCCGATCGGCAAGCGCAACGGGTGGTTGTCGAGCTTGCACCCGGCGCAACTTCTCGCGACCGCGCAGGTCGAGGTCGTCAAGCGGGCGGGCATCTCCGCCGGCGACGTTGAACAGGTCGTCGGCGGGTGCGTCACCCAAGCCGGCGCCCAGGGCTCGAACGTCACGCGCAACGCGTGGTTGAGCGCGGGCCTTCCCTACGAGACGGCGTGCACGACCGTCGACTGCCAGTGCGGTTCCGCGCAGCAGGCCAACCACTTCATCGCCGGTCTCATCGAGGCCAACGCCATCGACGTCGGCATCGGGTGCGGCGTCGAGCACATGAGCCTCGTCGGCCTCGGCATGAACGTGATGAACGGCCCGGGATCGTCACGGCCCGACGACTGGCCGTGGGACATGCCCGACCAGTTCAACGCCGCCGAGCGCATCGCCAAGAAGTACGAGATCACGCGCGACGACATCGAAGAGCTCGGCTTCCGCTCACAGCAGAACGCCAAGCGGGCGTGGGACGAAGGCCGCTTCGATCGCGAAGTGTTGAGCGTCGAGGTCAAGGACGGCGACCCGACGATCGTCTCGCGCGACCAGGGTCTCCGCGAGACCACTCGCGAGGGCCTGGCCAAGCTCAACCCGGTCCTGCCCGACGGCATCCACACCGCTGGCACGTCGTCGCAAATCAGCGACGGCGCCGCCGCCGTGCTGTGGATGTCGCGCGAAAAGGCCGAGGCGCTCGGCCTCAAACCGCGCGCCCGCATCGTCGCCCAGGCATTGGTCGGCTCCGATCCCTACTACCACCTCGACGGTCCGATCGCGTCCACCGAGCGCGTACTCAAGCGGGCGGGCATGACGATGAACGACATCGACATCTTCGAGGTCAACGAGGCGTTCGCGTCGGTCGTGGTGTCGTGGGGCAAGGTGCACGGTGTCGACTGGGACAAGGTCAACGTGAACGGCGGCGCCATCGCCCTCGGCCATCCCGTCGGTTCCACCGGCAGCCGCTTGATCACGACCGCGCTGCACGAGCTCGAGCGGGCCGACAAGCAGCACGCGCTCATCGCCATGTGCTGCGGCGGCGCCCTCGCCACCGGCACGATCATCGAACGTCTGTAGGCGGCGCCATCCCGTGATGGAGCACCCGATCATGCGGTTCAGCGGCGAGCTACCGCCCGGCGACGAGCGCAAGCGCGACCTCAAACAGCGGCTGGCAGCGAGTGTGCGCGCCGTCGTCGAGAACGCCGTTCTCGTCGACGCCGGGTCGGCCAGCGAAGCCGACCTCGAAGGCCTGATCAGCGCCGTCGACGACGTGGCGAACCGCATGGGCGCGGCGGCGTCGCATCGCGACCATGGCGGGCTCCAATACGACATGAAGAGTTGGGAGGGCGCGCTGTTCGAGCGGTCGCCGATCAGCGGGCGCAGCAACCCCATCGCCGCACCATTGCTCATCGACGGTTTCGACGACGACGGCGTGCTCCACGCCCACGCGACGTACGGCTACGCGTACGAGGGCCCGCCGGCATCGCTGCACGGCGGCGTGGTCGCCGGCGCGTTCGACGAGATGGTCGGCGTCGGCCAGACCGCGAGCGGCGGCGCCGGGTTCACCGCGCACCTCACCGTCCGCATGCGCAAGACCACGCCGCTCCACCAACGGATCGACTACGAAGCTGGCGTCTCCGAGGTCGACGGCCGCAAAGTCACGGTGTGGTCGCGATCGATGGCCGGGGGCGAAGTCGTCGGCGAGGCCGAGGCGCTGATGATCGCGCCCCGCGGCCCGCTCTACTGAGCAGTCATACTCGGGAATGGACCGCCGCCAGTTCTTGCGAGCGGCCGCGCTGGGGGGCGTGGCAGCAGTCGGTAGCCGCAGTCGAATCGCGCAAGCGGCGGGCAGCCCTGACATCGCCGGCAAGGTGAGCAGCCTGCTCAACAACACCGCGAACGTCGTGGGCAGCATCCTCAACCAACCGGCCAAGAACAGCCCGATCGACACGATCGTGATCCTGATGATGGAGAACCGTTCGTTCGACCACTACCTCGGGTGGCTGCCCGACGACGACGCGTACATGTACGCCGGCACCGAGGCCTATGGCGAGAGGTTCCACGTCGACGGCCGCACCGACCTGTCGTACATCGACCCGGCGACGGGTCGCGAGGTCCGCACCTACCACCTGCCGTCGCACCCGGGCGAGCAGCTGGCGTGGCGTGGGTGCGGTCACCCCGATCCCGGTCACGGGCCCCTCCAGGGTCGAGCCCAGCGCGACCACGGCTTCCTCGCCAACAGCAGTGGCAACGACGCCTTCGCCCTCGGCTACTTCCGGAAGGAGGACCTGCCCACGTACGCGCCCCTCGCGAGCCACTTCACGATCTTCGACCGCTACCACTGCTCGTTGTTGAGCTCGACGTATCCGAACCGCCTGTATCTCCAGTCGGCGCAGTGCGGCGACGACATGGATCCGCCGCTCCCGATCGACGAGTTGGGCTTCGACTGGCCGGCGATCTGGGACCGCTTGCTGGCCGCCGGCGTGTCGTGCGCGAACTACTTCGTTGACTTACCGACGTCGATTTTCTTCGGCCCCCGCATGGTGCCGATCGTCCGGCCGTTCGCCGACTTCTTCGTCGACGCCGCGCTGGGGCAACTGCCCCATGTCGTTCTCCTTGATCCCGGGTTCATCTCTGGCTTCCGCACCGACGACCACCCGGTGGGCGACATGCGCGTGGCGCAAGCCTTCACCGCCAACGTGGTGAAGGCGATCACCAAGTCGCCGCAGTGGGGGCGCACCGCGCTGTTCATCACGTACGACGAGTGGGGCGGGTTCTTCGATCACGTGGCGCCCGCGCTCATGGCCGACGGCCGCGCCTCGTCGACCGACACCAAGAACTTCGGCCAGGCCGGGTTCCGTGTCCCGACGTTCATGGTGTCGCCCTACGCGCTGCCGAACTACGTCGATCACCGGCCCTACGACCACACCTCGATACTCCGCTTCATCGAATGGCGCTTCCTGGGCGCGCCGGCCGAAGGTCCCGGCGGCTCGGGGTGGTGGCTCACCGAGCGCGACCGCCACGCGTACAACATCGGCGCGTCGTTGCAATCGACCAAGCGATCCGACATCTACGTGAGTCCGGTGCCGCAGGTGCCGCTCGCGTCGACGCCGTGCCAGGGGTATTGGATGCAGGACGTTCCCGAGATCGACAGCCACGACCGGGCCGGCGAGTTCGCCGCCATCGAGGCCCCGATCTCCGGCCTCGATCTGTTCCGCACCAGCGGTTACCTCGAGCGCATCGGCCTGGCTGACCGGGGCCCGTCGCTCACGCCCCGCGAACTGGTAGGAAGCTGACAATGGACTTCACCTTCACCGAGGTGCAGGAGGACCTGCGGGGGCTGGCGCGGAAGATCCTCCAGGAGCGGGCCACTACCGAGCGGTTGAAAGAGCTGGAAGCCGGCACCGAGCGGGTCGACCGCGACCTGTGGGCCGAGCTGGCGACCACCAACCTTTTGGGGATCGCGCTGCCCGAGGACGTCGGCGGCAGCGGCTATGGCCTGATGGAGTTGGGGATCGTCCTCAACGAGGTCGGCCGCCAGGTCGCGCCGGTGCCGATGGTCGCGATGGCCATCGCCGCCGTGCCGATCGCGACATTCGGTAGTCCGGAGCAACGCAGCCGCCTCCTCGCACCGGTGGTTGCCGGCGAGCGGTTCATCACCGCCGCGCTGGAGGAGCCAGCGGGAGCCAATCCGCTACAGCCGTCGACGACCGCGACGCGCGACGGCGACGGCTGGCTTCTCACCGGCAACAAGATCGCGGTGCCGTGGGGGCAGTTGGCCGACGACATCGTGGTGTCGGCCGACAACGGGCTGTTCGTCGTGACGCCGGACCAACCGGGCGTGACGGTCGAGCCGGCGACCGGGACGACAACCGAGCCGCAAGCGCGGCTCCTCCTCGACAGCGTGCGCGTCGAGGACGACAACGCCATCTTCCATCCGAGCGCGATGCGCTTTGCCTACCTGCACGGCGTGGCGGCGACGTGCGCCACCGCGGTCGGCGTGTTCGAGAAGGCGATCGAGATCACCGCGACGTACATCACCGAGCGGCACCAGTTCGACCGGCCCATCGCCACGTTCCAAGGCGCGACGCTGAAGATCGCCGACGCGTACATCGACCTCCAGGCCATAACCGTCGCCACGTGGTCGGCGTTGTGGCAATTCGCCGAAAACAAGCCCGGGTATCCCGAGGCGCTGGCCACGGCCAAGTTCTGGGTCGCCGACGGCGGTCAACGCGTCGCCTACGCGTGCCAGCACTTGCACGGCGGCATCGGTGTCGATCGTGACTACCCGCTGCATCGATACTTCCTCTGGGCCAAGGAGCTCGAGGTCATGTTCGGCGGCACGACCAGCCAACTGTTGCGGGTCGCGGTCTGATGCACCTCGAGTTCACGCCCGACCAGGTCGCGTTGCAGACCGAGCTTCAGGCCTACTTCGCCGCCCTCATGACCGACGACCGCAAGCAGGCGATCGACGTCGAGCGCATGGGTGTGCCGTACCGCGAGACGATCCGGCAGATGGGCAAGGACGGCTGGCTCGGTGTCGGCTGGCCGAAGGAGTACGGCGGTCAGGGCTTCGGCCCGATCGAGCAGCTGATCTTCCTTCAGGAGGCCGCCCGGGCCGGCGCGCCCATCCCGATGGTCACGCTCAACACCGTCGGCCCGACGATCGCGGTCTACGGCAACGACGAGCAGAAGGACTTCTTCTTGCCGAAGATCCTCGCCGGCGAGATGCACTTCGCCATCGGCTACACCGAGCCCGAGGCGGGCACCGACCTGGCCAGCCTGCGCACCCGCGCCGTGCGCGATGGCGATGAGTACGTCGTCAACGGCCAGAAGGTCTTCACGACTGGGGGCCACGACTCCGACTACATCTGGCTCGCCTGCCGCACCGACCCTGATGCGCCCAAGCACAAGGGCATCAGCATCCTGCTCGTCGACTGCTCACTCCCCGGGTTCAAGTGGACGCCGATCCACGTGCTCGGCGGCGGCCACACCAACGCGACGTACTACGAGGACGTGCGCGTGCCGGTCAGCCGCCGCATCGGCGACGAGCACGGCGGGTGGAAGATGATCACCACGCAGCTCAACTTCGAGCGCGTTGCTCTCGGTCCCGCCGCCGGCATCCTGCGCGACGTGGCCGACGTCGCCGCCTGGGCGCGGGAGACGCCGGCGCCCGAGGGCGGCAACGTGATCGACCGCGAGTGGGTGCGGCTCAACCTCGCTCGCGTGAAGGCCAAGGCCGAGGTCGCCGAGCTCTTCAACTGGCGGGTCGCCGCGCTGCAGGAGAAGGGGTCGGTGAATCCGGCCGACGCGTCGGTGATGAAGGTGTTCGGCACCGAGTTGCGGATCGAGTCGGCCCGCCTGCTCATGGAGGTGCTCGGGCGCGCCGGCACGTTGCGCGAGGGCTCGCCCGGCGCCGTGCTGACGGGCCGACTGGAGCGGGGCTATCGCGGCGCCGTCGTCGGCACGTTCGGGGGCGGCGTCAACGAGATCCAGCGCGAGATCATCGGCATGGCCGGCTTGCGTCTGCCTCGCGTTCCTCGCGACAAGTAGCCGCGTGCCGTACCCGCGGGCGTTCCGGGCGCTGCGACACGCCGAGTTCCGCGTGGTGTGGGGGACGTTCGTCGTCGGCCAACTCGGTTTCTGGATCTCGTTCGTGTCGTTCCAAGCGCTCATGGCGCGCCTCACCGACACCGACGGCGCCTGGCTCGGCCTCTTGTTCTTCACCAACTTCATCCCGACGCTTGTGTTCACGCCGTTTGCCGGCGTGGTGGCGGACCGGGTGGAGCGCCGGCGCATCCTGATGGTCGGCTACTCGGTGCTCGCGGTCACCGTCGGGACCCTCGCGGTCCTTACCCTGGGCGACGACGTCGTACCGATCACGCTGCTGCCGTTCGCGTTCGTCATGGGAACGGTGTTCGCGTTCAACTCGCCGGCCAGCCAGGCCGTCATCGCCGCGTCGGTCGATCGTGACGACCTGGCCAGTGCGATCTCGCTGAACTCGACGGCGGCGAACCTCGCGCGCGTCGTCGGCCCCGCGCTGGCCGCGCCGCTACTCGCGGTGTGGAACGAAGGCGCTGCCTTCGCTGTGTACGCGGTCGCCAGCGTGATCGTCGTTGGCCTGCTGTCGCGCGCGCAGCTCAGCACCTACGAGCGCGAGGTCGGCATCCACAAACTGTCGGCCTGGCTGAAGTCGGGCGTCGTCCACGCTCGTGAGCGCCCGCCCGCCGTCACGGTGTTGTCGATCCTCGCCATGTCGTCGTTGTTCGCCGGCGCGTACCTGGCGGTGCTTCCGGTGGTCGCCACCAAGGTCTTCGACCGCAGCTCGTCGGGCTTCACGGTCCTGGCGGCGATGGCCGGCGTCGGGTCGGTATTCGGAGCGTTGCTGACCGGCCTGCGCGTGAACGTCCCGAGGCTGCGGTCCGTCGGCCTCCTCGTAGCCGGGTTCGGTGCGGCGATGGTCGCCTTCTCCGCCGCGCCATCCTGGCCGTTGGCGTTGGTGTTGGTGGTGCCGGTCGGGACGCTCTATTTCTCAGCGATGACGTCGATCAACACGATGCTTCAGCACCTGGCCGACGATGCGCGCCGCGGTCGCATGCTGAGCCTGTTCCAGGTCGGCTGGGCCGGGCTCGTGCCGATCGGTGGGCTGTGGCTTGGCGTGGTGGCTGGCGCGCACGGAGCGCGCATCGCGCTGGGGTTGGCTGGCGCCGTGACCGCGATCTATGCGTTGGCGGCGATCACGCTACGCCCGGCCCGTCAGCGGGCGGGCGCTTGGGAAACGGTCTTGTAAGCGCCTTCGCGAATGCGGCGGAGCTTGGCCTCGTTGGCCGAGGCGGTATCGGAGCGACTCGTGTCCTCCGGCAACCGGAAGCCGGTGTACATGACGCGGCGCTCTTGATCGACCGGCGCCTGGCTCATGTGCATCGTGCAGCTGAGGTGCACGGTGACGTCGCCCGTCGACGTGGGCAGGTCGACCTGCGGCAGGTCGAGGTTGCGGCGCACGAACGCGGGTTGGATGAGGGCGCGGTGTGACCCGGCGACAACGCGCAGCTGACCCGAGTTGGCGTCGGCGCCGGTGACCGAGATTCCGACGGTGAGCGAGCAGCAGCGATAGGAGTGACGGCCGAGGCTGCAGTCCTTGTGCCACGGGAGGTCGGAGATGCCCTCGACCACGCCGAGCGGCTTCACCAGCGCCTCGATGACGTTCCAGCCGAGGTGCGCCTCGCCGATCGCGTGGTCGTCGCTGGTGAGCCGCCCGATGCCCAAGAAGCGCTCGTCGTCGAGCAGGTCGCGTGTGGTGGGGGAGTGCTCCTGGAAGTACTGGAGGCGGACAGCGCGGTGCTCGCCATCCTTGGTCTTGGCCCACCACGACCGGCCGTCGTCGGGCGAGTACGCCGGCGTGGCCGCGTCGATGTCGGCCGAGACCGCGGCCATCTCGTCTTCGGTGAACACGTTGGCCAAGTGCAGGAAGCCGGCCTGGCCGAGGAAGTCGGCCTTGTCCGCCGCGGTGTCGTCGGGCTGGAACGCCCGGTTGAGGTCGAGGTCGTCGAACGTGATGTCGCCCGGTGTGTGGACGGCGCGTGCGTCGATCAGCGAGCGCAGGATCACACCCCAGTCGAGGAAGTCCTCGAGCCGGCCACGCGGCATCGTGAGGTCGCCGCCGGTGAAGAAGCCCATCGGCGTGCGGATGTCATGGACGAGGTCGGTGAGGCCTTCGTCGTCGAGCACGACCACGGCGACGGCTTCGTCGTCGCCGGTCGCGACGGACAGCGAGTTGTCGGCAAACGAGAGCGTCCAGCTCGCATCGCCGACCTGGATCGCGAGCGGTCGGGGCGACAGCTCGGCCGTCCCCGGCACCGCCAGGTCGCCGCGGTCGGCGATCAGCTTCGGAAGCTCGTCCCCGAAGAAGGCGGCGGCGTCCACCGCACCCACCTCGTCGTTGTCACTCCGCGTCCGAAAGTCAACCGAGACCATCCCGAGAGCCTCGCACCCCAGCGACTTTGTTGCACTTCTCGTTCTGGCAGAACGACAAGTGCAACAAAGTCGGGAGCAGTCAAGGCATGATTAGGTGCGAGTCGCCGAACTCGTGCCAGTGGTAGCCGTGGGCGATGGCGGCCGCGTAGGCCATGGCGAGGGCGTCGTGGCCAGCGATGGCCTCGAGCATGAGTAGGTGCGAGGCCAGCGGCTCGTGCCAGCCGGTGAGCAGCCCGTCGACGGCGCGCACGCGGCGCGACGGCTCGATGACGAGGTCGGTCCATCCTTCGTCCGCGATGGTCACGCCATCGGCGTCCGTGACGGTTTCGAGGGCGCGCACGACGGTCGTGCCGATCGCAATGACGCGCTCGGCCTGGTTGACGCGGCGCGCCGTCGATTCCGAGACCCGGTAGTACTCGGGGTACGGCCGCTCGTGACTCTCGAGCGAGGACACGCCGGTGTGGAGCAGGACGGGCGCCACGTCGACCCCTGCGGCGAGCAAGCGCGTGAGCAGCTCAGTGGTGAACGGTCGGCCGGCGCTGGGCATTTCGGCGCTGCCGGGATCGGTGGCGTAAACGTTCTGGTACTCGCTGATCGGCCACGGTTCGTTGACATAGCGGTACCGGATCGGGAAGCCGTGGCGCGTGAGATAGGACGGCATCGGTTCGGGGATGTCGAGGTGGGCGACCCATAGCCGACTCGAGTCGGCGAAGTGCTGCAGCAATGTCGCGGTCGCGCCGTCGGGAAGCGCGAGCACCTCGCGGTCAAGGTCGCCGGTGTACGGCAGGCTCGCGGGCGGAGCCGGGTCGCGCGGCTCGACGAGCCAGTGGCCGTCCTCCAACTGCGTCGAGATGTGCAGTTGGAGTTCCTCGCCGTCGGGCCGGCGCGCGGTGAGGGCGGCAGGCACCGTCGCCGACGTGTTGATCACGAGCAGGTCGCCGGGCTTGAGGAACCGCGGGAGGTCATCGAAGCGAGCGTGGATCGGCTCGTCGCTGCCCCGCGAGACCAGCAGCCGGACGTCGTCTCTCGCCGTAGGCGGCTCGTGCGCTTCGAGCTCAGGCGGGAGTTCGAAGTCCAAGAGGGAGGCGGAGGCGGAGACGGAGCCGATTCGGGAGATGAAGGGTGCCGGCGCGACGTTCGTGGTCATGGCGTGCTCACGCTCCGCGCTTCGTAGCGACCACTCGGGGGACGAGTAGCGATCAACTCGAGGAGACCGGGGACGCTGTCCTCCGGCGGCGGCCGGTCGGAGATGTCCTCGCCCGGGAACGCGTCCTGGTGCATCTGCGTGTTCATGTCGCCTGGGTCGACCCAGTACACCGACACCGCGTTCTCCTCGGCGGCCAGCACCCGACTCACTTGCTCGAGCGCGGCTTTCGACGAGCCGTAGCCGCCCCAGCCCTCGTATCCCTCCACGCCCGCGTCGGACGTGATGTTGATCACCGCGCCGCCCGACGTCCGCAGGTGGGGCAGCGCGTCCTGAATCAAGGCGACGGCCGCAACCACGTTGATCTCGTAGACGGCCCGCAGGTCGTCGAGCGGGTAGTCGGCGAGCCGGGGCTGCGGGCTCGGTCCGAGGATGCTGGCGTTGTTGACCAGCAGGTCGAGGCCGCCGAGCTCGGCGGCGGCGGCGACGAGACGTTTGCGGTGCGTGGCGCCGGCCACGTCACCCGCGAGGGCGACGACAGTGGTGTGGGCGGACAACTCGGTTCGGGCCGCCTCGAGGGGGTCCGGACCGCGGGCGTCGATCACGAGCGACCAACCCTGCTCGGCCAGGCGGCGGGCGAGGGCCAGACCCAGCCCTCTCGATGCTCCGGTGATGAGCGCTACGGGCATGGCGTCCTCCCTAGTCCTGCGTTATATGCAATATAACAAGGAAGAACTGTGTAAACAACCGTGAAGTTGGTCACGAACTCCCGCGAGCGAACACGGCGCTGTCGATCACGTAGAAGACGGTGATTGCCGCGAAGAGGATGACGCTGGCGACCGGGCTGACGATGGCGGCGAGCGTCGCCGCCAGATAGATCCACGGGCCCGGCCGGTAGCTGCGGCTGATGCCGCGCACCACGGCGTCGTCGGCGTCGGCGCGCAGCAGCCGTCGGCCTTGGGCCGCATAGAACCAGAGCAGGTTGTAGAAGACCGCCGTCAACGTAAGCGTGACGCCATAGGCCAGCGCGGCGGCGCGCAGTTGGTCGTCGCGCAAGTGGTCGGCGATCAACCTCGTCGGGAACGGGACGAACGCGATGAACATGAGCAAGAACACGTTGATCATGAGAAAGCGCCGGTCGCAGCGCGCGATCTGATCGAACACGGTGTGGTGGTTTACCCACATCACGCCGATCGTGATGAAGCTCACCGCGTAGGCGGCGTAGGACGGCCAGATCGTTCGCAGCTCGTTGGCGAGGTGGTGCCCCTCGACGCGGACATCGAGGATCAGCAGCGTCGCCGCGATGGCGAATACGCCGTCGCTGAAGGCCTCGAGGCGGGCGGTCGAGTCGGTGATCGTCATGCTGTGCGGCCCGTCATCACTTCGCTCCGGTAGCGCCACGCGTTCTCCACGAGCTCACGGCGGCCCTCGTCACCGAGGCCGGCTGCGCTCGTGACCCAGTCGAGTTCGTCGGCGAGGGTGGTGCCGAAGATGCCCGGGTCGTCGGAGCCGACGACGACGGGAACGCCGCGTTCGAGGAAGCGGTGGACGGGATGGTGGGCGGCGTCGGCGATGTCGCCGATGCGACGGTTCGACGTCGGGCATACCTCGACGACGGCACCGGCCGCTCGCACCCGGTCCATGGCGTAGTCCTGACGACGCCGCACCTCGTCGAGCCGAGCGGCGTCGTAGTGATGAGTGACGGTGGCGCCGGCGACGAGTTCGCTCTGTTCCTGCTCGAGGGCGACGGGATCGACCATGACACCGTGACGGGCGAGGCCCTCGGCGTGCGCCAGGTCGTAGGCGATCTGGTCGAGGCGCTCCTCGGCGGACTCGTCGCGGTCGTGCACGCCGTAACAATCTGGGTCGACGCCGAGGGCGATTGCATGGCCGAGGCGGTGCGCACCCAACTCGGCCGACTCCTGCACCCACCGCACGGAACTCTCGAGACTCTTGTCCCGGAAGCTCTCGCCTACGTGGTAGAGGATCGCCAACGCGCGGCCGGGGTGGGCGTCGTTGAAGTCGTGCACTGCGGCGAAGAAGTCGGCCTTGTCCTTGGGCGGGTGGCCCTCTTCGATGAAGCAGAAGTCGATGCCGGTGAGCGCGGCGCCGTTGGACCCCAGCGCGAGCGCCTGCGCGTGCTCCCACATCGGCCATGGGTCCGAGCGGGGAAGGCCGACGGCCAAGCGCTGCTCGAGCTCATCGTCGTCGCCCGCGGTGTAAGCGGCGAGAACGTCGTCGATGAGGAGCGCGGCGTTCTCGCCGTTGACCGCACCGCCCACGAGCAGCCGCTGTTCGGCGTGGCCGATTCCCTGTGCAATCTGGTCGGCCCGGATCGCATCGAGGAACCACAGCACCTCAATGCGCAGGCGCTCGAACGCGCTGTCGTCGCCCCGAACGATGCTGGCGAACTCGCTGCCGGCGGTCAGCAGGTTGAACTTGGCCTGGAACCGGTCGAAGTTGCCGGCGTCGGCGTCGCCGAAGACGAACAGCTCCTCGAACGCCGCCGCCGCGTCGGGTTCGCCTGCATGGTGGCGCTCGAGCACCTCGCGCAGCGGCGGATGGGCGCCGTACGCCTTGACCATCTCGTGCTCGTACCAGCCCCAGTCGATGTCGCGTCCCGTCAGGTGGCGCAGGTAATCGGCGGCCCGGATCGTGCCGTACAGGTGTAGGTGCAGTTCGGCGAGCCCGCGGTCAGCCACGCCCCGATAGTCGCGCGCACCTCGTGTCTAGGGTGCCGCTTTATGAAGCGAGGGCTCTATCTCCCGCCGTTCGGCACTCTGGGCGACGTCAACCTGCTCGTCGATCTGGCCGGTGCGGCCGAGGCCGCCGGGTGGGACGGCTTCTTCCTGTGGGATCACATCCGCCACGAGAAGCCGATCCCGTTCGCCGATCCGTGGATCGCGTTGTCCGCGATCGCGGCCACGACCGATCGCATCCGCCTCGGGCCGCTCGTCACGCCCCTGCCCCGGCGTCGCCCGTGGAAGGTCGCACGCGAAGCGGTCACGCTCGACCATCTGAGCAGCGGGCGACTCGTGCTCGGCGTCGGGCTCGGTGTCGACCATTGGGGCGAATACTCGGCGTTCGGCGAGGCGGCGACTACCGACGCGCAGCGGGCGGTCCTGCTCGACGAGGGGATCGCGACAATCAACCGGTTGTGGTCGGGCGAATTCCGGCCACCGCCGTTGCAGCAGCCGCGGATCCCCCTGTGGGGGGCGGCCCGGTTCCCGCTGAACCCCGGGCCGGTGCGGCGAGCGGCAACGCTCGACGGGATCATGCCGTGGAAGCCGGCAGGCCCCTTCACCGCCGACGACGTGCGGGCCATCCGCGACGCGATCGGCCGCGACGATCCCTACGACATCGCCATCTGCGGCCAGCCCGGCGATGCGGCGGCGTACGAGGCCGCCGGCCTCACCTGGTTGTTCGAAGGCTTCTCGGAAGGCGCCCAACTCGACGACGTCCGCCAGATCATCGCCGCCGGCCCGTGACCACTCGTTCTGGGCGGATTCGCGCGGGCTGAGCCCGTGTAAATCCGCCCAGAACGCGGCTAGAGGCCGAGCGCGCCGAGGACGCCGGCGCGCATGCCGGCGGTGAAGCCGCCGTCGACGACGAGGGAGTGGCCGGTGATGAAGGACGCGTCGTCCGACGCGAGGAATGCGGCGGCGGCCGCGATCTCGTCGGGCCGGCCGAACCGGTTGAGCTTGTGCTGTGACCGGTACTGCTCCTCGACGTCGCGCAGGCCGAGGTCCATCACGCTCCGCATCATCGGCGTGTCGATGAGGCCCGGGCAGATGCAGTTGACGCGGATCCCTGGTCGCCCGTAGTCGATCGCCATGTTCTTGGTGAGCAGGACCACACCGCCCTTCGACGCGTTGTAGGAGCTGCCGCCCTCAGTGCCTTCGATGCCCTCGATCGACGCCAGGTTGACGATGCTCCCGCCACCACCGCGCTCGAGCATGTGGGTGATGGCGTGCTTCGACACGAGGAACGTCCCGGTGAGGTTCACCGCGATCACCCGTTCCCACTCTTCGAGCGGGACGAAGTGCACGGGACCGCCACCGGCGACACCAGCGGCGTTGACCACGATGTCGAGCCGCCCGTGAGCGCGCACCACCGCGGCGACCGCGGCGGCGACCGCATCCTCGTCGCGCACGTCGACCGTATGGTCGACGTCGCCGTTGACGTCGAGCCCGACGGCCACCGCGCCCTCCTCGACGAACCGCGTCATGCACGCCGCGCCGATCCCCGACGCCGCGCCCGTCACCAACGCGACCTTGCCTTCGAGTCCTCGCATGCCGCCAGTTTCGCACACGGAAAGAACTCTTGACATGGAAAGAACGCTTGACGTAGTCTCGTGTCATGACTCGTGCCACCGCAGACCTTCCGGAGAAGCGCTGGGGCAAGGAGTACGGGCGCGACCTCGGCATCGTGTTCGGCCTGTACGGCCTGGCGATCGGTGTGTCGCAGTTCGGTCAGCGTCACACCGAGGGCGACGCCCGCTACGCGATTTCGCTGTTGCCGGCGTTGGCGTTTGCTGGGCTGCCGTTCGTCATCACCCGGATGATGCGGCGGGTCGACGAGCGCCTGCGCGACGAGATCCGCAACTCGATCGTGTTCTCGTTCTTGTGGACCGCGGTCGTCGCGGTGGCGTACGGGTTCCTCGAAGGTGCGGGCGCGCCGGAGCAGTCGATGGTGTGGGTGTGGCCGGTGATGATGGTCTTCGTCGTTTCGTATCTGGTCGTAAACCGCCTACGCGACCGATGAAGAACCGCATTCGCGAGTTACGCGGTGATCGGGGCTGGACGCAGGCCGACCTGGCCATGCAGCTGGAAGTGTCGCGGCAGACGATTAACGCGCTCGAGGCGGGCAGGTGGGATCCGAGTCTCAGTCTCGCTTTCTCGCTCGCCCGGGTGTTCGGGCTGAGCATCGAGGAGCTGTTCGAACCAGCGTCGTAGCGGGTAGCTGTGCTAGTCCGGCGCAATGAAATTCGCGCTGTTCTACGAGATCCCGGTCGCCCGTCCGTGGGACGAGGACGCGGAGCACCGGGCATACAAGAACACCCTCGAGCAGGCGATCCTCGGCGACAAGGTCGGGTTCCACTCCGTGTGGACGGTCGAGCATCACTTCCTCGAGGAGTACTCGCACTGCTCGAACCCCGAGATCCTCTACGGCGCGATCGCGGCCCGCACCGAGAACATCCGTCTCGGCTACGGCGTCCGTCTCCTTCCGCAGCCGTACAACCACCCGATCCGCACGGCCGAGTCGGTTGCCGTCCTCGACCTCATCAGCGACGGCCGCGTCGAGTTCGGCACCGGCCGGTCGTCGACTCGCGCCGAACTCGAAGGCTTCGGCGTCGACCCGCACCAGACGCGCGAGATGTGGAGCGAGGCGCTGGGCCACATCGTCGGCGCGTGGACCGAGGACGAGTACCAGGCCGACGGCAAGTACTGGAAGATGGGTGGGCCGCGCCGCGTGTTGCCCAAGCCGTTGCAGAAGCCGCACCCGCCGATTTGGGGCGCCACGTCGAGTCCCGACGGCCACAAGGAGATCGGCCGGCACGGCCTCGGTCTGTGCTCGTTCACCGTCGGCGTGCCGCCCGAGCAGCTGGCCGATCGCATCGCGCTCTACCGGGAAGGTCTGTCCGAGTGCGCGCAGCCGGCGGGCAAGTTCGTCAACGACCAGGCGGCCACGTTCACGATGGTCCACTGCGCGCCGAACAAGGACGACGCGTACAAGACGGCTGAGGAGTCCTTCGTCTGGTACGTGAAGCACGGCTCCTGGCTGATCGGAACCGTGGCCGAGCTGCTCGAAAGCGAGGGCAAGGAGCTCGGCACGTACCAGTACACGGCTATGCCGCACGAGTCCCACAAGACGGGCCTGCTCGACCACCTCAACTTCGACTACCTGCACGACAGCGGCTCGTGCATCGTGGGCGACCCCGACGAGTGCATCGAGACCGCCAAGCGCTACGAAGCGGCGGGGTGCGATCTGCTCCTCTGCCTGGTCAACCCGTACAAGATCCCGCACGACGACGTGATGCAGTCGATCGAGCTGCTTGGCCAGCACGTGATTCCCGAGTTCGCGTGAGCATCGGCCGTTACGCAACGGAGTCGACGCCGTCGTTCCCGGTCCTCCCGCGTCCGCCCGCCGGCGCCCCCAACGTCGTTGTGATCGTCCTCGACGACACCGGCTTCGCCCAGCTCGGTTGCTTCGGGTCCGACATCGTCACGCCCAACATCGACCGCTTGGCCGCCGGCGGTGTCCGCTACAACCGCTTCCACGTCACGTCGCTCTGCTCGCCGACGCGCGCCAGCCTCATGACCGGGCAGAACCATCACCGCGTCGGCATGGGTTTCCTCACCGACATCCCGCTCGGCTATCCGGGCTACACGGGGCGCATCCCGGCCGACGTCCCGACCCTGCCCGGCCTGCTGCGCGACAGCGGGTACAACACGTTCGCCATCGGCAAGTGGCACCTGGCGCCCCGGTGGGAGCAGAGCGCGTCGGGGCCCTTCACTCGGTGGCCGCTCGGCCTCGGCTTCGAGCGCTACTACGGCTTCATCGGCCCCGACTCGAACCACTGGACCCCGCACCTCACGCAGGACAACACGTTCGTCGAGCCGCCCGCCCGTCCCGAGGACGGCTATCACCTCACCGAGGACCTGGCCGACCGTGCGATTCGCATGGTGCTCGACCAACAGCAAGCGACGCCGGACAAGCCGTTCTTCCTCTACTTCGCGACCGGCGCGATGCATGCGCCCCACCATGCGCCGCGCGACTGGATCGATCGCTACCGCGGCCACTTCGACGACGGGTGGGAGGCGTGGCGCCAGGCCACGTTCGAGCGCCAAGTCGCGGCCGGCATAGTCCCGGGCAACACGACGCTGCTCGACCGCCCGCCGTGGGTACAGGACTGGAGCGCGCTCAGCGCCGACGAACGCCGGCTCTTCGCCCGCATGATGGAAGTGTTCGCCGGCTTCCTGTCGCACACCGACGCGCAGATCGGTCGCCTGCTCGACTTCCTCGCGTCGATCGACGCGCTCGACAACACGCTCGTCCTGCTCTTCTCCGACAACGGGACCAGCGCCGAGGGCGGGCCCGTCGGTTCGCTCAACGAGCACCGCTTCACCCACGACATGGTCGACGACGTGGCCGACACGCTGGCGCACATCGACGACCTCGGCGGCTTCCGCGCCTACAACCACTATCCCTGGGGATGGGCGTGGGCCGGCAACACGCCGCTGCGCCTCTGGAAGCGGTACTCGTGGCTGGGCGGCGTGCGCACCCCGCTGATCGTTCGTGCCCCCGGTGGCGGGAACGGCGAGATTCGCGACGAGTTCTGCCACGTCAACGATCTCCTGCCGACGATCTGCGATGCGGTTGGCATCGAGCGTCCGGGCGACCTGGACGGGACCCCGCTCGGCACCGAGCATCGGATGCAGTACTTCGAGATGCTCGGGTCGCGGTCGATGTACGTCGACGGATGGAAGGCGACCACCGACCACGTCGGTCGCCAGATCACCGTCGAACGCGAACACGTCGAGGGCAGCAAGGAGTTCGCCACCGATCGGTGGGAGCTGTTCAACCTCAGCGACGACTTCGCCGAAGCGCACGACCTGTCCGAGACGTACCCCGACAAGGTGCGCGAGCTCGAGTCTCTGTGGTGGAGCGAGGCCGGCCGCAATCAGGTGCTGCCGCTCGACGACAGCTTCGTGATGCGCGCCACCGCACTCGAGCCCCGGCCCTACCCACCGGGGTACCGCACCACGTACCGGCCGGGAGGCAACTTCATCGCCGAGGACTTCCTGCCGCCGCTCGGACTCGGCTTCGACGTCATCGCCGACATCGACGCGGTGGGCGACGGCGTATTGGTCGCCCTTGGTGACTGGAACAACGGTTGGGCGGTGTACGTCCTCGACGGCAAGCCGGTAGTTGCCTTCAGTCTGTTCAGCAAGCTCGACCGGCTCGAGGGGCCCGCACTACCGGCCGGTGCCCGCGAGCTGCGGATGAGCTTCCGCCCCGAGCGCGGGAAGCCCGGCTCGGTGACGATCGCAGTTGACGGCGACGTGGTCGCCGAAGGCGAGCTGTCCGGACACCTGCCGTTCCGCTGGCAGATCGGCGGCGGCGGCCTGCACGTCGGCCACGACACCGGCTTCCCGGTGTGCGACGACTACGTGACGCCGTTCCCATTCACCGGCACCCTCACCGCCGTCCACATCGAGGTCCCGATCCTCGCGCCACCCCCCGCCGCCGACGAGGTCGCGTCCGCCATTCACCGCGAATAAGCGCGTTCTGGGCGGATCCGCGCGGGCTGAGCCGGCGCGAATCCGCCCAGAACGAAGGTGGTTAGGGCAAGCGGACGACGTTGACCGCGATCAGCGGGGCGGTTGCCGCCGAGCCGGAGTAGTCGGCGTCGCCCGAGAAGGCGGCGCGATAGCCGAGGTTCAGGGTGGCGACCAGGCCGTCACTGCGGGTGCCGCAGGTCGCGAACCCGTTGGCGTTGGTATACGCCGAGCAGATGTACCGGGTGCCGATCGTGAAGTCGATGAGCCGGCCCGGCAACGTCGCCCCGGTGGCGGCCGATCGCAGCGTGGCCGCCAGTTGCAATAGCGCAACGCGGGCGTTGGTCGGCACGCCGACCTTGAGCTCGACGTAGACGGTGGCCGCCTGCGCCTGAACGTACGTGCCGATGAGCGGCAAGCCGATCACGGTGACGGTGCCCGTCGCCGTGGTCGATGCGCCACTCGGGTCGGTGGCCCGGTACACGAATGTGTCGACGCCGTTGAAGTCGACCGCCGGCGTGTACGTCGCCGTGGCGCCGCTGATGGCCAGCGACCCATGGGACGGTCCGCTCACCAGCGTGTAGGTGATCGGGTCACCATCGACGTCGTTGGCCAGCAGCGGTACGGCCACCGGCACTTCCTCGTCGGTGGTGTTCGACACATCGAGGGCCTGCGGCGCATCGTTGACCGGGCTGACCGTGATCGACACCGTTGCCGTCATGTGACCGGCGTGGCCGTCATCGGCCGACCAGTTGAACGCGTCGCCGCCGTTGTAGTTCGGCGCCGGCGTGTACGTGCAGTTGTTGCCACCGGAGCACGTGATCGTGCCGTGACTCGGGGGCGACTCGATCGCGTACGTGAGCGTGTCGCCTTCGGTATCCGACGCTGACAGCGTGATGGCCAGCGGCACGTCCTCCTGGGTGGAGGTCATCGAGCTGTTGACGACCGGCGGATCGTTCACGGGATCGACGATCACGGTGAAGATGCCGCTGTCGGTGTACTGACCGTCGGTGACGTCGTAACGAACGATGGCCGAGCCGGAGTAGTCGGCGGGGGGGTCGTACGTGCACGCGCCGGTCCCGTTGCAGGTCAGCGTGCCGACGGAGGGCGGTGACGTAACGGTGTAGGTCAACGTGTCGTTCTCGACGTCGGTGCCGCCGAGCTGGAACGACACCGAGGTGTCCTCCGGCGTGGCGACCGAACCTCCGGTAGCGATCGGCGCGTCGTTGACCGGCGTCACTGTGATCGTGATCGTCGAGCTCGACTGGCCACCGTGGTTGTCGTCGGCAGTGAAGTCGAAGGAGTCAGCGCCGAAGTAGTTCGTGTTCGGGACGTACACGATGTTGGGGGCGATGCCGGTAAGCGTGCCGTGGGCCGGCGACGTCGTGGAGTACGACAGCATGTCGCCGTCGATGTCCGTGGCCGGCAGCGTCACCGCCACCGACGTGTCCTCCGGCGTCGTAGCCGACGCGCCCGACGACACGGGGGGATCGTTCACCGAGTTGACGGTGATCGACACGCTGGCGTTGTCGGTGCCGCCGTGACCGTCGTCAACCGAGAATGTGAACAGGTCCGAGCCGTGGAACTCGGCGTTCGGCATGTACTCGCAGAGTGCAGCCGCGCACACGACGTTGCCGTTGAACGGTCCGAGCACGGGCGCGGTGATCGCCAGCGTGTCGCCATCGAGGTCGCTGGCGTCGAGGCTGAAGTTCACCGACGTGTCCTCGTCGGTCGTGACCGAGCTGGCGTTGGCCAGCGGCTGGTCGTTGACCGGGTCGACGATGACGGTGATCACCGCGGTGTCGGTCGAGTTGGGGAGGCCGTGGCCGTCGTCGACCTGTACGACGAAGGTGTCGGTGCCGTTGAAGTTGCCGCCCGGCAGGTAGCCAATGTCCGGCCCGCTGCCGAAGAGCAGGCCGCTGGTCGGCGGCGTGACGATGCTCCACTGAAGGGCGTCGCCGTCGACGTCGCTGGCGACCACGCTCAGTAGCGCCGGCGTGTCCTCGTTGACGTGGAAGGTCTGGTCGTTGACGACCGGTGCGTCGTTGACCGGGTGCACCGTGATGACGACCGTGCCGTCGTCGGTGCCGCCGTTGCCGTCGCTGACCGTGAAGTCGAACGTGTCGATGCCGTTGAAGTTGAGGTCACCGAGATACGTCGTGAGCGCCGGCGAGATGATCGTCGCCGAACCGTGCGGCGGGTCGGTCACGCTCGTCACCGAGACGGTGTCGCCGGTGTCGATGTCGGTGCCCGTGGTCGCGATGTCGACTGGCACGTCCTCGTTGGTTTCGGCGTCGAGCACGTCGGTGGCGACCGGCGCGTCGTTGACCGGGTCGACGACGATCGTGATCGTGCCGACATCGGCGAGCGCACCGTCGGTCACCGAGAAGGTGAACGAGTCCGGCCCGTTGTAGTTCGCGGCCGCCGTGTAGGTGCACGCCTGACCGATGCACGTGAGCGAGCCGTGGTCGACGTCGTCGACCGGCGCGGTGAACGTCAGCACGAGGCTGTCGACGTCGCTCGCCGTCAGATTGATCGGGAAGTTGACCGAATCCTCAGGAACGTGAACGGTGTCGTCGTTGGCCTCGGGCGCGTCGTTCACAGGGTTCACGGTGATCGTGAACGTCGCGGTGGCGAACAGGCCGCCGCTGTCGGTCCCGCGAACCACGAACGTGTCAGTGCCGAAGAAGTTCAGCGCGGGTGAGTAGGTGCAGAGCCCCGAGGTGGTGCACGTGGCCCCGCCGTGCGCCGGCGGGCTGTTGACCGTCCACGTGAGGGTGGCGTCCTCGACGTCATTGCCGGTCGCCTGGATGGTGGTCGGCGTGTCCTCGTTCGTCGTCTTCGACTTCGGGTCGGCGGTCGGGTTGTCGTTGACCGCCGTCACGGTGATGTTGACCGTCGCCGTGTTGGACGGCGCGTGGGCGCCGACCGTCGACGCCGTGCCGTCCTCGACCCGGTACGTGAACGACGTCGTGCCGTTGAAGTTGAGGGCGGGCGTGAACGTGACCTGGTTGCCGCTGACGGCGCTCAGCGTTCCCGCCGCTGCCGGTACGCCGCTGACGATCGTGTACGTGAGCGGATCGGGCTGGTTGTCGGTGTCGTTACCAACCATCGTGATTGTCGCCGCCGTGTCCTCGGCCGTCGTGACGGGGACGTTGCTAGCCGTCGGAATGGCGTTGACCCGGAGTTGGGCGCCGAACGTCAGCTGGCGGCGGATGCTGTCGGCCGCATCGAGCGCGCCGTTGTCGGTGATCTTGGCGTTGACCTGCTTGAGTCCTGGCGTCGCCGTGGTTACCGCTTGCGTCACCATCGCGGCGCTGGGCGTGGGGTGCACGATGTCGCCGCCGACCACGCTAGGGATCGTGTACTCCCGACGCTCGAAGGCGTTGTCGCCGTCGGCATCCCACTCGATGACCTGCACTTCGTCGGCCAGCGTGTTGAGTCCGTTGTCGCCGACGGTCGCCTGGGCGTTGACTGCCGCACCAGGGTTGACCGAGGGCGGCGAACTCGGCGAGACGCCGGAGAAGGACATGGCGGCGACGAGTGACGAAGCCGCGTCGTTGACGACGGCGTTGCCGAGCCGGTACCACCCGCCGGTGGGCGCGCCGGTGTCCGGGAAGCTGCCGTTCTCGTTACCGAGCTGCGCTTCGACCACGTAATAGCCCCGGGACGGGAACGACATGACCTGTGTCGTGTCGGTGTTGTCATCTATCCCGGTCTTGAGCGTGATGCCGGACGTGTCGCCGTCGTTGAGACGCCGCCAGCGGATGTTGGCCCGGTCGCAATCGTCGTCGGTCGAGAAGAGGTCGATGTCGTCGTCGTCGCACTGGAACGTGTACGTGATGTTCTGGCCCGGCGTCACTTCCGTGAGGTTCTGGGATGTCGAATTGAGGCTTGGGAAGTCGGCGACGAGGCCGCACTGCACGTCTTCGACGAAGTGGACCGTGGTGCTGACCGTGGCGCTCTGCTCGTTCGTGCTGTCCTGCACGCGCATGCGCACCGGAGCGTCGACGCGACGGATCGTGTTGCCGAATAGGGTGCAGCCGAATCCGCCGGGCTTGCCGATCGGAATGGCAACGGTGACCCGCGACGTTTCCATGCCACCGGCCGACGCCACGTAGGCCTGCTCTGTAACGGGCACCAAGGTTCCGCTCGACGCGTTGTCTGTGCCGTTGAAGTCGGCATCGATCCTCACATTGTTGATTGTGCGACCGACCGCGTGTTGCACGAGGAACGTGGCTACGAACTGTTTCACCGACGTTCCACCGTCATCCGGCTGCGACTGCGACTCCATCCACTGGGCGTTGCCACCGTTCTGGGCCCCGTTGTTGAGGATCACCGGCGCCGGCAACGTGGCCGCCGCCGGAGGTGCGGCGATGATCGCCAGCGACAACCCACTCAGGGCAGCCGCCATCAATGCGGCGAGCCGCTTACGCATCTTCGATCCTCCGTTGGTGTGCATCGTCATGACAGCGTCCCCGTCCCGGTTGCGGCCGCATAGCCCGAGCCGCCGCTGAAGACACCTAGGTACGTCGTCGAGTTCACGCGGGGCCCGGTGCCCGAGCAGGTGGCGACACCGCTGGCGTTGGTCGTGCCGCCGCAGATGAGCTTGCCGTTGACCGAGAAGCCGATTGGCATCCCCGGAATCGGGATACCGCCGGTGGTCTTCAGCGTGCCGCTCAGGTTGTTGTACTTGTAGTTGCCGACCAGCGCGGGCTTGGTGACCGTCGCCGGGGCCACCGTGAGCACCGTCCCGGTCGTGCCGGCCGACACGGTGATGTTGATGGTAGCGCTGCGTTCGACGCCGGCGGCGTCGGTGACCTTGTAGGTGAACACGTCAGGCCCGGTGTAGAGCCCGGCCGGCGTGTACGTGAGGTTCGGCGCCGCGCCCGACAGTGACCCGTGACCCGGGCCAGTGAGGATCGCCCACACCAGCGTGTCGCCGTCGGGGTCGGTGGCATTGAGCACGATGTTGATGGGCGTCGTCCGCGTCGTGGCGAACGAGCCGCCGCTGGCGACGGGCGGGTCGTTGACCGGCGTGATCGTGATCGAGATCACGCCGTTGGCGGTCTGGCCGCCGCCGTCAGTCACCCGGAATCCGATCGAGTCGGCCCCGTTGAAGTTGGCCACCGGCGTGTAGGTGCCGCTGACGTACGAGCCGTGGATCGGCGGCGCTGTAATCGCGACCGTCACCGGTCCTTCGACGTCGGATCCGGTCAGGGCGATCGCCGTGGCCGTGTCCTCGGCCATCGTCACCGACGCCGAGTTGGCGACCGGGAGGTCGTCGACCGGGTTGACGACCACGGTGACGGTGGCGGTGGCCGACGCGCCGTGCGAGTCGGTCACGCGGTACCCGAAGGTCACCGTCCCGCTGGCGTTGGCCGCCGGCTTGTAGGTGAGCGTCGGCGCGACTCCGGACACTGTGCCCTGGGCCGGAGCACTCGTGAGGTTGTAGGTGATCGGGTCACTGCTGTCGACATCGGCGCCCGCCAAGGTCACCGCGGCCGCGGTGTCTTCGGGCGTGCCGACCGTGACATTGCCTGCTGTCGGCGCATCATTGACAGGAGCGAGCGTGATCACGATGGCGCCGGTCGTGGTGTACGAGCCGTCGCTCACCGTGTAGGCGACCGAGTTCGTGCCGGTGGCGTTGGCTGCCGGGGTGAAGGAGCACGCGCCGCCCGCGCTGCAGGACAGCGCGCCCAACGTCGATGTTCCTGCCGCGAACGTGACGCCGTCGCCGTCGAGGTCACCGCCGACGAGGTTGAACGCCGCCGTGGGAGCGTCCTCGTTGAGCGACACCGAGACGGTGCCCGCTGACGGCGCGTCGTTGACCGACGCGACCGTGACCGGGATCGTGGTGCGAACGCGACCGCCGTGGCCGTCGTCGACCTCGGCCTCGAACGAGTCGGGACCGTGGTAGTTCGCCGCCGGTGTGTAGGTGCACACGCCTGCGGTCGAGCAACTGGCGGTGCCGTGGAACGGCGCCCGCTTGAGCAGCCAGGTGAACGCGTCACCGTCGGGATCGGTGGTCACGAGCGTGGCCGACGCCGGCGTGTCCTCATCGGTGGCGATGCTCGCCGGGATGACGACCGGCGCGTCGTTCGCCGGGACCGTTATGAACGTGATCGTGGCGTTGTCGACGCCGCCACGGCCGTCGCTCACCTGGATGACCGCAGTTTGGGTCGCGGTCACGTTGCTGGCGGGCGTGAACGTGCACGCGCCGCCGGTCGAGCAGGTGACGTGACCTTGAGAGGGCTGGTTCAGCACGGAGTACGACAGCGGGTCGCCGTCGGCGTCGGTTGCGCCAACGGTGAAGTTCCGCGGCGTGTCCTCGACGACGATGAACGTCGCGTCGTCGAATATCGGCGTTGCGTTGTTGAACGCCGACACGTTGACGGTGACCGTTGAGGTCGCCGTGCCGCCGTTGTCGTCGTCGACAAGGACGCTGAAGGTGTCCGTGCCGACGAAGCCCGACGCCGGCGTGTACGTGCATTCGTTGTCGGTGCACGAGATGGTGCCGCCGTTAGCGGTGGGCGTGGACGGGGTGTAGCTGAGCGTGTCGCCGTCGAGGTCGCTGGCGATGATCTCGACCGATACCGGTACGTCCTCGACGGTGCTGACGTTGACGTCCTGCGTCGTGGGCGCGTCGTTGGCCGAGTTCACGGTGATGTCGACGGTGGCCGGTGCGCTGCTGGCGCCGGACGGATCGGACACCTTGAAGGTGAAGCCGTCGGGCCCGTGGTAGTTGCCGGCCGGCGTGTACGTGAGGTTGGGCGGCGTACCGGTGATCGACCCGTGGGTGGGCAGGCTCAGTAGTGAGAACGTCAGCGGGCTGCCCTCGATGTCGCTGCCGGTCAACGTGATCGGCAACGCCGTGTCCTCGTTGGTGCTCACGGCCTGGGAGTTGGCGGTGGGCGCATCGTTGACCGCAGCGATCGTGATCGATGCGGTGGCGGTGTTGCTGTTCACCAGGCTGGGATCGGTCGCCCGGAACGTGAAGCTGTCCGCGCCGTTCTCGTTCGGGTTCGGCGTGTATTGCACGGTGTTGCCGGTGATGGGCCCGAGGACGCCCTTGGTCGGCGGCGTCACGATCGAATAGGTGAGCGTGTCGCCGTCGATGTCCGACGCAACCAGCGTGACCGTTGTGGCGTTGTCCTCGGTGGTGTTGGCCGAGACGTCGCTCGCCGTCGGCGCATCGTTGGTCGGCGTCACGGTGACGCTGACGACGCCGGAATCGGTGTTACCGAAGTTGTCGGTGACCTTGAAGCCGAAGCTGTCGGGGCCGTTGTAGTTGGCCGCCGGGTTGTAGGTGACGTTGGGCGGGGTGCCGGTAACCGTTCCGTGAGCGGCCGTAGGCGCGTCGAGCGCGAACGTCAACGGCCCGCCCTCGGGGTCGGTGCCGGTGAGCGTGACCGGCTTGGCCGTGTCCTCGGGCGTGGTGACGGATTGGTCGGTGGCGGTCGGCGGCTGGTTCGGGCCGACGGAGATGAGGCGCGTCGTCTCGGCGAAGTCGCCGTCGCTGTCGGTCACGCGCAGTCGCGCCGTGTACGAGCCGGCCGTCGCGTACGTCGTCGACGCAGTCACGCCCGTCGCGTCGATGCTGCCGTTGTTGGTGAAGTCCCATTGGTAACTGAGGCCGGTGCCGGTGCTCGCGCTGGCGTTGAACGCCACGTTGAGCGCGGCCGGGCCCGATGACGGCGTCGCCGTGAAGGAAGCGACGATGCCGGGCGTCGGCCGCGTCGGTGTGAACTCGCCGAGGAACTGGCCCTCGTTGTTGCCCGGGTCAGACGGCAGGCCGAGCTGGCTGTTGATCTGGCCGTTGAGGTCCTGGAAGAACGCGGAGCCGCAGCTCTGTGCGCCAGGGACACCGAAGCTGTTGTTGACGATCGTGGTCCGGCCGGTGCCCGGGTCGTAGGGAATCCCGCTGATCGGCGTATTTGGTCCGGGCGGTGACGTCGTGCCGGTGATCAGCGAATTGATGTCGATGGGGCCGACGTGGCACGCGGCGGCGAGGGGCCCGCCGTTGGCGTGGACGTCAACCTGCATGCGGAGATCCATCGCGCCGGTGAGCGGGTTGAGGTGTCCGGTGAAGTTGGCTACCGGCGTGATCGTGATGGTGAGGACGAAGTCGTTGATGAGCCCGCCCGATGCCGCCGACGCTTCGACCCATGAATACTGAGGCGGGAAGCTCACGCCTGACGTCGGGAACGTGACGTTGCCCGCGGCGTCGATTGTCCCGCCGGACATCTGGATGGGTTGCTTCGGCTGGAAGCCGGCCGCGACCTCACTGTCGTCGGTCGCGCTGGTGCACTGCGGATCGCCGCCGCTGAAGTCCACGGCGGCGTCTTGGTTGCCGTCGTTGTTCGTGCCGTCGCTGCACTGGGGCTGGCGTCCTTCGTCGACGAAGTCGAAGGAGTTCGTCTTGATGCGCATGAAGCCGCTCTGGACCTTGAGCGTGAAGGCGCTGCCGGGGTTACCGACCTTCTTGGCCTCGGCCGGGGGGGCGCTGATGAGGCCGCTCCCGAGTCCGACGACGACAGCAGCTAAGACGGCCGCACCAAGGCGACGACTCCGACCCATCGATATTCCTCGCTCCCCATGGCGGCTAACGCGCCGCGCTGAACCCCAAGACCTTCCCCGGCGGAGTGTTAACGACCTAGTTAGGAAAAACTTGCTTCAAAATCACAATTGTCCGAGGAATTCCGTTTGCTTGCGGGAGTTGCCAAAGCGGTCGCGCCGTAGACAACAAGAACGGCCGGGCCCATTGCGGGCCCGGCCGTTCAGTGGTTGATCTGGTGAAGCTAGGCGTCGCGCCGCTTGCGAGCCATCACCACGGTGACTGCGATCAGGCCGAGGGCACATGCGCCCAGCAGGATCAGCAGGGCGGCCGTGAGGCCGTCGATGCCCTGATGCACGGGCCGAGCGTCCGCCGCGGCGTTCGGCGCCAGTGCCTGCTCGCCCTCACCAGCGACGCCACCGTTTGCGGTGTCACTGGCGCTGGCCGATGCGTTGGGGCTCGTGCCGTCGAAGCTGCCGCCGCTCGCAACCACCGTGCCGCCGCCGCTGTTGCCGTTGCCCGGGTCGGGCTGGGGCTGCGGATCGGGCTGAGGCTGAGGCTGCGGGTTGTTCGGGAAGGCGTCGTCGTTGACGATCTTGCCGAGGCCGATGGCGTCGATGATGGTCGTGTTGGTCGGGTTCGACAGCTGGATGGTGAACGTCTCGGTGCCTTCAGGCAGCGCGTCGCCGTTGACGGATGCCTTGTAGGTCGCCGAGGTCACGCCCGGATTGAACGTGAGCGTGGCCGGACCGGCTGTCAGGTCCTCGGGGATGTGGGCCGAGCCGGACTGGCCGACAGCGGCGACCTTGACGGTCCGCCCGCTCACCGCCGAGAGCTTGGCCGTGAACATGAACGACGTGATGCCGCCGGTGCCCTCCGACTTGGTGACGTCGTTGATCGTCATGGTGGGGGTGGCGTCGTCGTCGGTGATCTGACCGATGCCCTCACCGTCGGCGACGGTGACACCGGGTCCGTGGGCGACGACCTTCAGGGTGAAGGTCTCGTCGTACTCGTCGAGCGTGTCGCCCTTGATCGGCACGTTGACCACTTTGGAGGTCTCGCCGGGCCCGAAGTTGACGAGGTACGGACCGGCGCCGCTGAAGTCGGTGTTGGCGGTGGCCGGGGTGGGCCCGCCGACGCCCGGCTGGAGCTGCACCCACTGCGCGGCCGGCGAGGCCATCGACAGCTTCACGCTGAAGGGCATCAGCTTGTTACCCACGTTCCCTTCGGACATGTGGACGTTGTAAACGCTGACGGCGGGGGTAACCGCCTGGGCCTTGGCGACGGTGAAGGCGCCGAGGCCTGCGAAGCCCGTGGCCACGATGGCCAGGCGGGTCCGCCACTTCGGGAACTGCTTGCTGGTCATCGTTTCTCCTTTGTCGTCGTTGTTGATGACGACTGTTGGAGGCGTGAGCCAGGCGTGACCTTGCAGAAACTTGGGCTAATTCGCGGAAGATTTCGCCGCTCGGCGGCGATCGGGCTCCAGGAGGAGCCGTTTGCGCACGCGGATCGACGACGGCGTCATCTCGACCAGCTCGTCGTCGGCGATCAGCTCGATGGCCGACTCGATCGTCAACTCGCGGGGCGGCGTCAGTTTGATGGCGTCGTCGGCCGCGTGCGTGCGGATGTTGGTCTTCTGCTTTTCCTTGGTGACGTTGACGACCATGTCGCCCGGGCGGGCGTTCTCGCCCACGACCATGCCCTCGTAGACCGCGTCGCCGGGATGGACGAACAGCTCGCCGCGGAGCTGGAGGTTGTCGAGGGCATAAGCCATCACCACGCCGGCCCGGTCGGCGACCATGGCGCCGCCCCGCCGATGGGGGACCTCGCCCGCCCACGGCGCCCATCCGCGGTGGCGCGTATGTAGCAGCGCGGTCCCGCGGGTCGTCGTCATCAGCTGCGAGCGGAAGCCGAGCAAGCCACGCGCCGGGGCTTCGAAGCTCACGATCGTGCGGCCCGGGTCGCCGGGGCGCAGCTCGAGCACCGTTCCCTTGCGGGGGGCCAGCGCCTGCGACACCGCGCCCACGTACTCGTCGGGCACGTCGACGACGCCTTCCTCGACCGGCTCGTGGCGCTTGCCGTCGATGTCGCGCGTGATCACCTCAGGCTTGCTGACCTCGAGTTCGTAGCCCTCGCGCCGCATCGACTCGATCAACACGGCGAGTTGCAGCTCGCCGCGGCCGGCCACCTGGAGCACGTCGGGCTTGCTCGTGTCGTCGACCTTGATCGCGACGTTGCCCAGCACTTCGCGAGCCAGGCGATCGCGGAGGTGGCGCCCGGTGACGTACTTACCGACCTTGCCGGCCAACGGCGAGGTGTTCACGCCGAATGTCATTCGCAACACCGGCTCGTCGACGGTGAGTCTCGGCAGCGGATCGGGGTCGGCCGGGTCGGCCAGCGTGTCGCCGATCTCGACTTCGGGGAAGCCGGCCAGCACGAACAGGTCGCCGGCGACGATCTCTTCGGCGGCAACGCGGTGCAGGCCCTCGACCGCGAGCAGTTCCGCCGGCTTGCGGGCCACCGCGGCGCCTTCGGCGTGCACGAGGGTGACGGGGCGGTCGGCGTGCAACGTGCCGCGCATGACGCGGCCGATCGCCAGGCGGCCGAGGTACTCCGACGCGTCGAGGTTCGTCACCAGCGCCTGCAATGGCGCGGTCGGGTCGCCGATCGGCGCCAGCACCGTCTTGAGTACAGCGTCCATGAGCGGCCCGAGGTTGGCGTCGGCCGCCGGCACGCCCACGCCCTCCATCGACCGGCCTTCGCGCGCGATGGCCGAGATCACCGGGAACTCGATGTGATGGTCCGGCACTTCGAGATCCATGAACAGCTGGTAGATCTCGTCGAGCACCTCTTCGGAGCGGGCGTCGGCGCGGTCGACCTTGTTGAGCACCACGACGGCGGGGAGGTCGGCCGCCACCGCCTTGGAGAGCACGTAGCGGGTCTGGGGGAGGGGACCCTCAGCGGCGTCGACGAGCAGTAGCACGCCGTCGACCATCGCCAGCGCCCGCTCCACCTCGCCGCCGAAGTCCGAGTGCCCGGGCGTGTCGACCAGGTTGATCTTCACGCCCTTCCAGTGGACCGAGGCCGCTTTGGCGAGGATCGTGATGCCTCGCTCCTTCTCCTGGTCGCTCGAGTCCATAACCCGCTCGACCAGCCGCTCGTGGGCGGCGAAGGTGCCGGTCTGGCGCAGGATCGCGTCGACCAACGTGGTCTTCCCGTGGTCGACGTGAGCGACCAGGGCGACGTTACGGATGGCGGGGGGTGCGGACATGGGCAGCCGACAAGCCTACGGGCTGCAACCGGACGCCAAAACCGCACGTGTCGGTGTCAGGTAGCGGTTTCCGTTGCTTTGGCACCGACACGTAGGTCGGCTTCGAGACGGCGGAGGATGCGGGCGGCCTCGGCGAGGGTCCGCTGGTCAGCGGGGGGGAGGCGGCGCAGTTCGGTCGCCAGGCGCTCGACGCGGGCCTGGCGGCCTCGCTCCATCACTCGTCGGCCGGTCGCGGTCGGCGACAGGCGCACGGCACGGGCATCGGTCGCGTGCCGTTCGCGGCGGACAAGCCCCGCCGACTCGAGGGCGGCCACCAACCGACTCATCGTGGGTCCGCTTACCTGTTCGGCAGCGGCGAGTTCATTGAGCGAGCACGGCCCGCCGAACACCAGCACGGATAGCGCGGACAGCCGCGACGGCGTGACGCCGAGCGACTCGTCGCTGCGGCGGAGGCGGCGGACGAGATGGATCGCGACGGAGTTCAGTTCCGCAGCCAGGTGCTCGAGCGCGTCCGCCATCGTCGCCACTTTACATAGTTAGGCTTGCTATCTATTGTCTCCGCCATGATCAGCGGACTTCGACAGGTGGTGCAGCGGGCCGACGACCTCGACCGGGCGGTCGCCTTCTACCGGGACACGCTGGGCCTCGCGCTGATTGCCCGGTTCGATCCGCCGGGACTCGCGTTCTTCGACCTGGGCAACACGAGGCTGCTGCTCGAACGGGGCGAGCACGGCTCACTCATCTATCTCCACGTCGACGACGTGAAGGCAACGTCCGCCGACCTGGCGGCCAAGGGGGTCGCGATCGAAGGCGAGCCGCACGTGATCTTCGACGACGCCGACGGCACGTTCGGGCCCGCCGGTCAGACCGAGTGGCTCGGCTTCTTCCGCGACAGCGAGGACAACCTCGTCGGCCTGATGTCTCGCGGTTAGGCGGGTGCGGGCTGGGCGCCGCGGACGAGGCGGCCCGGCAAGGCGCCGGTGTGCTCGCCGTCGCGGTAGATCTCGACGCCGTGGGCGAACGTGTGGCGGTAACCGTCCGCGGTCTGGATTAGGCGCTTGCCGCCCGCCGGCAGATCGAAGCGGATCTCGGGCCGGCGCGCGGTGAGGGCGTCGAAGTCGATGACGTTGACGTCGGCGTTGTAACCGGGTGCCAGGACACCGCGGTCGAGCAGGCCGACCTGGCGCGCGGTGTCGCGACACTGGCGCTGCACGAGGAAGGGAACGCTCATGCGACCATTCGCTCGATCGCGCGCCCACATCGTGAGCAACGTCGTCGGGAAACTGCCATCGCAGATCGTGCCGACGTGGGCGCCGCCGTCGGACAGGCCCGGAATCGTGTGCGGGTGGGCCAGCATCTCGCCGACCGCGTCGAGCGAGCCGTCGATGTAGTTGAGGAACGGCGTATAGAACAGCGTCTTGCCGTCGTCGCGGGCGAGCAGGTCATACGCCAGGTCCTCGGCCGATCGGCCCTCGCGCTCGGCGGTGGCCAGGATCGCCGATGACGGCTCGGGTTCGTAGTTCGGCGGGTCGTCGAGCACGAACATGCGGTCGAACATGCCGACCAGCGGTCCGCCCAGCTTGCGCACCTTCTCGTCGGTGCTCGCCGCGAACAGCCGATCCTTGAAGCCCGGCTCGCGCATGATCGCGGCCTGTTCGGCCGACGGCAGCCCGGCGATCTCCTTGTAGACGGGGTTGATCATGAACGGGTTCAGCGTGCACTCGAGCCCGAAGATGAGGCCGACGGCGCGCGCCGCGACCTGCGCCTTGATGTCGAGCCCGTCGACGTTGGCCTGGGTGATGCGGTCGAGCAGCTTCAGGTGGTTGTCACGCGCGACGGGACTGGCGGCCAGCGACAACGACAGCGGTCGGCCGCTGAGCTGCACCATGTCGCGCAGCATCTCGAACTCGGTGTCGGCGTCGATGAAGTCCGACACAACTTGCAGGACGCCGGTGTTGGCCCCGCCGATGGCGCGGGCGATGCCGATCAGTTCGTCGGCCGACGCGGTCAGCGTCGGTGTCGGCTCGCCGCGCGACGTGCGGTGGTTCAGCGTGCGCGACGTCGTGAATCCCAACGCGCCGGCTTCGATGCCGGCGCGCGCGATCGCCCCCATGCGCTCGATGTCGTCAGCGGTCGCCATCTCGCGTTGCGCGCCGCGCTCGCCCATCACGTGCAACCGCAGCGCGCCGTGCGGCACTTGCGCGCCGACGTCGATGTCGTGCGGTTGGCGTTCGACCGCATCGAGGTACTCGGCGAAGCTCTGCCATTCCCATGAAAGGCCTTCGTTGAGTGCGGCGCCGGGGATGTCCTCGACGCCCTCCATCAACTCGATGAGTCGCTGATGATCGGCCGGCCGTACTGGCGCGAACCCGACGCCGCAGTTGCCCATCACGACAGTGGTCGCGCCTTGCCACGACGACGGCGCCAGCTGCGTGTCCCACGTGGCCTGGCCGTCGTAGTGCGTGTGGATGTCGACCCAGCCCGGCGTCACCAAGGCGCCGTCGGCATCGATCACCCGCGTCGAAGGCGACACGCTTCCCACGTCGCCGACGGCCACGATCTTGTCGCCCGCAATCGCGACGTCGGCCGTGCGCGCTTCGGCGCCGGTCCCGTCGACGACGCTGCCTCCGCGGATTACGACGTCGAACTCACTCATACCAACGCCTCCAAGTCGATGTTGTAAAGGTCGGCCACGTTGTCGCAGAGGATCGCGCGCCGCTGCTCGTCTGACAGCTGGGCGGTGTGCTCCTTCAGCAGTTCCTGCGACCACGGCCACGTCGAGTCCGAGTGCGGGAAGTCGTTGGCCCACATCAACCGTCGCCAGTTCATCGAGTCGGCGAAACGGAACGCGGTCCAGTCGTCCTGGAACGTGACGTAGATGTTCTCGGCGAAGTACTCGCTCGGCAGCTTCGACAGCTGTTGGCCCGGCGGCAGCCAGTAGCGGTGCCGGTTGAATGCGTGGTCCATCCGGTACATGAAGTGCGGAACCCAGCCGGCGTCGGCTTCCACGCAGACGATCTTGAGGTCGGGATGACGCTCGAAGACGCCGCCCAGCACGAGCATGCCCATGATGTCCTGGCACCCGCGCACCACCGACAGAAACGAATTCATGCGGGGGCCGCGCGTGTGCTCCGACCGCGTCGTGAGGATGTGGAAGCTGAGCGGCAGGCCCAGCTCGATCGCCGCCTCCCAGAACTTGTCGTAGATCGGCGAGTCGTAGTCCTCGACCGCCGGCTCGCCCGGCATCATCACGCCGCGGAGACCGAGGTCGGCGATGGCGTGCAGGTCGGTGATGCCTTCTTCAGGCGAGCGCATTGCGCTCTGGCCGCAGCCGATCAACCGTGTCGGGTGGGCGGAGCAGTACTCGGCGATCCACCGGTTGTACGCGTCGAAGCAGGCCTTCTTGTAGTCGAAGTCGGTGTGGTTGCAGATGACCATGCCGACGGTGGGGTATATGACCTCGGCGGCCACGCCGTCGCGCTGCTGATCGGCGAGCCGGGCCTCGGGATCCCACCCGCTGCGATGGAGTTCGTCGAAGCGCTGGCCCAGCACCCGGATCTCCTCGGCCGGCTTGCCGGCGGCGGCCACGAGGCCCATCGGAACCGGCCGCTTCATGCCCTCGACGTGGAAGACGTCGCCGATCCCCTCGCCGCCGTCGACCATGCGGGGCGCCTTGTCCCGCCAGGCAGGATCGATGTGATCGAGGTACGTGTTGGGCGGTTCGGTGATGTGCGAATCCGCCGAAATGACCGGATATTGGGTCGTGCCTGCCATGCCCACCTCCAGCCGCCGAGCCTACGGCCGGGAGAGACGGCCCCGCCGCGTGGGCCATTATTGAGGGTTCATGGCGAAAACCAAACGGCGGCGGCCCGCGCAACGAACCAAGCGCAGGCCTCCGAACCGCCAGGCGCCGCCTCGCATCGGCGGACCCCTCGATACAACTCCAATGCGCTCCTACGTAGGCCCGTCGCGACGCGCCCGCAGGCAGCAGCTCATTCGCATCGCCGCCCTGGTTGGCGGCGGGCTCGGCTTCCTGATTGCCGTATTCGTGATCGTCGGGGGCGGCGGTGGCGGCGGCTCGAAGCTGGCGACGACGTCGCTCACGGCCAAGGTCCTGTCGCCGACCGTGAAGTTCCGGTCCAGCTCGGGCGCCGACCCCGTCGTCCTCCAGAGCAGCGACCGGCTCCGTGAGAAGGCCGTGATCGAGACCGACGCCACCGGGCTGGGCGAGTTCCGCTACGCCGACGGCTCGATCGTGCGCGTCGGTCCGTCGAGCAACTACTCGCTCACGAGGGCCCGCACCGAGGGGACGAAGCGCGACATCGCTGGGCGCCTGGTCACCGGCCGCTCGTGGCACCGTGTCGTGCCCCGCTCCGGCAAGGACAACGACTACCAGGTGACCGTCCTGGGCGCGACGGGCCGGGTCGAGGGAACCTCGTTTGCCACGGTGTGCCCGGTCGAGACCGACTGCTTCTACACAGTGGCCAAGGGCTTTGTGATCGTGAAGGACGCCGCCGGCCGCGACGCCGAGCTGCACGCCGGCGACCAGGTCGAGGTCAAGTTCGGCCGGCTCGATCCGGTGAAGCACCTCACCGCCGAGGAGCTCGGGTCGGACCCGTGGATCGCGCAGAACACGACCCTCGACGGCGACGACGCCCTGCCGTCCACCGAGGCGACGGTCACCACGCTCGCGGAGGAGACGACCACCACGCTTCTCGGCGACACCACGACGAGCGTCGCCGGCCAGCCGACCACGGGCACCACGACTCGCGGTGCGGTGACCACGCGTCCTGCGACCGGCACGACCCAGCCGCAGCCGAATACGACGCAGGGGACGACGGCCACGACGCAGCCCCAGGCAACGACCACGACGGCCGCGCCGACGACGACAACGGAAAATCCGTGTAAGCGCCACAACGGCACCCGACCGCCCGGTTGCGGCCCCTGAGAAATCCACAGGGTGGGTGCCTTCCAATAGCGGAGGCACGCCACTACGGTCGCCTACCCATGGCAATGAAGAAGGCAATGGCGGCAGCAGCAGCGGCGGCAGCCCTGACGCTGGTTACAGGTGGCACGGTTCTCGCGGCCGGCTCCTCGGGTACATCCGGCTCGTCCGGTAACGGCGGCGGTGGTGGCGGCAACGGCGCCAATGCCGGCGGCCCGGGCGGCAACGGCAGCCCGGGCTCGGACGCCGGTACTTCCGGTCGCAGCGGCGGCACTCACAGCGGTAGCGGCGGCAACAGCGGCGGCACCGGCAACGCCGGTAAGGGCGGCAAGGGCGGCAACGGCGCCCCGGGCGGCGACACCGTCATCCGTGGCGACGGCAACAACGGGCGACGCGTCCACGGCGCCAACAGCGCCCGCGACGAACACCGCAAGCGCCCGGGCGACCCGCAGCCCGACCACGGCTTCGACTTCTAACCGCGTGCCAGGCTAGGGCCGTGCCCGCGGCCCTCAGCCTTGTCATCGACTGTCGCGATCCCGAGACCCTGGCCCTGTTCTGGACCCAGGCGCTCGGCTACACCAACGTCGGGCTCTACGGGAGCTACGCGGTGTTGGTCGACCCCGACAACGCGTCGCCTCGCCTGTTGCTCCAGCGGGTGAGCGAGCCCAAGCCGGGCAAGAACCGCGTGCACTTCGACGTGCACGTCGCCGACGTCCATGCCGAGGCGGCTCGTCTTGAGTCACTCGGCGCGGTCCGGGGCGAGACGCTCAACGAGTTCGGCACCGACTGGGTCGTGATGGCCGACCCGGAAGGCAACGAGTTCTGCGTCTGCAGCAGCGACGCCTAGATCAGGCCTCCGACCAGATACCCATCAGCTTCCACACCCGCTTGCTGACGGGCGTCACCAGGCCGAGGTCGACGCAGAGCTGGCGGACCTTGCGCAACGACTTGTGGCCCTCGGCCCGGAACTCGGGATTGCCGTAGGCCTGCTTGATCACCGACTTCGGGATGCCGTAGCGCTTGATGAGGCTGCGCGGCGGCTGGAGCATGAGACCGGCCATGACGCCGAGGGTGATCGGCGTCTGGATCGACATGGCGAACTTCTTGAGCGGGTTGAGCTTGGGCACTTCGCGCTTGAGGTAGTGGCGGGCGAAGGAGAGGTGGCGCGCCTCTTCGGTGACGTGGATGCGCATGATGCGCTCGAGCAGCGGATGCAACTCACGGCCGGACCGCAGCGTCTCGCGCTGCACGTAGTCGATTGGGTCTTCGCCGCCCAGCACGAAGATGAAGAACATGGCCGGGAAGCGGCGCCCGAGGAGGACGACGCGGCGGGCGAGGATGTTGATGAAGCCGGGCATGCCCTTGATCTCGAGGCCCGACCGGTTCACGAACTCCTGGAACATCATCGAGTGGTGACCCTCTTCGATGACCTCGTGGTACGCGTAGCGGAACTCGGGGGAGTGGTTCGGCAGCTTGGCCGCGTACTCGAGCAAGCCCCGCTGCAGGATGCTCTCGAACTGCAGGCCGGTCTTCATGTTCGACGCGATGCGCTCCAGTCCGATCTCGGCGCGGGTCGCTTGCGGCAGCGCCTTGTACCAGTCGGTCGCGCCGAGCGGATCGGTGTCCGTCAGCTCCCAACGCGGGTCGGCCGGGTCGATGGCGAACTCGGGGTCGTCCCACGCCACGTCGGCGTAGGCGTCGAAGTGCTTGTCGACTGACTGACGGTTGAGGCGACCGACGAGTTCGGTCCAGTTGTCACTGAGTTCCTCGGGGGCGGTGGTCGTGATGCTCATTGGTTCCTCCACAACGGATTGGCGAGAAGGGCAGATACGAACTTGAGGGTGGTGAGCGCCTGCGGCTGAGCGCGCTCGGAGGGATCGTCGAGGAAGCGGCCGGTGGCCGCGCCCGTCAGCACGGTGAACGCGAAGTCGACGGCGACGAGCGGGTCGAAGGCGAGGTCGGTGCCGTCGAGGTCGAAGGCGCGACGGAACGACTCGTAGACGCCCTCGCTGAAGCGGTCGTTGACCTCGACGAGCTTCGGCCGCAGCCGCTCGTCGGTGCGGGCGGCGACGACCAACTCGATCCACGCCGCGAACGTCGGCCCCTCGAACATCTCCCAGAGGATGTCGATGGCGACATCGTCGCGGCGATCCTCGGGACGGAGGGCGGCGAACGTGGCGTCGAACTCGACGATCCGGTCCGTGAGCCAGCGGTCGAGGGCGGCCACGGCCAGGTCGGCCTTGGTCGGGAAGTGGTGCACGAGGGCGCCGCGCGACACGCCGGCCTTGCGCACGACCTTGTTCGTCGACAGCTGCGCGTACCCCACCTTGGTGAGGCCTTCGATGGTCGCGTCCAGGATCGCCCGCTGGGTGCTCTCGCGGCGCTCGGCCTGGGTACGGCGAGGTCGAGAGGCGGTGGCCGTCACGCCTCTCATCGTAACAAACAGTCAGCCTGTTTGTAAATGTGACTGTGGACACTGCGTGCCTCCGGCACGACTCGGCACTTGGCGCGTCTCCGGTCATAAAGTTCGCCGCGTGACGACCGTGCAGGAGTTCCGCGAGAAGGCTCGGGCGTGGCTCGAGGAGAACGCACCGCGACGGGATCGGAAGCGATCCGAGGACGAGGTCGAGCCCGACGCCCGAGACATCGTCGCTGAGTCCAAGGAGTTCCAGGGCCGGCTGTTCGACGGTGGATTCGCCGGCATCACCTGGCCGGCCGAGTATGGCGGCCAGGGGCTCACCAACGAGCATCAGCGCGCGTTCAACGAGGAAGCCGCCGACTTCGAGGTGCTGACCGGCACGTTCACGATCGGCCTCGGCATGTGCGGGCCGACGATCCTGGCCCACGGCACCGAAGAGCAGAAGCAGCGCTACATCAAGCCGATGCTGCGCGCCGACGAGGTGTGGTGCCAGCTGTTCTCCGAGCCCGGCGCCGGCTCTGACGTGGCCAGCCTCCAGTCCCGCGCGATCCGCGATGGTGACGAGTGGACGCTCAACGGCCAGAAGGTGTGGACCACGGGCGCGCACTACTGCGACTACGGCATCGTCATCGCCCGCACCGATCCCGACCAGCCCAAGCACCGCGGCATCTCGATGTTCATCGTCGACATGAAGGCGCCGGGGGTGACGTGCAAGCCGCTGCGGCAGATCAACAACGCGTCGTCGTTCAACGAGGTGTTCTTCGACGACGTCAAGATCCCGGCCGATCACATGGTCGGCGAATACAACGAGGGCTGGCGCGCCGCCATCACCATGCTGATGAACGAGCGGGTCGCCATCGGCGCCGGCGGCGGAGGCGGTGCGCGCGGGGCGACGAGTTTCGACTCGTTCGTGAAGCTCGCCCGCCAGCGGGGGATGGACAAGGACGGCGTGACGCGCAACCGCCTCGCCGACCTCTACATCAAGCGCACTGTCCTGGGCTACATCGGGATGCAGATCCGCGAGGCATTCAAGGCTGGTCGCGATCCCGGGCCCATCGGCTCGATCGCCAAGCTCTACGGGTCATTGTTGGCGCGTGAGTCGGCCGACCTCGGCGTCGCCCTCGCAGGGGCCGGCGGCGTCGCGTGGGACGCCGACGACAAGCGCGCCGACCGCTGGCAGATGGCGGTCCTCAACGCGCCCGCCTCGGCCATCGCCGGCGGCACCAACGAGATTCAACGCAACATCATCGGCGAGCGCGTCCTCGGCCTTCCCAAGGAACCCCAAGTCGACCGCGACCAACCCTTCAAAGAGCTGAAGGTCGGTACCCAGCGCTAGTCGAAGCGCAGGGCTTCGACGATTTCGAGGCGGCCGATGCGGCGGGCGGGGACGAGCGAGGCCACCGCGGCAACGAGGAGCGTCATGATCAGCAGGATCGGGATGATGCCCCACGGGAACACGTAGTCGATCGTGAAGCCGAGCGCGGAGCGTTGGCTCACGACGATGCCGGTGGACAGCAGCCACCCGACGGGTAGCGACAGCACGTAGGCGACCAACGCCAGCGTGGCCGCCTCGACCAGCACCATGGCGCGGGCCTGACGCCGCAGGGCGCCGGTCGACCGCAGCATCCCCACCTCGCGCGTGCGCGAAAGCACCGACACCACCATCGTGTTGGCCAAGCCGAGGATGCCGACCAGCGCGGCGACGAACAGCAACGCGTACACGAGGGCGAAGAAGCCCTGGAGCTGCGCGTGCGCCTCCTCCTTGATGTCGTCGCTGGTCTGGACCTCGAGGTTGTATTTGGGCTGCAGCGTGGCGCGCATCTTGTCGCGCAGGGCGCGGGTGTCGACGCCGTCGCGCACCGATAGGAGGAATCCGTTGGGCCGGCCGGCGCCGAACAGCGCGGCGTCCTTCATACTGAGCCCGGGGCCGAAGTAGTTGCCGATCTGCCCGTACGTGCCGATCAGGGTGAACGGCTTGATGCCCTGCGACGTCCGCACGTGCACCTCGCCGCCGCGCTTGACGTCGATCCGGATCGCCTGCTGCTCGGGGAGGATGATGGCGCCGCCCCGCTCGAGCCCGGCCTTGGCGCTGGCGTCGTCGCCGTCGATCCACGGGAAGCTGGCGATGTCGAAGTAGGTGGCCGGGTCGATCATCGTGAAGAACTGGTCGGGCGGGGCGCCGTCGTCGGTGATGTCGATGAGCCCGAAGGTCAGGGCCGACGTGGCCTTGACCCCGTCGAACGCCTTGACCTCTTTCTCGACCGCGGGGTCGAGCGCGCCCGGCGCGCCGACCTGGATAGCGCCGCCGGCTTGGCGCTCGATCGCGGTGTCGACGGTGTCGGACATCGAGACGTTGCTGGTGCCCACCGCGATGAGCATCGACAGCACGACCATCACCAACGCCAGCGTGTACGCCGACCGGCTGCGCTCCTTGACGAGGTGCATGACCGCGATCTCGCCGACGCCGCGCGCCAGCCGTCGGGTCAGCGCACCGAGCAACCGGGCGAGCGGGCCCAACACGATCGGGACGAGGAGGACGGCGCCGAACAGTACGAGCAGCGTCGGGACGATGCGGATGACGCCCTGGCCGACCACGAAGGTGAGGGCGATGCCGCCCCCGACGAGGGTGGCGCCGATGACCGGCCGCCCGGCGGTCTCGTCGCGGACCGCGCCGGCCCGCATGGCGGTGACGGGACTCAGCGCGGCGGCGCGCCGGCCAGGGAGCCACGCGGCGACGACGCTGACGAGCACGCCGACGCCGACGCTGAAGATCGCCGGACCGAGCGGTAGGCCAAGACCGGGGAGCCGGAGGTCGAGCAGCGTGGACACCAGCTGCAGGGCGAGGAACGCCAGCGCGTAGCCGATGAACAGCCCGATCACACTCGAGCCGAGGCCGAGCAGGGCCGCCTCGCGTACGACGACACCGCGGATCTGCTTGGGCAGCGCGCCGAGGGCGCGCATCGTTCCGTACGTGCGCGTCCGCTCGGCGACGGCGAGCGAGAAGGTAAGGAAGATGAGGAAGCCGCCGACGAAGACGGCGATGGCCGAACCGAGGGTGAGGGCGGCGTTGACTGCGAGGATGAACGACCGGAAGCCGGCCTCGGCTTCAGACGACTTGATCATCGACACGCTGTCGCCCAACGCGGCGCGGTGATCGGTGATCCACTCCTTGGCGTCCACGCCGTCCTTGAGGACGACGTCCATCCCGTTGAGGACGGCGCCCTTGCCGAGCATGCGTTGACTGACTGCGGTCGACGTGTAGACGACGTCGCCGCCGCTGGCGTTGCCGGCGCCCGAGTTGGCGAGGACCCCGACCACGCGAACATGGGCCTGCCCGGTCGGCGCGGCGACGAGCACCTCGTCGCCGACCACGACGTCGATCGCCGTGGCGATGTGGTCGCCGATCACGACCTCGTCGGCGCGGTCGGCAAACAGCTTGCCGGCCTTTAGTTCGTAGCTGCGGATCTCGCGGTCGGCGGCGAGGTCGACGCCAATGACGAACACGAACCGCGGGCGGGCGTTGACTTCCGGTGGCTTCTTCGGGTTGACGAGCGCGCTTCGGAAACCGGCGCTGGCCACGACTTTCTCGACGCCGGAGAGCGCGGCGACCTTGCCCGGGATCTCGGGCGCCAGCGCGGCGTCGAAGTTGCCAATCGGGCGGATCGCGACGTCGGACTCGCCGGTCGCGCCGTTGACCGCCTTGTCGAGGGCGTTGGTGGTGGCGCCGCTCATGATCTGCACCGCGAACAACACGGCGACGCCCAGCGCGGTGCCGCTAGCGGTGAGCAGGTAACGGCCGCGTCGCCGCGACAGGTTGCGGAGGGCGACGGATCCCAGCGACTTGAGCGCCACGGCTAGGCCCGCACCCGTCGGACCGCGCCGGTGCTGTCGAGTCCCTCGAGCCACTTGAGCACCGCAACCGGACGGTTGTCGTGGTCGCGCGTGGTCTTGGCCGCGCCCCGCATCGACTTGGCCAGGTCGAGCGAACTGGCGACAGTGCCGTCGCGCAACAGCAGGACCTCGTCAGCGAATCCCGCGCTGCGCGGGTCGTGCGTGACCATCACGATCGTCTGGCCCAGCTCACGCTGCGCGTCGGCGAACAGCGTGAGGATCTCGTGGCCGGTGCGCATGTCGACGTTGCCGGTGGGCTCGTCGGCGAGAAGGACGGACGGCTCGATGAACAGGGCGCGGGCGATGGCGGCGCGCTGCTGCTGGCCGCCGGACAGCTGGGCCGGCTGCTTGTGCTTGTGGTCGGCCATACCGACCACTTCGATGACCTCGGCCAGCTTGGTTGCGTAGGCGGCCGGCGCCTGGCCGGCGATGACCGCCGGCAGCGCGACGTTCTCCTCGACGGTGAGGACCGGCACGAGGTTGAAGAATTGGTACACGATCCCGATGCGGTTCCGCCGCAGCCGGGTGCGGTCGTCGTCGCCCATCGTGGCCAGCGACGCGCCCTCCAGCTCCACCTCGCCCGAGTCGGGAGTGTCGAGCCCGCCGAGCAGGTGAAGCAGCGTGGACTTGCCCGACCCGGACGGTCCCATTACGGAGAGAAATCGCCCTCGCGGCACCTCCAGTGACACGCCGCTGAGCACTTGCTCGACCGAGTCGCCCTGTGTGTAGGCCTTGTAGACGTCCCGCGCGGCCAGTACGACTTCCCCAGCTTCAATCCCCATGGGGGGGCACGCTAACGAGGGGGTGCGCGTTCGTCGTGCGAATTCCTGCTCATCCTGCTAGTACGAGGGTCCTTCACCCGACCGTAGGAGACACCCACATGCCCAACCCGTTCCTGTCCGACGCCTGGCTCGACGAGGTCGAGAGCCTCGAAGCCCCGCCGGCGACCGGCGCCGCTGCCGACCTCGTGCTCAACGTCGTCGTCCCCGACCGTCCCGAGGGCCCCGTCGAGCTGAACATGGCGGGCGGCAAGTTCAACCGCGGCCTGGCCGACAACGCGCCGACCAAGGTCACGATCCCGTTCGAGACGGCCAAGGCCATGTTCGTCGACGGCAACCCGCAGGCCGCCATGCAGGCGTTCATGGCGGGTCAGATCAAGGTCGAGGGCGACATGACCAAGCTGATGGCCATGCAGTCCGCCGGCGGCCCGACCCCCGAGCAGACGGCCTTCCAGGAGAAGATCAAGTCGATCACGGCCTAGGCCGCGGCGCGATCTAGCGCACTGGCCCCCGGGGACGACAATCCCCGGGGGTTTTGCGCGTTACGGCGCCTCGGCCGCGAAGCGCAGGTTCTTCACGAGTTGCACGACGGTGCCCCCGTCGGGTCTCGTCACGAGGCGGACGCTGTCCATCAGCTTCCGCATGATGTCGAGGCCGCGACCGCCCTCCGCGTCGGCGTCAGGCTTCTCGGGGAGGTTGTCGACGTCGAAGCCGCGACCGAGGTCGATCACACTGATGACGCATTGCGACGGTCCGATCGCCACGTCGACGTCGTACGCGTCACCGGGTCCCGCGTGGGTAAGGACGTTCGTGCACGCCTCGGCGAGGGCCAACTCGACATCGTGCGCGTCGGAATGGTGGGCACCGACCTCGTAGAGCGCACGCCCCGCAAGATGCCGTGCGAGCGGGACACTGTGCCGGTCGCGTGGCAAGTGCAGCTTGAGACCGACTTGGAAGTCCACCGCGTCCTCCTGAACGGCACCTACCCGTTGCGCGGTGGTCTCACTCCCGAACGCCGTCGATGAGTAGATCGACGCGATGGTTGTAGAAGCACACGAGGCCGGCGATCTTCTGACTCTCCGGCAACGGCGTCGGGTACGTCCACGCGATGTCCTCGTGCAACCTCCCGTTCACCTCGACCGACCAGTAACTCGCCGTGCCCTTGTACGGACACTGCGTGTGCGACGTCGACGGACGCAGCAGGTCCATGCGCAGCGCGGTGAGCGGTAGGTAGTAGCGCGGCGGCAAACCGGTCTCGAACAGGATGCGGGGCTGGTCGCTCTCGGCGACCGTCACGCCGTCGATGTCGACGCGCACCCTGCGGCTGCTGGCGAGGATGTCGACGCGAGTATGCGGATCGCGCGGGTGGACGATGACTTCCTCGTCTTCCTCGAACCAATGATCCATCGCCGACCAGCGGATGTTGACGAGACCCTCCGGCGTCTCCCGCCACTGGTCGTCGGCGAGGAGATCGAGACGCACGTCGTCGCGCGGGAAGTAGTACGCCGGGTACGGGCGGTCGTTCCAGCCGTAGAGCGTGCGAGTGGAGTCGACCACCACCGCACCGCCGCGCACGCCTCGTATCCGCTTCCGGCACTCTTCGGTCCGCATCGGTCCTAGTCTCGCCGTCTATGGCCAGTGACGTTGTCAGCGTGGAACGGGTTATCGCCGCACCGCCCGAGGC
>DASRJI010000151.1:0-2317 GCA_035649535.1 Acidimicrobiales bacterium | reverse complement strand
TCCGGCCGGCGATGACGTCGACGAGGTTGCCGCCGAAGCCGCCCGAGGCGTTCATGTTGCCGCTCGCCGAGACGTCGAGGTCCGCCTCGAGCGAGATCTCGCCGCCGCAGCTCGAGGGGCCCTGCCCCTGCACCGACAGCGGCGCGAGGCTGGTCGTGCTGATCGACCCGCGGGCGATGGCGGAGATGCCGCCGCCGCCGCCGTCCGGCGCGCCGCTCTCCGCCAGGATCGCGTCGTTGATCGTGACGTCGCCGAAGCGGGCCTCGATATCTATGAAGCCGCCGCAGCCCCCGCCGGACAGCGTCGGAGAGCCCGTGCCGTTCAGAGCGACCGGCCCGAGCATCTGCACGCGCGTCCCCGCGAACACGCTGGCGCATCCGCCGCTGCCGGCGTCGCCGCCGCCCGTGGCGTTCATGCCGCGTACGACCGACTCGCCGCCCGACGCGACGTCGATGACGCCGCCGTCGCCGCCGTTGGCGATCAGGTTGGTTCCCAGATCGACCCGCCCGGAGGCGGTGATGTCGATGAAGCCGCCGGTCGAGAAGTCGCCGCCCTGCGCCGAGATCGTGCTGGTGCTGCCGCTCGTGACGTCGCCGCCCGTCGAGCGGAGCGAGATGATGCCGTTGCCGCCCGAGGTGGTGATGTTGTTCGAGATGATGTCGCCGGAGACGGTGATCGACCCGCCGGCATTGATGATGACGGTGCCGCCGCGCACGTTGCCCGAGACGTCGATGACGCCCTTGAAGCTCGCGCGCTGGATGTTCACGGCGCCCGTGGTCGTGATCGTGATGGAGCCGCCGCGGTCGCGCGGAGGCGTGGCCAGGTTGCCGCGGCCTTCGACGAGGCCGCTCGGCGCGATCGAGAACGACCCCGCCCGCAGGTTCACCGTGTTCGACAGGATATCGAGCTTGCCGCTGCCGAGGATGGTGACGGCCCGCGTGCCGAAGTCGAGCGTGCAGCCGTCGCCGATCTCGAACACCTTGCCGATGTTGCAGGGGCCGGTGCCGGTGGGGCAGCGCCCCGAGGCGCCGTCGTTGGCGCTGATCTGCGCCGCCGTACAGGCGGCGATCGCATGGGCGTCGCTGGCCATGCCCGCCCCGGCGGCCAGGAGTGCGAGCGTCGCGATGGCTATCGCGGTCGTCCGACGCATGAGGTCCCCTCCCTGGTGCTTGTTGCGGCGCGGGGGTGCGCTCGCGTTACCACCACTCGCAGGGCCGGCCGGAGATCTCACACTGGACGGCGCCGCGCGGCAGCTTGCTACCTCTGTTGCCCATGCCGCTGTTGCCGCCGGCATCGGAGTTGTAGGCACCCTTCACCGGATCGTACGGCCCGCCGACGAGGATGCCGTTCCCCTCGTTGTTGATCGCCTTGTTGCCGGAGAGGCTCCACGCGCCGCCGCCGCCGGTGCCGATGCCGTCGCCGCCGTTGTCGGTGAGCGTACAGTCGTGCACCTCGATGTGCATGCCCGACAGGTGCACGCCGTCCTCCCGCGCGCCCGACGACTCGCAGTTGGTGACGTTGATGCCCCAGCCCATGAGGAAGAAGCCGTGGTAGCCGGAGCCGACGCTCACGACGCCCGCCTCGGGCGTGCCGATCGTCGCCCGCATCCCCATGATCCAGTAGCCGGCGCGGCCGCTGTTCTCGGTGCGCGTCGCGCTGACCTTGTAGTCGTTGCCCATGGCGGCGATACCGTCGCGGCCGGAATCGCGCGCCGAGGAGTTCTTGATCTCGTAGCCGTCGGCGACGACGCGGATGCCGTCGCGCCCGCTGCGGGCCGCCGCCACGTTGTCGACCAGTGCGATGCTGTCGGCCCCCTTGCCGAAGATGCCGTCGTTGAAGCCCTCGACGGTGCCGACGCCGCCCGTGCTGACGATGCTGGCGCCGCCCTTCCCGCCGTTCAGCACCCAGATGCCCATGCCCCGTCCCTCGCCGCGGATCGTGCTCCCGCGGAGGTCGACGGTGACCCCGGACCGCGTGTCGTTGACGCGGACCAGGAGCCCATCGGCTGGACACGGTGCGTCGAGGACGGGGTCGCCGTTCAGGGCGACGTCGCTCACGACCGTGTCACCGCAGGCGCACGGAACGTCCTGCCCGGCGACGTCGTCGCCGCAGTTCTTCGCGCCCACCTGCCCCGCTCCGACGAGCAGGCTGCAGGCGAGAGCCATCCCCAGGGTTGGCCATTTCATCGATGGCCTCCTTGTGTGTGAATTGGTGAGAATGACAGCACGGTGGTGAGGCCGCGTTGCGCGGGCCGCGCCGGGGCGCGGACCCCGCTGGCACGGTCGCCGGAGATGCGTCGCCGGTGGCGCCTCGCGGA
>DASRJI010000150.1:0-44589 GCA_035649535.1 Acidimicrobiales bacterium | reverse complement strand
ACGTGTTCACCCACCTGGACTCGTTCGAGGGTTGCCTGGCGTCCAAGAAGATCCCGCACCTCAGCACCACGTTCAACGTCCCGGACGCGCCCACGCTCCGGCAGTACCCGCTGCTGATTGCGCTGTCGACCCCGCTCATCGAGCGCCGGTCCATCGCCAAGATCGACGGCGCCCTCGCCACCGGCGCGGCGACGCGCGCCAGCAAACTCGGTGTCGTCATCGACGACTGCCCCAGCACGAAGGCGGCCTGGGCCAAGACGATCCGCCCCTACCTGGCGGCCAAGTCCCTGACCGTCACGGCCACGTTCGAAGTCGGGTGCGCGCACGGCGCGGGTGACGCCGGGGCCGAGGCGGCGCGAGCCGGAAGCCTCGTGCTCCAGTTCCGGTCGGCCGGCGTGGACACCGTGATGTTCATGACGGTGTCAGAGGGCCCCGCGCTGCTGATCTTTTCCGGCGGCGCCGAGGCCCAGGGATACCACCCGCGTTACATCGTGTCGTCGCTGGCCAACGCCGCGGTGCTGGAGAACCAGATTCCGGCGCGCCAAGCGGCGAACGTCGACGGGTACGGCTGGCTGCCGGTGCAAGACGTCAGGCCGCAGTACTGGCCCGGTCTCACCTCGACAGCCAAGCGCTGTCTCGATTTGCTCAAGACGAAGAGCATCGTGCCCAGCGCGCCGGCCGACTACGCGTTCGCGTTCAGCGCGTGCGAAGCGCTGTTCGCCTACGAGACGGCACTCAAAGCGACACGCGGGCGGTCCGATGGCGCCGCGATCGTCGGCGCCATCGAAGCGGTGGGCACCACCGGCTACACCAGCGTGATGAATCTCGGCGGGCGGGCGTCGTTCAGCAAGACGCGGCACGACGCGCCGGGCGACGCCCGCCACTTCGCGTGGACGCCGTCGTGCACCTGCTTCACCTACCGGTCGACCAACGTCCTGATGCCGTAATTGTGGGCACAGACCACGAGTGGTCCGAATTCCTGTTCGCTCCCCCCACTGTCGTCCGGGCCGGCGTGACCATACTTAGGCCCCTGAAACCGCCCGCCCGATCCGCGCGCGCCGTCCTCCTCGCCGCCGCCCTGCTCCTCACCACCGCCGGGTGCGGCGTGCATGGTTTGTCGTTCGTGCAGGACGAGCGGGTCGACATCGTCCGGCCCGGCGATCGCGACGAGGTCCGCCTCCCGGTGTCGATCGACTGGACGGTGCGGAACTTCGCGGTCGGTCCGGACGCGGGCAGCTTCGCCGTGCTCGTGGACCGGGCCCCGCCCCGCTCGGGCCGCCCGCTGGGCTGGCTGTTCCGGGGCAATGACTCGTGCAAGGGCGGCGCTGGCCGCGCCCTCTGCGCCAGCGCCGAGTTCCTCGCCGAGCGCGGCGTCTACGCGACGACCGATACCGCGATCACGCTCGAGAGCATCGCCCGCCTCACCGGCGACCAGCGCCGTCGCCAGTTCCACGAGGTGACCGTCGTGTTGTTGGACGCGCAGGGTCGGCGCGTCGGCGAGGGCGCCTGGTCCGTCGAGTTCGAACTGAAGCAGCCCCTCTGATGGCACAAAGGGAGGCGAAGGCGAAGACGGCGCCGATCCGGAGGACACAGACTGCCAAACACTTGCGAGAGGTGCGCGACGCCGAAGCGCTGGTCGACAGCGTCGAGCAGGCGCGCGAAGACCTCCGCGGCGACGCGCGTCGAGCCCTCGGCGTCACCGGTGACGCCACCGGCGCGACGCCGCGGCTCCGCGACGTGCTGGCCCAGTACAACCTCGGCGTCTACCCGCTCGTCGCCATCGGACTGCTCGGCATCGTCGACCAGTTCCAGGGCTACGCGTTCTCTGTGCTCACGCCCGAGATCAGCCGGGCGCTGGGCATCGGCAAGGGCGCCATCGCCGGTGTCATCGCGATCAAGACGCTGGCGATCGCGCTGGCGCCGCTCCCGATCGCCGCGCTCGCCCAACAGCGCAATCGCCGCGCCCTGCTGTGTGTCATAACCGCGGTTTTGTGGAGCTTCATCGCGATGGCGACCGGCTTCACCACGATCATCTGGGGCCTGGTCATCGTGCTTCTCGGCGACGGCCTCAGCACCGGCAGCGTGGCCGCCCTGCACGCGCCGTTGCTGCTCGACTCGTATCCGGCTGAAGGCCGCGTGCGCGTGCTGTCGGCCTATCAAGGGTTCGTCGCCTTCGGCATGATCATCTCGCCGTTGGCGGTCGCGTTCCTCGCCAGCGTGGTCGGCCTCACATGGCGCGGCGTGTTCCTTACGTTGGGCGTGGCGTCGTTGCTCGCCAGCCTGGCCGCGGCCCGGCTGCGCGATCCCGGTTTCGGACGATGGGACACCGAGCGGATCCGCGACGCGGTGCGCCAGCACCACGGCGAGGGCATGGCCGGCGTCACGATCACCGACCAGGACATCACCCTCGGCTTCTTCGAGACCGTGCGCCGGCTCATGTTGGTGCCGACCGTGCGCCGGCTGCTCGCCTCATTCGCGGTGTTGGGCCTGCTGCTCATCCCGTACCAAACGTTCCTCTTCTTCTTCCTCGCCGAGCGATGGAACCTCGGTCCTGGTGCGCGCGGCCTGTTCTTCGCGTTCACCGCGCTGGCGTCGATCGGCGCCCTCACCACGTTCGCCCGCGGCGCCGAGGCGCGGTTCCGCGGCGATCCCGGCAGCCTGCTGCGCATGGCGGGATTGATGCTCGCGGTGGCCGTCGTGTTCATCGGCCTCGGCGGCCTGTCGCCGTGGTTCTGGGGGATGGTCGTGCTGTTCACGATCGCCCAGGCCCTGGTCGCCATCCTGGCGCCGGCGCTGAACGCGGCCATGCTCGGTGTCGTTCCCGCCCAGATGCGAGCGCACGCCGCCGCGCTCGAGGGCATCTTCCTCGGCGGCGTCGGCGGCCTCATCGGCGCGCTGTTCCTGAGCGGCATCGACCGGCGCTTCGGCGTGGTCGGCACGATGGTCGCCATCGTCGTGCCCGGCGTCGTCGGCTCACTGCTGCTCGCCAGCACCGGACGGCTCGTGCCGAAGGACCTCGACCGCATGATCGACGAGGTCATCGAGGACGAGGAGATCCGCCGCATCACCGCATCGGGAGGTCACCTCCCGATGCTGGCCTGCCGCAGCGTCGACTTCTCGTACGGCCGGCTACAGGTGTTGTTCGGCGTCGACTTCACGGTCGACGACGGCGAGATGGTCGCCCTGCTGGGTGTGAACGGCGCCGGCAAGTCGACGCTGCTCAAGGTCATCTCGGGTATCGGGCTGCCGAGTCGGGGCAGCGTGCGTTACCGCGGCGCCGAGATCACCTACCTCGATGCCGAACGCCGCCTGCGCCTCGGCATCACGCAGATCCCTGGCGGGCGGGCCGTCTTCGGACCGATGACCGTGATCGAGAACCTCCGCGGCTTCGGGTACACCCTCGGGCGCGACGCCAAGAGCCTCAATACCGCCATCGACCGGTGCTTCGAAGCGTTCCCGCGGCTCGCCGAGCGCAGAAATCAGAACGCCGGGCTGTTGTCGGGTGGCGAGCAGCAGATGCTCGGCCTGTCGAAGGGATTGATCCTCCAGCCCAAGCTGCTCCTCATCGACGAGCTGTCGCTCGGCCTGGCGCCGGTGATCGTCGCCCAGCTGCTCGAGATGGTGCGCCAGATCAACGCCGAGGGGACAGCGGTCGTCCTCGTCGAGCAGTCGGTCAACATCGCGCTGAACCTCGTCGACCACGCGTACTTCATGGAGAAGGGCGAGATCCGTTTCGACGGCGCGGCGCGCGAACTTCTCAAGCGCGACGACCTGCTGCGCGCCGTGTTCCTCGAAGGCGCCGGCGGGCGCAGCGGGACGCGCAAGAAGTGATGCTCGCGTTCACGCCCGGCGGGTTCGAGATCCCGCTGCCGGTCATCGTCCTCGGCCTGATCATCGGCACCACCTACGGCCTTCTCGCCGTCGGGCTGGTGCTCGTGTACCGGACGAACCGCATCATCAACTTCGCCCACGGCGAGGTCGGCGCGTTCGGTGCCGCGTTCTTCGGCACCGCCGTCGTCAAGTGGCACATCCCGTACTACGCGGCGCTGCCGCTCGCCTTCGCGGCGGCGGGCGCCATCGGCGCGCTGGCCGAAGTCGCCATCGTCCGCCGGTTGCGCAGCGCGCCGCGCATCATGAGCATCGTCGCCACCCTCGGCGTCGGGCAGTTCCTCGTGCTGTTCTCGGCCGCGTTCAACCCGCAATCGGGCGCCGGCACGTTGTTCCCGAGTCCGCCGGGGTTGCCCGAGTTCACCCTCGGCGCGTTGCGGCTGACGCAGGCCTACGTCGGGATGTTGTTCTTCTCCCCCATCATCGTGATCGGGCTTGCGGTATTCCTGCGTCGCAGTCGGTACGGCTTGGCGATCCGGTGCGCCTCGGCCAATCCGGAAGCGGCGCGCATGGCCGGCATCTTCGCCGGCCGCATGTCGTCGCTCGCCTGGGCCATCGCCGGGATGGTCTCGGCCTTCACTGCGATCCTCGTCCTCCCGTCGCGCGGGTTCACAACCGGCGAGGCCTTCGGACCGAGCCTGCTCCTGCGCGCCCTCGCCGGCGCGGTCATCGCCCGCATGAACAACCTGCCGGCCGCGTTGGCCGCCGGCGTCGGCCTCGGCGTCACCGAACAGCTCCTGCTGTGGAATTACCCGCGCGCCGGGTTCGTCGAAGTTGCCCTGTTCGTGATCATCGTCGGCGCCTTGCTCATCCAGCGCGGCGTCGGCGGGCGCGAGGAGGAGAAGGGCAGCTGGGCCGCCGTCCAGTCGTGGAAGCCGCTGCCCGAGGCGGTCGCCAAGCTGCGCGAGATCCGGATGTCGCGACCGATCATCGCTATCGTCGCGGTCGTCATCGCCACACTGCTGCCGGTGACGATGAGCAACAGCTCGTCGATCACCGTCACCCAGATCCTCGCTTACGCGATCGTCGGGCTCTCGGTCGGCGTGATCACCGGTCTCGGTGGCCAGCTCAGCCTCGGCCAGTTCGCCATCGCCGCCATGGGCGCCGTCGTGTCGTTCCACGTGTCAAGCCGCATCGGCGCGTTCCCGCTCGCCTTCCTCTACGCCGGACTCGCCGGCGCCGCGCTGTCGCTCGTGATCGGCATTCCCGCGCTGCGCATCAAGGGGCTGTTGCTCACGGTCAGCACGCTCGGGTTCACCTTGGTGACCGCCAGCTGGCTGTTGCAGCAGTCGTGGACGTTGGGCGACGGCCGCGACCCCGGTCGGCCGATCGTCAACGGCATGGAGCTCGACACGGGCAAGCGCTACTACTACTTCGTCCTCGTCGTCGCGGTGCTGATGATGCTGCTCGCCCGCAACATCCGGCGGGGCGGACTCGGACGCGTGCTCGTCGCCGTGCGCGACAACGAGGACAACGCGCGCGCCTTCACGGTTCCGGCCCGCTTGGTCAAGCTCCAGGGCTTCCTCCTCGCCGGCTTCATCGCCGGCGTCGGCGGCGCGTGCTACGGCCACATGCTGTCGCGCATCGGCACGTCGGCCTTCCCGGTGAAGGCGAGCATCGACGTCGTCGTGCTCACGGTGATCGGAGGCATGTCGCTGCTCGCCGGGCCGCTGCTCGGCGCCATGGTTGTCATCGGCATCCCAGAGTTCCTGCCCCTCGACTCGGCGGGGCTAGCGGCGACAAGCCTCGGCCAGTTGCTGTTGATCCTGTACTTGCCCGGCGGCATCGCCCAGGTGCTCCAGCCCGTGCGGGACCGCTACGCGCAGTGGGCAGCGCGGCGCCACGGCATCGACCTGGCCGAGGCCGAAGCATCGGCGGGCGGCGCGGAGTTGGAACGGGCCGGCACCTTGCCCTCGTTCGCCGCGCCGGCGACGCGCCTGCGGCCCAACGGCAGCGTGCTTCTCGAAGCCCGCTCGCTACGAAAGCGGTACGGCGGTGTCATCGCGGTCGACGACGTGTCGCTCGACGTGCGCGCCGGCGAGGTCGTCGGCCTCATCGGGCCCAACGGCGCGGGCAAGACGACGACCTTCGAGTTGCTCGGCGGGTTCACCGGGGCCGACAGCGGCCGCGTGATCTTCGACGGCGACGACGTCTCCGATCTCGGACCCGAACAGCGCGGCCGGCGGGGGCTGATCCGGTCGTTCCAGGACGCGGCGCTGTTCCCGACGATGACGGTGCTCGACGCAACGCGGCTTGCGTTCGAGCGCGTCCTGCCCACCCGCTTCATCGGTTCGGTGTTGGGGTTGCCCGGCTCCGAGCGCGAGAAGGACCGCATGGCACGCGAGTTGGTGGCCACCATGGGGCTCGACGCCTACCGCAACAAGCAGATCCAGGAGCTGTCGACCGGCACGCGGCGCATCACCGAGATCGGGTGCCTCATCGCCTTGCAGCCGAGCATGCTCCTGCTCGACGAGCCGTCATCGGGCATCGCCCAGCGCGAGACCGAGGCCTTGGGTCATCTGCTCCGTGAGATCAAGGACGAGCTCGACCTCACGCTGTTGATCATCGAGCACGACATTCCGCTGATCATGGGGATCGCCGACCGCATCGTCGCCATGGACGCGGGACGGGTCATCGCCGTCGGTCGGCCCGACGAGGTCCGGGTCAACCCGCTGGTGGTCGAGGCGTACCTCGGCGGGTCCGTGTCGGCGATCGAGCGCTCGGGCGCGACGCCCAACGGCGCCGGGCGCACGCGAACACGCAAAGCAGCAGTGAGATGATCTTGTGATCGGAGAATCGAGATGAGCACGTTGCTTCTGACCGACGATGAGGAAGTGGTCGAGACGATCGACGGCGCGACGCGCCGTCGCCGCCGCCCGCAGCTCCATGTGCCGACGTGGCTTTCGGGCGACAGCCCGACGCTCGTGTGGGCCGGCATCGTCGTCGCCCTCGGCGGGTTCGTCCTCATCGGCGTGGCCTGGTCGCAGGTCGCCGCCGAGACGCTGGTGTACCTGCAACTGCCGTACATCGTTTCCGCCGGGCTGACCGGGCTGGGGCTGATCATGGTCGGGCTGACACTGATCAACGTCACCGCCAAGCGGCGGGACGCCGTCGCCCGCGAGCGCCAGATCGACCAGCTCGTGAGCATCCTCGACGAGGTCAAGACCGCGCTCGACGAGCAGCGGGGCAAGCGTCGATGACCTCGCTACGGCGGTCATTGATCGTCCTCGCCGCGCTGGCCCTCGCCGGACTGATCAGCATCGCCGTGGCGTGGCGCACCCTCGCCGACTCGACCGTCGTCGCATTGCAGCTTCCCTACGCAGTGTCCGGCGTGATCGGCGGCGTCGCCGTGCTCGGTTTCGCCCTCGGCTTGCTGGCGGTGCAGGCGTCGCGGCGTCGCGAAGCGATCGAGCGGGCGCAGTTCAACCGGCTGGTCGTCGCCAGCGCCGACCTGCTCGCGCAACTACAAGTGGAGCGCACCCGTTGAGCCGCCGCCTTGCCCGCGCGCTCGTCGCGCTGATCGCCGCGTGTATCGGGCTCGGCGCCGCTCCCGCTCTCGCTCAGGTGCCGCCGCTACCCGTGCCCGCGGTGCCGCCGGAAGCGCAACCGGTACTCGAGATCGTCGCGCCGATCGTGAGCCCGCAATGCGGCAACGCCACGCTGGTCGTCGCCCTGGCGCCGGGTGTCGTGGGAAGCCTCGGCGCGCCGCTGCCGGTGAACATCCTGCCGGTGCTGGGTCCCGCGTTCATCATCTGCGGCACCGTGCCGGCGCCGAAGTCGTCGACCTTGCTCGTCTGCGCGATCGACGACCAGACCCTGGCCGCCATCGCCCAAATCACCGTCGCCGCGGCTGGCATCCCGCCGCCCGTCGACACGCGTCTCGTCGGCCCGCTGGTCGAGACGACATATGTCATCGAGGACAATCTCCCGCCGCCGGCCAACACGGCGGGGCTGGCCGACATGGCCAAGGCCACGCTCGCGTGCCGGTCGTCCCGCGACAGCGCGACGCCCGGCGCGGCAGCGCCGGCAGTCGACGCCGTCGAGCCCGACGTCGACGCCAGCGCGTTCGACGATCTGGCGCTCCCGGACACGCTGGCCGACGCGGCACCGCTCGCCGCCGATGGGGGCGGCCAGCAACTCGGATCGGCCGCCGCACCCGCCTTCCGCCCGGTGGTGGACGTGGGCAATCCGGGATTCGCGTACCCGGTCGTGTTCGCCCTCCCGCTCATCGTTCTCATCGTCGGCGGCTATCTCGGCTTTGCGCTGACCCGGCCGATCGCGGTCGACGACCCTCGCGCCTGAGCGCGGCGGACCACACCGGCCCACCGAGGTTGGCTGGCCGCACAAGACACGCGCCGGGCCGGCGGGCCATCGTTGTGGCATGGCCCGCGCCGGCACGGTAGAGGTGGCCGTCGAGATCCGCTTGCTCGACGGCATGCCCGAGCTGACCCGAGCCATCGACGCGCTGCGGGCGATCTGGTCGTTCCCCGACGGCGAAGCCCCTATCTCGTCGGAGCTGCTGCGCGCCCTGGCGCTGGCCGGCGGCTACGTGGCCGGCGCCTTTGCCGACGGCGAGATGGTCGGCGCCTCGGCCGGCTTCCTCGGTGTGCGCGACGGCGAGGTTCACCTGCACTCGCACATCTCGGGCGTGGTGCCGCCGTGGCAAGGGCGCCACGTCGGCCTGGCGCTCAAGCAACACCAGCGGGAGTGGGCGTTGGCGCGCGGTGTCAACGTCATCGAGTGGACGTTCGATCCGCTCGTTCGCCGCAACGCGTTCTTCAACTTGATGAAGCTGGGAGCCACGCTCGTCGGCTTCGAGCCCGACTTCTACGGCGAGATGCACGACGCGATCAACGCGGGCGATCCGACCGACCGCGCCGTCGTCCGGTGGGATCTCGCGGCGCCGGCGCCCGCGGCGCGACTTCGGGATCACGAGGGTGTCGTCATCCTGGCGACCGACGGCGCCGGTGCGCCGGTGACGACTGCGTTGCCGGGCGACGGCGCGCTTCGCGCCTGGGTGCCCGAAGACATCGTCGAGCTGCGACGCAACGATGCCGCGCTCGGCCGTGAGTGGCGCCTCGCCCTGCGCGAGACGCTCGGTGTTGCCGTGCAAGCCGGCTACGTCGCCCACTCGATCACCCGCGACGGGTGGTACCGGTTGGAGCGGCCATGAAGCTCAGCGGCGTGGAACTGCGCCGGGTCAAGCTCCCGCTGGTGTCGCCGTTCCGTACGTCGTTCGGTACCGAGACGGGCCGCGACGTGCTGCTCGTCCGGGCCGTGACGCCCGACGCCGAAGGGTGGGGCGAGTGCGTGGCCATGGACGCGCCGCTGTACTCGTCAGAGTTCGTCGACGGCGCCCAGGTCGTCATCCGTGAACATCTCCTGCCACGTCTCTTTGCCCTCGACGACGTGACCGCGAGCGCCGTCGGTGTCGCCCTCCACGCGGTCAAAGGGCACCCGATGGCCAAGGCGGCGGTCGAGACGGCGATCCTCGACGCCGAGCTCCGCGCCGCCGGTGTGTCGCTCGCCACCCACCTCGGTGCCGTGCGCGACGCGGTCGACTCCGGCGTGTCGGTCGGCATCATGGACTCGATCCCGCAGCTGCTCGACGCGGTCGCCGGCTACATCGACAGCGGCTACATGCGGATCAAGCTCAAGATCGAGCCGGGGTGGGACGTCGAGCCGGTGCGGGCGGTGCGCGAGCGGTTCGGCGACGATCTCCTGCTGCAGGTGGACGCCAACACCGCGTACACGCTCGGCGACGCCGCCCAGCTCGCCCAGCTGGATCCGTTCGACTTGCTCCTCATCGAGCAGCCCCTCGACGAGGACGACATCCTCGGTCACGCCGAGCTGGCCAAGCGCATCGCCACGCCGGTGTGCCTCGACGAATCGATCACGTCGGCGCGCGCCGCGGCCGACGCCATTCGCCTCGGCGCCTGCGCGATCGTCAACATCAAACCCGGCCGGGTCGGCGGCTACCTCGAAGCCCGCCGTATCCACGACGTGTGCGCGGCCAACCGCGTGCCGGTGTGGTGCGGCGGGATGCTCGAGACCGGGCTGGGCCGGGCCGCCAACGTCGCCCTCGCTGCCCTACCGAACTTCACGTTGCCGGGCGACACGTCGGCGTCAGACCGGTACTTCGCCCAGGACATCACCGCGCCGTTCGTGCTGGAGGACGGTCGCTTGCGCGTGCCGACCGGGCCGGGCATCGGCGTCGATCCCATCCCCGACGTGTTGGACGCGGTGACGACATCGAGCGAGTACATCTCGGCGTGAGCCGTACGGTCGACCTCATCATTCGGGGCGGCGAGGTGTACGACGGCACCGGCGCGCCACCGGTGCGCGCCGACGTGGCTGTCGTCGGCGACCGCATCACCGACGTCGGCGTCCTCGGCGACGACGTGAGCGCCGCGACGGTGATCGATGCGACCGGCCTCGCCGTCACGCCCGGGTTCATCGACGTGCACGCGCACGACGACGCCGAGGTCTTGATCGACCCGACGATCGCGTGCAAGACGAGCCAAGGCGTGACGACCGACGTGGTCGGCAACTGCGGGCTGGGCATCGCGCCGCACGCGACCGGCGCGGCCTCGTTCGCCGAGTGGGCGCCCGGGCTCGACACCGTGCCGCCGTGGGACGGCTTTACCGGCTACGTCGAGCGACTCGACACCGCGCCCCCCGGCCTCAACGTCGCGGTGCTTGTCGGTCATGGGACGGTGCGCTCGGCGGTGCTGGGGACCGCCGAGCGGGCACCGACCGCGACCGAGCTGGACCGTATGCGCGGGTTGGTCGACGAAGGGATGGCGGCCGGGTGCGTCGGGTTGTCGACCGGGCTGATCTACGAGCCGGGTCGCTACGCCGACACCGACGAGATCGTCGCCCTCGCCGACGTGGTCGCCGCCGCCGGCGGGATCTACACGACCCACATGCGCAACGAAGCCGACCAACTGTTGGAGTCTGTCGCCGAGGCAATCGAGATCGGCGAGCGGGCCGGGCTCCCGGTCCAGATCTCGCACCACAAGGCCAGCGGCAAGGCCAACTGGGGCAAGGTGCACGAGAGCCTGGCCATGATCGCAGCGGCGCGTGATCGGGGCGTCGCGGTGAGCGTCGATCAATACCCGTACACCGCGGGCAGCACGCACCTCTTCGCGGTAGTGCAGAACGGCGCGCTCGACGACGGCAAGGGCGGGATCGGGAAGGTCGAGCCGGGTGACGTCACGGTCGCGTCGGCCGCCGATCATCCCGAGTGGGAAGGGCTGAACCTCGACGAGATCGGCGAACTCCTCGCGATCTCCGGACGGGCCGCGGCCGACGCGGTCCTCGACGGCACGCGCGGCCGCGCCCTCGTCGTCCTGGAGATGATGAGCGAAGCCGACGTGCGGACGGTGCTGGCCTACGAGCACACGATGATCGGATCCGACGGCGTTCCCGCGCCGGGCAAGCCCCACCCGCGGCTGTGGGGCACGTTCCCGCGCGTGCTCGGTCACTACGGACGCGACGAGGGCGTGCTGACGTTTGCCGATGCGGTGCGCCGCATGACGTCGCTGCCGGCGCAGACGTTCGGCCTCACCGACCGCGGCGTGGTCCGCGTGGGGGCCTTCGCCGACCTCGTCGTTCTCGACCCGGCGACGATCGCCGACACCGCGACCTACCGCGACCCCGAGCAACCGTCAGCCGGCATCCATTCGGTCATCGTCAACGGCCGCACCGACGGCCGCGCCGGCCGCCCCCTCCGCCGGTCCTAGACCTACGTGTCGGTGTCAGGTTGCGAAAAGCATTGCGTTCGCACCGACACGTCAGGCTGGCGTGCGCTTGTTGATGCGGCCGCCGAAGCGCATCCACTCGACGGCGCCGGTGTCGTCGCGGAAGAACTCCACGCGACCACCGTTCATGAGCGGGCCCTCGACCACGGCGCGGTCCTTGCCGACGAATGCGATCGGCAGCGGCGGCGGCAGCTGGGCGGCGATTTCCGGATCGGCTTCGAGCAGCTCCTTCTTGGCTTCGAAGCTCACGAGTAGACCGCCGTTCTCGGCCGTCACGACGTAGTCGCCCGCCCCGGTCGGGTAACGCCCGGTGTAGGCGGCCGCGGCCTTGGCGGACAGCGAACGCGTCGCCGGCTCGGGCTTCTTGAGGCCGAGCAGTTCGGCCAAGCACCACTTCAATACCGCGCCGCCGACTTCATGACCGCGCTGGCCGTTGGTGAGGACCGTCACCGCGAAGCCGCGTGACGGCACCATGAGGAACTCGGACATGTGGCCGTTGACCGTGCCACCGTGCTTGACGACGGCGGTGCTGCCGATCTTGTCGAGCAACCACGTCACGCCGACGTCGTCAGCCAGGCTCCACCCGATGTGGGCGAGCGGCTTCTGCATCCGCCGCACGGTGGCCGCCTTCATGAGCCGCTTACCGTCAGCAGTGCGGCCGCCGTCGAGGTGGAATCGGGCGTAACGGATCTGGTCAACCGTGGTCGAGCAGATGCCGCCCGCCGGGTTGGCGCCGCGCGTGAGCCCCCACGGCCGGGCGATCGCGAGCGAGCCGTCGACCTTGAGCACGTGCCCCAACGCCGCCTTGTGCGTCATGACGTCCTCGGGGAACCAGAACGTCATGTCCATACCCAGCGGGCCGAAGATGCGGTCCCGGATCACGTTCTCGTACGCCTCGCCGGTCAACTCTTCGATGAGCTGACCGAGGACGTAGAAGCCGGCGTTGTTGTACGACCACAGCGCGCCGACCGGCGTCAGCTGCGGGGTGTGCTTGCGCATGCGGGCGACCTTGCGGCGGATGGCGTCGGCGCCCCGACCGAGATCGTCGAAGTAGTCGCCGAGGAAGCCGCCGGTGTGCGATACGAGGTGGCGGACCTTCAACTCCTTGAGCGCGTTGGCGTCGGCCAGCCTGAACTTCGGCAGGTAGCCGCTGACCGGCGCGTCGAGGTCGACCTTGCCCTCCTCGACCAGCATCATCAGCGCGGTTCCCGTGAACGTCTTGGTCGTCGAGCCGATCTGGAACAGCGTGCGGTCGTCGACATCGAGCGGGAACTCGACGCTGGTGATGCCGCGGGCGAGGTGGTGCTCCTTGCCGTCCTGGAGGATGCCGACGGCCGCGCCAGGGACGTTGTGCGTCGCCATGGCCTTCTCGATGATCGGCGTCAGCCGACGCGTGATGGACGCAGCCATTCAGTCGTTCCCTTTCGTGTGGTCGATCGCCCATTCGGTGAGACGCCGGCAGTAGTCGATACGGTGCGACGGCCGCCCGAGCGCGATGAACAGGTGGCTGGCGCCGGGATAGCGGACGAGCTCGACCTCAACCCGCCGCAGCCGCAGCGCGCTGAACCACTCTTCGGCTTGGCTGACCGGGCAGCGATCGTCGGACTCGCCGTGCAGGATGAGCGTCGGTGCGCGCACGCCGTCGACATACGTCAGCGGCGAGCACTCGATCATCCCCGGCGCGCCGGGCGCGAGGCCGCCGACCTCGAGTTCAGCAAGGTACGAACCGAGGTCGGCCGTGCCGGTCATGCTCGTGAGGTTGACGGGGATACCGCCGGGAATGGCGGCGGCGAAGCGGTCGTGCCGCGCGCTGAGCCAGCAGGACATGAAGCCGCCGTAGCTGTAACCAGTGACGACCAGCCGCGCCGGATCAGCAACGCCCTCGGCGACGAGTTCGTCCAGGGCGCTCAAGAAGTCGGCCTCGTCGCTCGTACCCCAGCCCCCGCTGACCGCGGCGTAGAACGCCTCGCCGTAGCCATCGCTGCCGCGCGGGTTGAGGATCAGCACCGTCCAGCCGAGCGCGACGAGGCCCTGGTGGTACAGGTGCAGCACGTCGACGTTGCCGTTCCACGAGTTGTGCGGGCCGCCGTGGATGTCGAGCAACAGCGGGCCCAGTGTGGGCGCATCGGGCCGGCGCATGACCCAGCCGTGGATGGCCGTGCCGTCGGGCGCCATGAACATCCGCGACTGCGGTGCGACGATCTCGACGTCGGCCAACTCGTCGGCGAACAGTGATGTGCGGGATTGGCCGTCGACGTAGACCTCACCGGGCGTCGCCGGCGTGCCGGCGACAACAGCGACACGAGAGCCGACGCTCACGCCGCCGATGTTCAGCGACGCATCGCCGAGCACCTTGGTCGGGGCGCCGCCCGCCACCGGCACTTCGTACACGTGGGTGCAGCCCTCGTCGCGCGCGCAGAACACCACGGTGGATCCGTCGGGTGACAGTTGCGGACGGGCGCCCGGGTAGCCCGGCGCGCCAACCATGACGTTGCGGTCGAACTCGGGCGCGAGCGGCGCCAGCGTTCCCCCGTCGGCGGCGACGGAGAACAAACGCGTGTGGCCGACGGCGCGCCGTTCGGCGCCGGCGACGATCAGCGACGCGCCGTCGGCGGTCCACGTGATCGACGACGCCAGCGAGGGCGGCTCGGTTACGCGCTTCGGCGCGCCGCCGTCGGGATCGGACACAAAGATCGACAGGGCCGGTTCGAGGTCGCGATCGGCCTCGGTCGACGCGGCCCACGCGAGCCGGGTGCCGTCGGGTGACCACTCGGGACCGACGGAGACCGTGAAGTCGCCCTCCGTCAGCTGGCGCGACTCGCCACCGCCGGCGGCAACCACGAACACGTGGCGGCGCAGCTCGCGAATGAGGCCGGCGCCGTCGGCCTTGAACCCGAGGCGGCGCACGACAACCGGCGCTTTCGGATCCACCTCGCCGACGACCGCGCAGTACGCGAGCCGGGCGCCGTCGGGCGACCACGCCGGGCTCCCAATGCTGCGGCCGGTCGCCGCCGTGATCGACTCGCCACCCGCCATCGGCAGGACGCGCAGTCCCACGCCGTCGCCCCGCCCGCCGGCGACGAACGCCAGACGGCTCCCGTCGGGCGACCATCGCGGCGCCGAGTCCTGCGGGCCATGTGTGACCTGCCGCGGCGGGGCGTCGCCGTCGGCGTCCACGATCCAGATCGCCGACCGGTTCTCGTCCTCGTCCTTGTGTGCGGTGGTGATCACGAAGGCGACGAGCGACCCGTCGGGCGAGACCTGCGGGTCGGACGGAAGCCGGAAGGCGTAGATGTCTTCGAGGTCGAACGATCGCACGCTTGCTATTTGATCAGGCGAGGAAGTGCAGTTGGAGCTGGAGCACGAGGCGTTCGACGGGATCGTCAAGGTCGAGGCCAGCCACCTCGGCCAGCCGCCGCATGCGGTAGCGGAACGTGTTGGCGTGGATGCCCTGCGCAGCGGCGGCAGCGGGCATGTCGCCCAGCGCATCGAAGAAGGCCCGCAGCGTCGCTACGTACTCGGTGCCTTTGCGCGCGTCGTGCTCGACCAGGTCGTCGAGCCGACCGCGTTGCAGCGTCGGCTCCCCTGCCGCGTGGTCCTGTAGGTACTGAAGGACAACGCGACTCCGCAGCGAGTCAGCGGTGGCAACCGGCCCGGCCCCCGGCGTGGCGTGGAGGGCGCGCAGGACGCGGTCGGCCTCGCGCCGTGACGTGATGAGCTCGCCGATGGACGCGACGGTGCGGCCGACGCCGGCACTGGCCCCGACCTTGAGGGCCTCGGTGACGCGCTCGCAGATACCGGTGGCGAGCCCGACCATGCGGTCGCGATCGTCGGCCGCCGCGTGGGGAACCAGCACGTAGACGACCGCGCCGATGGCGACGACGGCAGCGCGGCGGCGATACGACTCGCAATAGAGCGTCACCAGGCCGGCGGCCCGGTCGGCCTGGACGGCGAGCGCCGGGGCGTCGTCGGCGACGGGACCGGTGAGCTCGACCGCCAGCACCGTGAGCGGCGTGGCCGCGGTCAGTTGCAACACAGTCGACAGCGCGTCGGGCGCGACGCGGCCTTCGAGTGCCGCGCGCAACAACTCGGCCCGCCGGCCGCGTTCGAGGTCGGCGTCGGAGCGGTGCCGGAGCAGATGGAGGGCGGCGATGCGACCGGCCTCCTCGAGCGCGGCTTCCGACTCGTCGTCGAGCGGCTTGTCGCCTTCCTGCACCCAGATGGAGCCGAGGATCTCGTCGCCGGCGCGGATCGCGGTGGCGATGCGCGGCTTGAGCCCGAACTCGGCGTAGTGGTGGCGAACGACGCCCGGCTCGCGGAACAGTTTGCGGAAGACACCGTCGTCCTGCTGGCGGCGGATCCATTCCTCCGGAACGCGATGGCCGAGGATCGTGGCGCGCCGGCCCTCGTCGACCTCGTGGTCGGCCAGGTTCGAGTAAGCGAGGACGATCGATCGCGGGTCCTCGATCGTCACCGGACCGCCGACCATGGCGGCGACCGCGTTGGCCAGCGCGAAGAGATCGCCGATCGGCGCGCCGCTTCGATCGTCGCCACCACCGGTCGCCGCCGCGGTGCGCACGAGGGCGTGGAGCTGGCCCCACGCCAAGTCGGGTGCGGCGGCGAGCACGGCGACGCCGGCGGCGCGGGCCGCGTCGAGCAACCCCGTGAGGTCCATCCCGTCGTGTGTCTTGACGACGAGCGCGGCGGACCCCGCGCCACCGGCCTTCTCCGCCAGGGTCAACACCGCCGAGCGCGTGGGGTCGACGCCGACGGCCAGGATCACATCGCCCGGCCCGCCCGACCAACCCTCTTCGGGGTCATGGATTACCGCTTCGCCGATGGCGACATCGAGTCCGTTCGGCGCGATGAGCAGGTCCAGAATGCCGACGGCGTCGATGAGATCGCTCAGCGTCGGACCCGAATCCATCACGAAACGGTACCGACGCTACGGTCTGGATGTGTCCGCGCCACGAGTCCTTGACCTGCCCGGGCCGCCGCGTGAACGGGGCGCGGCGCACGGCGAAGCGCAGCGCGACGTGTTCGCGGCGGCGATCGACCGCTGGTACGACAGCCTCCCCGCGGCCGATCCTCGCGAGTGGGTGCGTGAGTTCCTGGCCGCCACGGACTTCCGGCCCGCGTTCTCGAAGTGGACGCCCGACCTCCTCGACGAGATCGCCGGCATCGCGCACGGGGCGGGCATCGACGAGGTCACCGCTTTCGCGTATCAACTGGTCGACGAGCAGTGGTGTTACGCCCGCGTCGAGGCGGATCATTGCAGCGTCGTCGGCTCCGCCGGCTTGATCGCCCAGAACCTCGATCTACCGGATTGGTGGAACGGCTCGCAGGTCGTGCTGCGAGTGCCCGCCTGGCAGGACCAGCCCGGCTTCGCCTGTTTGACCGGCGCCGGGTTCCTCGCCATGAACGGCATCAACGACGAGGGTGTGGCCGTCGTCGTCAACGCGCTGCCCGACGTACCGTCGGCCAGCGCCGGGCTGCCGGTTGTCGCCGGCATCCGCGGTGTGTTGGCGCGACGCGACGCACCCACGGCGGGTGCGTTCCTCCGCGAGGTCGATCACGCCTCGGGCCAGCACTACCTCGTCGGCGACGCCAGTTCGATCGTCGCCCTCGAGTGCGACGCCGAGGGCGTGGCCGACGCGCCGGCGTGCGATGGCGTCGTCGTGCACACCAATCACGCCGTCGCCCGCCCGTCGATGTTCGCCGAGTGGGGCGACGTCGCCGCCGGCGCGCTGGCCAACTCGACAGCCCGGCTCGACTTCCTCGCCGAGTCGCCGCCGCCCACCGGGGTCGACGACATCAAGAAGATCCTCAGTGACGAGACCGTGCCCATCCGCCGAGTGCCCACCGAGATCTCACCGGCGTCGACGTTTGCGTCCACGATCTTCGAGTTGAGCGATCCGCCGGCGCTCCACGTGCGGGGCGGAACCGGCGAGACGGAGTTCTACCGAGTCAGCGTGAGCTGACACCGGCCGCGCAATACTCGCCCCGTGCGCGACGAGATCGAGCGGGTCGCCGAAGCCTCCGGCGCCCGGGTTTGGCTGCACGCGAGAAACCTCGACGGCGAGAACGAGATGGGCATCGACGCCGATGCGCCGGTGGTGTTGGCGTCGACGTTCAAGATCCCGGTCCTGATCGAGTTGGCCCGGCAGTCCGACGCTGGGCGTGTCAGCCTCACCGACCGCATCGCTGTACCGGCGTCGAGGCGCACCGACGGACCAACGGGGCTGTCAGTGATGCTCGATGACGCCAACCTGTCGGTCCGTGACCTCGCGTTCTTGATGATGTCGGTCAGCGACAACACGGCCACCGATGTCCTCATGGAACTGCTCGGCGGCGCCGAGCGCATCAACGCCACCATGAAGGAGATCGGTAGCGAGGAGACCCACCTCCTCGGCGACTGCAAGTTCCTGCTCGACGACCTCGGCGCGCAGTTGGGCGACGGACCTCCGCGCGCCTGCCCGGCCCTCGAGCCCAGTGGCACCAACCGCTCGACGCCCCGCGCCATGACCCGTCTGTTGGCCATGATCTGGCACGACGAGGCGGCGTCGGCCGACGCGTGCGCTGCGATGCGCCGGATCATGGGCCTCCAGGTGTGGCCGCACCGGCTCACGTCGGGTTTCGGCGACGGCGTGACCCTGAGCGCCAAGACCGGCACGCTGCCCGGGATCCGGAACGAAGCCGGTGTGATCGAGTTCGCCGACGGCGGGCGCTACGCGGTGGCCGTCTACACCCGGGCCCGGTCCTTCGACTCCCGCCTCCCGGCGGTCGATGCCGCGATCGGCACCATCGCCCGCCTGGCGATCGAGGCGCTCAACTCAGATTAACCATTGAAATCCAGTTGAATGCTGTGGCACTGTTGAACGGTGCCCGACACCATGGCGAACGCGGCGACGCTCAAGGCGTTGGCCGATCCCCTGCGCATTCGCATCGGCCTGCTGTTGCTCGAGTCGCCGATGACGGTCAAGGAACTGGCCGCCGCGCTCGAGGTGCCCCAGACGCGGCTCTACTACCACGTCCGCATCCTTGAGCAGCACGACCTCATCGAGGTGGTCGAGCGCCGGATGGTCTCGGGCATCGAGGAGCGCCGCTACGGCGGCATCCTCGACAACTGGCAGGGCAGCCCCGGCATCACGGCGCGCGCCATCGCCGAGAGCGGGGTCGTCTCCGCCCTTTTGAAGGCGGTGAACGCCGAGATCGAGGTGGCCCTGACGGGTCGTGAGGACGTCCCCCTCGACGACCCGGCGTCAAGCATCCCGGTGCTGGTGCTCACCGAGTTGATGCTGAATGCCGAGCAGCTCGCCGACGTACAACAGCGCGTGGTGCAGATCGGGCTCGACTACGCGTTCGATCAACGCGACGCCGCGCCTGGAGCCCGGCCGTACCACTTCCTCTTTGCCGGGTACCTGCGTCCAGGAGCAGCCGATGCTTCTTGAGATCGACCACGTCACCAAGCGCTACCGCAACGGAACGGTCGCCAATGACGACATCACGCTGCACGTCGATCGTGGTGAGGTGTTCGGCTTGCTCGGCCCCAACGGCGCGGGCAAGACGACGTTGGTCAGCCAGATCCTCGGCTTGGCCGCGCCGACGAGCGGCACCATCACGATCGACGGCGTCGACGTGGTGCGCGCGCCGAACGTCGGCCGCCAAGAGTGCTCGTATCAGCCGCAGTCGTCGGCGCCGGTCGAGGGCCTCCGACCGAGGGAGGCGGTGTCGCTGGCCGGCCGGCTCCGCGGCGGTGCGCGCGCGACCGTCGAGCGGCGCGCCCATGAGCTGCTCGCGGCGTTCGAGCTGGATGAATGGAACGAGATGGTCACGCCCCTGTCCGGTGGCGTCTCCCGTCTCGTGTCGTTCTGCATGGCCGCCGTCGTCCCGGGGCGGATCGTGATCCTCGATGAACCAACGAACGACGTCGATCCGCTGCGCCGCAAGATGCTCTGGCAGCAGGTGCGCGCCCTCGCCGACAACGGTGCTGCCGTCTTGCTCGTGACCCACAACGTGTTGGAAGCCGAACGCTGCGTCGATCGCCTGGCGATCGTCGACCACGGCCGCGTCGTCGCCCAAGGGACGCCGGCGTCGCTCAAGGGCGAGATCGGCGCCGCGCTCCGCCTCGAGCTCGTGCTCGAGCCCGGTGCCGACCCGCCGGCCTCGTCGCCGATCGGGTCGCCCGTCATAGTGGGCCGCCGCATCTTCACCGAGGTCGCGCTCGACCAAGCCAGCGACGCCGTCGCCTGGGCCAAGGACCTCACCGATCGCGGGGTCGTCGCCGAGTTCTTCCTCGGGGCGGCATCGCTCGAGGACGTGTACGTCCGCCGGGTGCGGCACGAGGACGCGCTGGAGGTGGCCGATGCGCCGGTCGTGGGCTAGCTACCGCCTGTTGTTGCTGTGGCAGTACCAGCGCAACCGCGCCTTCCTCCCGATGATCGTCCTCATCCAGACGTTGCTAGGCGTCGGCATCGTCTACGGCTTCGCGTTGCTGTTGCCGAACATCGACCCGACGACGGCGCGCTACCTCGCGACGGGCGCGCCCACGCTCGGGCTCATCATCATGGGCCTGACCGTCGTCCCGCAGGAAGTGAGCCAAGCCAAGCTCACCGGACGGTACGACTACATCGCGTCACTGCCGGTCCCGCGCCTGGCGCCACTCGCGGCCGACGTCACCTTCTGGCTGGTCGCCCAGTTACCGGGCACCGTCGCGACGCTGCTCGTCGCGTCGTTGCGGTTCGACATCCACCTGAAGGTTGGCCTCAGCGTGATCCCCGCGATCGTGCTCGTCGCGCTTACCGGCGCATCCGTCGGCTACGCGCTGGCGTCACTGGTGAAGCCGCAGCTCGCCCAACAGATCACGAACTTCCTCAGTATCGGCGTTCTGCTGTTCTCGCCGATCAACTTCCCGGCGACGCGGCTGCCCGACGTCCTGCGCGCGGTCCACCGCGTGTTGCCGGTGCAGTACATGGCCGACGTCGTTCGCGGCAGCCTCACCGGCGACTACACGGTGAGCGCCTCGCTCGCCTTTGCGGTCGTGGCGGCGTGGTGCGCGGCCGGTCTCGCGCTCAGCTATCGCGTCGCCGTGCGTCGCCGCTAGAGCGACGGAAGCGCGTCGATCGCGAGGAGGTCCTCGAGCCACGCGATGGCGCGGAGCACGCCGACGTCGTCGTGGTGGCGACCGACCACCTGCAAGCCGATGGGCACGCCCTCGGCTGCGGTGAAGCCGGCGCACACCGTCCCGGCCGGGACCCGCGCCACGTTGAAGGCCTGCGTCATCCCGTGCCACTCGACGGTCGGCTCACCGTTGACCGTGCCGACCGGGACGTTGAACGGTTCGAGTCGGCGAAGAGTGTCCAGCAGGTCGACGAACATCGACGCCAGCTCCGGCGGCAGCGACGGTAGGTCGCTGGCGAACACCGCTAGCAGCTGGTCGACGGTCACGACGTTCTCGCACCGCGCCGGCGCGGCGCGCGTCGTCGGGCACAGCAGGAAGTCGATGCCCTCCATGGCATCGGCCAACTCAGCATTCACGGCGTGGCACGCGTCGAGGGCGTGGACGACGTCAAGGCCACTCGCCGTCCGGGCTCGCGCCATCTCCGCCGACACGATCACGAGCGGGTCGAGCTGCTCCCACATGTCGGTGCCGCGGAACGGCTCGACGGTGCGGCCGGTGAAGATCTGCACCAGCGCACCGAGCGGGATGCCCGGGCTCTCGGCGAACACCGGGCCCAGCTCCACCACGCGACTGCCAGATGCCTCGAGCCGGCGCACGGCCGCCTCGCAGATCGCCAGCACCTCGCCGTCGACCTCGGCGTAGCCCAGGTCAGGCGACCACCCGACGACCGCGGGAGCCGCTAGGTCGCGCAGCGCGGCGAAGAACGACAGGCCGGGCGGCGGCAGCGAGGTCGGGTCATAGGGCGTCGGCCCGGCGACCACGTCCAGCGCGTAGGCGACGTCGCGGATGCGCCGGGCCATCGGCCCGCGCGCCGACAGGAAGTTCCAACCCGGGGCGGCGCGGTCGCCGGTCGGCACGCGGCCCAGCGACGGCTTGAGTCCCGATAGACCGGCGGCGGCCGAGGGGATGCGGATGCTGCCGCCACCGTCGGAGCCCGTCGCCAGGGGAACCAGGCCGGCGGCCAACGCGGCCGACGTGCCGCCCGAGGATCCCCCGGGCGTGTGGTCGCGATTCCACGGATTCCGCGTAATGCCGAAGGTGCGGTTGTCGGTTTCGCCGCGCAACCCGAACTCGGGCATGTTCGTCTTGCCGACGACGACACCGCCGGCCGCCCTGAGCCGCCCGACCTGTACCGAGTCGCGCGTCGCCGGTGCGTCGTGCGCGTGGGTCGCCGACCCGAAGGTCGTGCGGAATCCGATGGCGTCCTCGAGGTCCTTCACGCCGATCGGTATGCCGGCCAGCGCACCGACGTCCTCGCCGCGCGCCACCCGCTCGTCGATCGCCGCCGCCTCGGCCAGCGCGCGTTCCCCGTCAACCGCCACGAACGCGTTTATCGCCGGATTGGTGGCCTCGATCGCCGCCAGCGCCTCGCCGACCAACTCACGGGCCCCGAGCCGCCCGCCGCGCACGTCCGCCGCCAGTTCGTCGAGTGGCCTGCGTAGGTTCATACGACCTCCACGGCGAGGTGAGCTCGGGTCGCCTGGCGCGCCCGCTCGGCGTCGCCGCGGTACGACGACCGCGCCGCGAGCAACACGAGTCCATTGATGAGTTGCGCGGGCATCACGACGAGGAACGCGGTGCGCAGGGTCGTCATTGTCGAAATCCATCCGATCAGCGCGGGCGCGCTGGCCGAGAAACTCACGCGCACGATGGTGAACAACGAACTAGCCCGGCCGCGCAGCGGTGCCGGGATGATGTCGAACCACATCGCCCATAGGCCCGGGATCGGCACGTAGATGCAGAAGCCGGTCACCATCAGCAGGACAACCGAAAGCCAGGTGATGTCGGTCGCGAAGGCGGGAATCGAGATAAGCCAGCCGAGACCAAAGAAGGCGGCCCCGAGTAGAACGCGCGACTCGTGGCGGTCCTCGGCCAGATATCGATCGCCCAGCCGGCTGCCGACGACGGTTCCGCCGATCACGCCGACCAAGATCACCGAGCTGATGGCGCCGGCCTTACCCGCGCTCATGTGGTGGTAGCGCCGGAAGAACGACACCGCCCACGCGCCCAGGCCCGAGAACACGAACTCACCGATGGACGCGCCGAGCACCATCACCCACGCAGTGCGGATGGAGGCGAGCTGGCGGAACGCGTCGCGCAACGAGATCGTCCGCAGGTTGACGCCGTCGCCGTCCGGTGGTTCGACGTCGTCGGCCAGGTCAACGCTTGCGAGTCGCGTCTCGATGTCGTGCAGCGCGTCGGGCAAGCCTCGCTCGGGATCAGGCAACCACTTGAGGACGACGCCGCCGCACACGAATCCGAGCAACCCGAACACGATGAAGCTGGCCCGCCATCCGGCACCGTCCACGATGGCGCCGGCGACCACGCCACCGATCGACGAACCGATGAGGAACCCGAGCCGCCAGATCCCCATGATCCGCGCCCGGCGCGGGACCGGGTAGTAGTCGCCGATCAGCGACTCGGACGCCGGGCCGTTCGTCGCCTCGATGGCGCCGAGGAACATGCGCGCGACGAACAGCATCGTGAACGACGACGCCGCGCCCTGCCAGATCATGCCGAGCCCCCAGGGCAGGAACCCGATCGCGATCAAGCGCACCCGCTTCCACCGGTCCGCGAGGATCCCGCAGGGGATGACCGAGGCGGTGGCGACGACGGTAAACGCGGCAACCAGGAGGCCAAGGTCCCAGTCACGCAAGCCGAAGTCGGCCTTGATGTCGTCAAAGGCGACGGCGAGGGTCGTCCGCGACGCCCAGTCGATGGCGGTCACCGCGGTCAGCAGGTAGATGACCGCGAGCGAGTGGTTCGGCATCCGGGCGCGAAGCCCGTCGGCCTGCGCCTCGAGGGCGGCGCGGCGGGATTCAATCCGCTTGCTCACGGGACCGACTTCAGTGGACCGCTGTACATGAAGCACTCGCAGCCGCCGTCGAACTTGACCAGGCGATACGCCGCGGCGCCGTCGGTGCGGCCAGTGCCGAACCGCGTCGCGAATGTCCAGGGCGACTGGAACCCGTCACCGAGCATGCGGGCGCCGCGCGCCAACCCGGCGGCTGAGACGTCCTTCGACGCGTCCCACGCCGCCTTGATGAAGAACAGCCCTTCGCAGTAGCGCGAGGGGATGTCCGAACGGCTCTTGGTGATGTTGAAACAGAGTCGCTCGGCCGGGAACTGCGGCCGTTGCGGCGTGAGCACGTCACTCGTCGGCAGCCAGCCGACGGCGAGGGCGTCCTTGAGTTGCGCGGCGGGCACGTTGAGGTCGACGAAGGCGGGGATCTCGTAGCTGTTCATCGCGTAGCGCGGCCGGTAGTTCTGGTTCTCCGCCGTCGGCATGAACACGAACGGAAGCGTGCCGCCGGTCGGCACGAAGATCACGTGGGTGATGCCGGCCGAGCGGAACTTGAGCACCGCGTTGTTCGCCTGCGAGTACAGGCTGCTCGCGTCGCCGGCCGACCCTGGCGCTTGGAACTCGAACACCTGAGTGAGCGGCACGTTTTGCGCCGCCAATCGCGGGCGGATCACCTTGTCGAGGTAGCGCTCGAAGATCGGATCGTCGACGCTGATGACGCCGACCTTGGCGTTCGTGAAGTAACCGGCGGCGGCGATCTCGTCGATCCAGAATCCCTGGCGCTCGGTGCTGATACCGAACGGCTGGTACAGCAGCCCGCCGTGATTGGCGAACGCGGTGTCGTCGAGGATCTCGTGGAGCTCGAGGAAGACGGGGATCCCCTTGCGCGCCACGCAGCTGGTGAACCCGAGGCCCATCGCCGACGCGCCCGACACCACCGCGTCGACGGTCGCGTCCTGCGTGAACGCGGCGCACGCCTTTTGCTCCTGCACCGAGAACGAGCCCTCGAGCACGTCGACGCCGTGCAACACCGCCTCGACCTTGCGACCGGCGATGCCGCCGTGGTCGTTGATGTACTGCACGATTGGTCGGATCGAGTCGATCGCCTCGCCGTCGGTGCTGTCGACGCCGCCAACCGACGTGAGGACCGAACCGAGCGCCTTCGAGTAGTTGACGCCGATGCGGATCGCCGCCGTCGATGCCGCCGCGCCTCCCGTCCGCGCCGCCGAGGTCGCCCCCTTGGCGGTACCGCTGACCGACGCGACGTTTCCATCGGCGGGCGCGCCGCTCGCCGCGTCGGCGGTGGCGCCATCGGTGGCCGCGGCAACCTCCGCGCTCCCGTCGGAGGCGGCGAGGTCGGTGCGGCCCTGCTGCGCGGTCGAACTGCAGGCGGCCAGCGCGACACACAGCACCACACTCGCTACGACCGCGCCCCGGCCCATCGTGAACGCAGGTTAACCGCCGGGTTTACGCCGGCGCGGCCGACTTGACCTTGGTCGCCAGGCGGCCGCCGAGATGCACGCCGTCGACGTCGCCGTCGGCGTTGCGGGCGAAGTAGCCGCGCATGCCCTTCCCGTCACCGTCGGTGACGATGTAGCGGTCGCCTTCTCGGGCGATGATGCCGAGGGCGATCGGCGGCTGCTCCGGCGGGTCCGCCTCGCCCAGCTGCTCCTGCAAGACCTTGAGCATCTCCGGCTTGATGTCGACCGTCGCCATGAGCCGGCCCCCGTCCACCTTGATGTGTACCGTGGCCGCGATCGTCTCGTAATCGCCGACGTAGGCGGCCAGTTCGTCCGCGCTCAGCGCGAGCGGTTCGGGGTCGACCTCGACCACGTCGAGGAACGTCTTGAACGCCCACTTCTCGATCTCGTCGTTGAACTGCGGTCCGTTGGGTCCGCAGTTCGTCATCGAAATGATCGCGAAGTCGCGCTCGGGAGCCATGACGAACGCCGAGTGGTGGCCGTTGGTGGTGCCGCCGTGGCCGACGACGCGCACGCCGCCGACGTCCTTCAGCAGCCAGCTGATGCCTACGTAGTCCCCCAGCGCGCTCCCCCGCATGTCGACGGTCGGCGTCTTCATGCGGTCGAGTAGCTCCTTGGACAGGACGCGCGTGCCGTCGGCCGCGGTGCCGTCGCCCAAGTGGAAGCGGGCCCAAGCGACCTGGTCGGCGGCGTTGGCCGACATGCCGCCCGCCGGTGCACCGCCACGCGGGAGGGCCCACGGGCGCGCCACCTTGATCGTGCCGTCCGGGTCCTGGCGATGGCCCGCCACGAAGCGCCTCGTCATGATCTCGTTCATGAAGAAGTAGGTGCTGTCGAGACCGAGCGGCTGGAACAGCAACTCCTTCATTGCCGCCTCATACGTCTGGCCCATGGTGCGGGCGATGACGTGACCCGCCAGTGCGAGCGATGCGTTGTTGTACGAGACGGTCTCGCCCAGCGCCGTGACCTGTTCGATGTTGGCCATGTTGGCGACATACTTCTCGAGCGCGTCGTCGCCGTCGCCGGTGTCATCCATCAAGTCGCCCGACCAACCCGCGGTGTGGTTGAACAGCTGCAGGACGGTGACCTGCTCCGCCACCCGCTCGTCCTTCAGCTTCAGGTCAGGGACGTAGCGCTTGACCGGCGCGTCGAGGTCGACCATGCCCATCTCGACAAGCCGCAGCATCGCCGTGGCGGTATACGTCTTCCCGGTCGAGCCGAACTGGAACAGCGTCGCCGCGTCGACCGTCAGCGGGTTCTCGACGCTCGTGACGCCGTGGAACGCATAGGACGCCTCGCCGTTGTGCAACACGCCGACCGCGACTCCCGGCACCGCCAATGCCTCGGCGTGCTGGCTTACCGCTGCCTGAAGATCCGCTTCGCTCATACCCGCGACGGTACGACGCGAAAGGTGCGACGGCTCTGTGCCGCCGCACCAATCAAACGTTCAAGATTTGGCCGATTCCAGACTCAGCCGCCACCGCAGAACGCGCCGACGCTCTGGTTCGCGCCCGCCGCCGCGCCGGCCAGGTTCTTGAATGCCTGGCCGTTGGCCTTGGCGTGGGCGTTGTTGTGGCTGTAGGCGTTGCAGAGGCCCTTCTTGGCCGGTCCGGTCGGATCCGGGCCCTTTGTGCCGGGGACGTGGGCGTTCGGGTTCCCGTGGTGGGCGTTGACGTTGTCAGCATTCCCGGCGTTGGCGTTCGGACTCTTGGCAAACGCCACGCCGCTGATGGTCGAGACCGCAAACACCGCGCCGGCAAGGCTGAGAAGGAGCTTTCGCATGGCCCGGATCTTTACCAACCGGGCGAGGGCCGAAACACCGGACAGCACAAATTTCGTGGGATCCGCCGGGCACCCCTTGATCACATGTCTAAGAAGGCGCGGCAAACGGTCGATACGGCGGACACGAAGACTGTAGGAGGGCGGCTGTCGTGAGGCGTGCACTGACTATTGGGACCGCTCTTGCCGCGCTCATGAACGCATTGGCCGCGCCGGCGCTGGCGGATTACGGCTCGTCGCAAGGGCCCGAGCACAGCAACGCTCCTGCGTGTGCGCCCCCGCAGGCGAACTCGGCCCGCTGCCACGCCCGAGTCGTCACCAACGGGCGGACGGGCAAACCCGACGCCACCACGTCATACAGCAGTGGCTACAACCCGGCCGACCTGGCCAGCGCCTATGCCATCCCGGCTGGTGGCGCCGGGATGACCGTCGCCATCGTCGATGCCTACGACAACCCCACGGCCGAGGCCGACCTCGCCGTGTACCGCAGCCGCTTCGGGCTGCCGGCGTGCACCACCGCCAACGGCTGCTTCCGCAAGGTCAACCAGCGGGGTTCCGTGGGCCCGTACCCGGCGGGCAACGTGGGCTGGGGCCAGGAGATCGCTCTCGACCTCGATATGGCCTCGGCCGTGTGCCCCGCCTGCAACATCCTGCTCGTGGAGACCGACACCAACGCCTTTACGAACCTGGCGGCCGGCGTCGACATGGCCGCCACGCTGGGCGCCAACGCCATCTCCAACAGCTATGGCGGCAACGAGTTCTCCTCCGAGGCCAACCTCCAGTCGCACTACAACCATCCGGGTATCGCTATCACGGTGAGCTCGGGCGACAGCGGTTACGGCGTCGAGTTCCCGGCCGCATCGTCGTTCGTCACCGCCGTCGGCGGCACGCGCTTGGTGCACGCCAACACGACCCGCGGCTGGACCGAGACCGCGTGGAGCGGTGCCGGCAGTGGCTGCTCGGCCTACATCACCAAGCCGGCGTGGCAGCACGACACCGGGTGCACCCGGCGCAGCGTGGCCGACGTCTCGGCGGTCGCCGATCCCAGCACCGGCGTCGCCATCTACGACAGCTACGGCTCGACCAACGGCGCCAACTGGTACGTCTTCGGCGGTACCAGCGTCGCCGCACCGATCATCGCTGCCGCCTATGCAGTGGCGGGCAATACGTCTTCGATCAGTAACGCCGCTTACCCCTACGGTCACACGAGCGCGCTGTGGGATATCACCAGCGGGTCGAACGGCCGGTGCATCAGGGGCAAGTCCACAGCGGGCGCGTACTTGTGCACCGCTGGCGCCGGCTACGACGGGCCCACTGGCCTCGGCTCGCCCAACGGCGTCGCAGCTCTCTGAGCTACACCACTCACTTCCAGACTGAAGTGAGTGGTGTAGCGGAGTTACGCGGGTTCTTCGGCTTCGACCGCTACCGCGTCGCCGTTGGCCTCGCCGTCAGTTGCGGCCGGCGCCTCTTCGGAGCGGCCGATGCTGGCGAGCCACGCCGCGGGATCCTGCTCATCGGCGTCCGATGACCAGAAGGTGAGCGGCTCGGCATCGGGGGCGTCCATTCCCACCTCGCGGTACCGGGTGACACCGGTGCCGGCGGGGATGAGCTTGCCGATGATGATGTTCTCCTTGAGGCCGAAGAGCTGGTCGCTCTTGCCCTCGATGGCCGCTTCGGTGAGGACGCGGGTGGTCTCCTGGAACGACGCGGCCGACAGCCACGAGTCCGTCGCCAACGACGCCTTGGTGATGCCCATCAATTCGGGGCGACCCTCGGCCGGGCGCTTGCCATCGGTGACCAGGTCGCGGTTGACCTCGGCGTAGATACGAGCCTCGACCCGCTCGCCCGGGAGGAAATGCGACTCACCCGGCTCGGCGACCGACACGCGGCGCAGCATCTGGCGGACGATCAGCTCGATGTGCTTGTCGTGGATCGACACGCCCTGCTCCCGGTACACCTTCTGCACCTGATCGACCAGGTACTGCTGGGTGTCGCGGATGCCCTTGATGGCGAGCAGTTCCTTCGGGTCCTTCGGACCTTCGACCAGCGCGTCGCCGGCGGTGATCTCCTGGCCCTCGCGGACCTCGAGGTGGGCGCGGAGGGTGACGTTGTACGTCTCCTCCGACCCGTCGTCACCAACGACGGTCACCCGGCGGCCGTTCTCCTCGGGCTCGATGCGGACGACGCCCGACGTGCGAGCGAGGACCGCGGCGCCCTTGGGCGTGCGTGCTTCGAACAGCTCGACGACACGCGGGAGGCCCGCGGTGATGTCGCCGCCCTCACTGGCGATGCCGCCGGTGTGGAAGGTACGCATGGTGAGCTGCGTGCCCGGCTCGCCGATGGACTGGGCGGCGATGACGCCAACCGCTTCGCCCATCTCGATCGGAAGCCCGGTGGCCAGCGACCGTCCGTAACAAAGGCCGCACACGCCGTGAACGGCTTCGCAGGTAAGCGTGGAGCGCACGCGGATCCGGTCGATGTCCGGGTTGTCGCGCAGCGACTCGATCACCGGTTCGGTCAACTCGGTGCCGGGCGCGAACTCGGCCGCCGGCTCGAGCAGGATCCGGCCGAAGAGCCGGGTCTCGAGGTACGTGCGCTTGCCGGGCTGGTCGGGCGCGACATCTTCGAGCCACAGGCCGCGGGCGGTGCCGCAGTCTTCCTCGCGGATGATCAGCTCCTGGGCGACGTCGACGAGACGGCGCGTGAGGTAGCCCGAGTCAGCAGTACGCAACGCGGTGTCGGCCAGGCCCTTGCGAGCGCCGTGGGTCGAGATGAAGTACTCGAGGACCGACAGCCCTTCACGGAAGGACGCCTTGATCGGCCGCGGGATCATCTCGCCTCGCGGATTCGACACCAGGCCCTTCATGCCGGCGATCTGGCGGACCTGCTGGCTGTTACCGCGAGCACCCGAGTCGATCATCATGTCGAGCGGGTTGAACTCGAGCGACGCAAGCGTCTTGTCCATGGCCCGACCGACTTCGGAGTTGGCCGACGTCCAGATCTCGATTTCCTTCTGGCGCCGCTCGTCGTCGGTGATGATGCCCCGCTTGAACTGCGTTTCGGCCTTCTCGGCTTCCTTCTCGTAGCGATCGAGGATCGCGCCCTTCTCCGGCGGCGTGTTGACGTCGTCGATGGAGATGGTGAGCCCCGACTGCGAGGCGTAGCGGAACGCCAGGTCCTTGATCTTGTCGAGGCTGGTCGCCACCGCCGACTTGGGATAGGTCTCGGACAGCAGCTCGACGAGCGCGCTCATCGGCGTGCGGGCCCCGAGGTCGCCCAGTTCGGCGTCGCGCTCGTGACCGCCGCGCTTGCCGACGATGTGGTTGACGTAGGGAAAGTCGTCGGGCAGCGCCGTGTTGAAGAACAGCCGGCCCGGCGTCGTCTCGATCTCGTCAAAGCCGGCGGCGTCGAAGTCGCCGTTGCTGTCGTTGCTCGTGCGGAACTTCACGCGAGCGTGCAGAGCGACGTCGCCCGACTCGTAGGCCCGCTCGACCTCGTGCAGCCGGCGGAACGTGCGGCCCTCACCCTTGGCGCCGGTCTGGATCAGCGTGAGGTAGTACGCGCCGAAGACCATGTCCTGCGTAGGCGTGACCAGCGGGCGGCCGTCGGCCGGGCTGAGGATGTTGTTGGCTGACAGCATCAGCACGCGCGCCTCGGCCTGCGCCTCGGCCGACAGCGGCAGGTGCACCGCCATCTGGTCGCCGTCGAAGTCGGCGTTGAACGCGTGGCAGACCAGGGGGTGGATCTGGATGGCCTTGCCCTCGACGAGGATCGGCTCGAAGGCCTGGATGCCGAGACGGTGGAGCGTGGGCGCCCGGTTGAGGAACACCGGGTGCTCCTTGATGCAATCCTCGAGGACGTCCCACACCTGCGGGCGGCGACGCTCGACCATGCGCTTGGCCGACTTGATGTTCTGGGCCAGCTCTTCGTCGACGAGCCGCTTCATGACGAAGGGCTTGAACAGCTCGAGCGCCATCTGCTTGGGCAGGCCGCACTGGTGCAGCTTGAGCGTGGGGCCGGCGACGATGACCGAACGACCGGAGTAGTCGACCCGCTTGCCGAGCAGGTTCTGACGGAATCGGCCCTGCTTGCCCTTGAGCATGTCGGACAGCGACTTGAGCGGGCGGTTGCCCGGGCCGGTGACCGGCCGGCCGCGGCGGCCGTTGTCGAACAGCGCGTCGACGGCCTCCTGGAGCATGCGCTTCTCGTTGTTGACGATGATCTCCGGCGCGCCCAGGTCGAGCAGTCGCTTGAGACGGTTGTTGCGGTTGATGACGCGGCGGTACAGGTCGTTGAGGTCGGATGTGGCAAAGCGACCACCGTCGAGCTGCACCATCGGGCGCAGGTCCGGCGGGATGACCGGCACCGCGTCGAGGATCATCGCCCGCGGGTCGTTGGCCCGCTTGCCGTGATCGTCGCGACGGTTGAACGCCGTCACGATCTTGAGCCGCTTGATGGCCTTCTGCTTGCGCTGCGCGCTGAGCGGACGACGGCCGTCGTTGGCGTCGATTGCCTCGCGGAGCTTGATCTCCTCGGAATCGAAGTCGATGCGGTCGATGAGCCGGGCGATGGCTTCGGCACCCATGCCGCCTTCGAAGTACTCGCCGAAGCGGTCCTTCAGCTCGCGCCACAGCATCTCGTCTTCGATGATCTTGCGACCGTGCAGATCGCGGAACTCGTCGAACGCGCGCTGCACCAGTTCGAGCTCGGCGTCGATGCGCTCGCGAAGCGCGGTGATGTCCTTGTCGCTCGCCTTCTGGCGGTTCTTAATCTCGCTGTCCTTGGCGCCTTCCTTCTCGAGACCGGCAACTTCGGTCTCGAGGGCCTTGAACCGCCGGTCGACCTCGAGGTCGCCCTGCTTGCGGATCTCCTCCAGCTCCTCGGCCAGCTCGGACTCGAGGTTGGCCAGGTCGGCGTGGCGCTTCTCCTCGTCGACCCACGTGACGAGGTTGGCGGCGAAGTAGATGACCTTCTCGAGCTGCTTGGCCTTCAACTCCTCGCGCGCCTCGGTGCCCATCAACAGGTACGCGAGCCACGAACGAGTGCCGCGGAGGTACCAGATGTGCACGACGGGGGCGGCCAGCTCGATGTGGCCCATGCGCTCGCGCCGGACCTTGCTACGTGTGACCTCGACGCCGCAGCGCTCGCAGATGATGCCGCGGAAGCGCACGCGCTTGTACTTGCCGCAGTAGCACTCCCAGTCCTTGGTCGGCCCGAAGATCTTCTCGCAGAACAGCCCGTCCTTCTCGGGACGCAGCGTGCGGTAGTTGATCGTCTCCGGCTTCTTCACTTCGCCGTTGGACCACGTGCGGATCGAGTCGGCCGTGGCCAGGCCGATCCGCAGCTGATCGAAGGTATTGACGTCGAGCATTACCAGCTACTCCTCTGCGCCCGTTCGGCGGCTCGTCGTTCGTCTTCCTCGTCCGACCCGCGTTCGGGCCGGCTGATGTCGATGCCCAGCTCCTCGGCGGTGCGGAAGATGTCCTCGTCCAGCTCCCGCATCTCGATCTCCTCGCCGGTGGTCGACAGCACCTCGACGTTGAGGCACAGCGACTGCATCTCCTTGATGAGCACCTTGAAGGACTCGGGGATGCCGGGCTCGGGGATGTTCTCGCCCTTGACGATGGCCTCGTAGACCTTCACGCGGCCGAGCACGTCGTCGGACTTGATGGTGAGCAGTTCCTGCAACGCGTAGGCGGCGCCGTAGGCCTCGAGGGCCCACACCTCCATCTCACCGAAACGCTGGCCGCCGAACTGCGCCTTACCGCCGAGGGGCTGCTGCGTGATCATCGAGTACGGACCGGTGGACCGGGCGTGGATCTTGTCGTCGACCAAGTGGGCGAGCTTCAAGATGTACACGTAGCCCACGCTGATGTCGTTGTCGTAGGGCTCGCCGGTGCGGCCGTTGTAAAGGGCGGCCTTGCCGTCAGTGCCGATCAGGCGGACGCCGTCGGCGCTCTCGGCGTTGACGTTCTCGAAGATCTTCTTGATCGTCTGGTGCTTGCCGGCGTCGTCCTCTTCGTCCCAGTGGGCGCCGTCGAAGACCGGCGTTGAGACCCACACCGCGGGCTCGGTGACCGTGCGCGTCTTTTGCTCGGTGCCGCGCACCGGCGCCTCACCGATGGTCTCGTTGCCGTGCGTCCAGCCCCATCGCGCCGCGTACCCGAGATGGCTCTCGAGCACCTGGCCCACGTTCATTCGGCTGGGGACGCCGAGGGGGTTGAGGATGATGTCGACCGGCGTGCCGTCGGCCATGTACGGCATGTCCTCGATCGGAAGGATCTTGGAGATGACGCCCTTGTTGCCGTGGCGGCCGGCCAGCTTGTCGCCCTCGCTGATCTTGCGCTTCTGGGCGACGTAGACCCGCACCAGCTGGTTGACGCCGGGCGGCAACTCGTGGGCGTCCTCGCGTGAGAACACGCGCACGTCGATGACCTTGCCCGACTCACCGTGCGGAACCTTGAGGCTCGTGTCGCGAACCTCGCGGGCCTTCTCACCGAAGATGGCGCGCAGCAGGCGCTCTTCCGGCGTCAGCTCGGTCTCACCCTTGGGGGTGACCTTGCCGACGAGGACGTCGCCCGCCTCGACCTCGGCACCGATGCGGATGATGCCCCGCTCGTCGAGATCCTTGAGGATCTCCTCGGAGAGGTTCGGGATGTCCCGCGTGATCTCCTCGGCACCCAGCTTGGTGTCGCGGGCGTCGACCTCGTGCTCCTCGATATGGATCGAGGTGAGGACGTCGTCCTTCACCAGCCGCTGGCTCAGGATGATGGCGTCTTCGAAGTTGTAGCCCTCCCACGGCATGAACGCGACGAGGAGGTTCTTGCCGAGGGCGAGTTCGCCCATGTTGGTGGACGGGCCGTCGACGAGGACGTCGCCCGCCTTCACCTGCTGACCCTCGTCGACGAGGATGCGCTGGTTGATGCACGTGTTCTGGTTCGACCGACGGAACTTCGAGAGCCGGTAGACCTTCTTACCGAGTGAGCTGTCGTAGTCGACGGTGATGTGGTCGCCGGTGACATCGCTGACCCGACCGCTGCCCTCGGCGACGACGACGTCGCCCGCGTCGCGGGCGGCGCGCGCCTCGACTCCGGTGCCGATGTACGGCGCCTCGGGTCGTACCAGCGGCACGGCCTGCTTCTGCATGTTGGCGCCCATCAGGGCGCGGTTGGCGTCGTCGTGCTCGATGAACGGGATGAGCGCGGTGGACACCGAAACGATCTGCTTCGGCGACACGTCCATGAGGTCGACCTCGGCCGGCGGCACGAAGTCGATCTCGCTGGTGGTGCCGTAGGACGTCGTCGACGCGCCCACGCGCACGCCGGCGCCCTGCGGGCCGCGACGCACGAGCACACGCTCGTCGACGAAGTTGCCCTTGGCGTCGGTGGCCGCGTTGGCCTGGGCGATGACGTGCTCTTCCTCTTCGTCGGCCGCGAGATACGTGATCTCGTCGGTGACGCGCCCGTTGACGACCTTGCGGTACGGCGTCTCGATGAAGCCGTACTCGTTGACCCGGCCGAACGTGGCCAGGTTGCCCTGGAGACCGATGTTCGGGCCTTCCGGCGTCTCAATCGGACACATGCGGCCGTAGTGCGACGTGTGCACGTCTCGCACTTCGAAGCCGGCGCGCTCACGGGAGAGGCCGCCGGGCCCGAGGGCCGAGAGGCGACGCTTGTGGGTGAGGCCCGACAGCGGATTCACCTGGTCCATGAACTGCGACAGCTGGCTGGTGCCGAAGAACTCCTTGATGGCGGCGACCACCGGCCGGATGTTGATGAGCGTCTGGGGCGTGATCGCCTCGACGTCCTGGGTGGTCATGCGCTCGCGTACGACCCGCTCCATGCGGGAGAGGCCGACGCGCACCTGGTTCTGGATCAGCTCGCCCACCGAGCGGATGCGACGGTTGGCGAAGTGGTCCTGGTCGTCGAGGCGGTAGCCGGGCTCGCCGTTGGCCAGGTGGAGCATGTAGGTGGCGGCGGCGAGCACTTCGCTCGGGCTCAGCACACCCTGGGTCGGGTTGGGCCGCTCGAGATCCGGGATCTGAAGGATCTGGGCGATCTTCTCGATCTCCGGGCCGAGCTTGCGGTTCAGCTTGTAGCGGCCGACACGCGTGAGGTCGTAGCGCTTGTTGTTGAAGAAGGCGTTCTCGAAGTACGCCTTGGCCGACTCGACGGCGGGCGGCTCGCCCGGACGGGCCCGCTTGTAGATCTCGACCAACGCCTCTTCACGGGTCGGGGCCAGATCGCGCTCCTTCTCCCACTGTCCGGAGAGGAAGTCGAAGTGGCGGACGAAGCGCTCGAGGAATGCCTCGTCCTCAAAACCAAGGGCGCGCAGGAGGATGAAGATGCTGAGGCGACGCTTGCGAGCGACGCGGGTGCCGGCGGTGATGTCCTTGCCCGGCTTGGCCTCGACGTCGAACTCGATCCACTCACCGCGGTACGGGTGGATGGTGCCAGTCACGATCGTCTTGACGTCGCGGCCGGGCTGGAAGATCACGCCCGGGCTGCGGACGAGCTGCGACACGACGACGCGCTCGGTGCCGTTGATGATGAACGTGCCCTTGTCCGTCATCATCGGGAAGTCCCCCATGAAGACGGTCTGTTCCTTGATCTCGCCGGTCGTCGCGTTCATGAACCGCGCCCGCACGAAGATCGGCGCGGCGAAGGTCATGTCCTTCTCTTTGCACTCCTCGACCGTGAACTTGGGCGGGGGGCGCAGATCGGGATCCTGCGGATCGAACTCGAGCTCCAACCGCAGCTGACCGGTGAAGTCCTCGATGGGGCTGATGTCGCGGAACGTGTCTGCGAGCCCGCGATCGAGGAACCACTGGAAGCTGTCCCGTTGAATCGAGATCAGGTTGGGCAACTCGAGGACTTCCTCGAGGTTGGCAAATGAGAAGCGTTCGCGTTGGACAAGCCGAGACGGCAAGACCTACTCCTCGGGAGTTTGGGCGCGCGTCAGAACAGATGGAACTGCAGAGGACGCGAAGCGGGCGAGCACGACAACCCGCAAGTGTACGCGAACAGGCACACTTGAGCAAGCCCTATCCGGGCGGCTGGGAGCAGGGTAAAGGCATCGGCCCCCGGGGTCAAGGATTTAGGTGGGTGGCGGGCTACGCGGCGCAGGGCTGGGCGCTCAGCACGACCCGATTGCGGCCGGCGCCCTTGGCGGCGTAGAGGGCCCGGTCCGCGGCCACGAACAGCTGGTCGAGGGTCGCCAGCCCCGGTGCCGCGCACGCTCCGCCGACCGACACCGTGGGCTGCACCGAGGCCCCGTCGGGCAGGACGACCGGCCCAGCGGACACGGCCGAGCGCCACCGCTCGGCCAGTTCCCAAAGGTCGCCCGGATCGCCAACGCGCAGCAAGATCACGAACTCCTCGCCCCCGTACCGGGCGACGATGTCGGACGCTCGTCCACACGCGGCGACCCGCCTTGCGACCTCGGCCAGGACCACGTCGCCCGCGTCGTGGCCGTGCGTGTCGTTGACCTGCTTGAAGTGATCGATGTCCAACTCGAGCATGGCGACGTAGCCGTAACCGGCGCGCCGGTCGCCGAGGGCGCCCCGAGCGGCGTCGACCACGAACCGCCGGTTGTAGAGCGACGTGAGCTCGTCGGTCGTGGCCAGCCGCGTCTGTTCGGCGGCCAGCTGCTCAAGAGCGTTGCCCACTTGTCGCAGGTCGCGTGCGGTGAGCTGGTGGCGACGCAGCAGACCAGCCACCACGGCGGCGATGACGACGCTCATGAGGGGGTGGCCACGCCCCACCTCGATGAACGCCAGCGCCGCGACGAGCGCCGCGCCGAGCACCACCGGTATCTGGCCAAGGTCGCGATCGAGCGTGACCACCTGCGCGTCGGTTGCCGGGTGGCGGATGGCGGCGACGGCGGCGATACCGAGGAGCACGAACTGGGCTTCCCACGTGATGTCGATCCAACCACCGCTGGCAAAGAAGCCGTGGAGCGTCATGTAGCTGAACATGGCGTCGCCCAACGCGGCGATGGCGTAGGCGATCCCGACGAGCGTCATCGTGGGCGGCACCTTGCGGTGGCCGCCGAAGCCAACCGACACGAGCACGACGAGCACCGCAATGTCGAGCAGCGGGTAGGCGACCTGACTCGCTACGCCGACCGTCAAGCCGCCGGTCAGCTGCGGGCCGATGAGGACGTGCCAGCCGATCGCTCCCGCGCCTGCGGTCACGATGGCTGCGTCCAGCCACGCCCGGTTACGGCGGTCGCTCGGCGCGGCTCCGAACCGGATGAACACGGCCGGGATCACCGCGAACGAGCCGAGCAGGTAGAAGGGATCAGCCCACGACGGCGTCGGCGGCTCGCCGCGGAGGACGAGCTCGTAAAAGCTCCAAATGCCCTCGCCGACCGCGATGAGCGCGACGCTCAGGCCGATCACCCGCCAGAAAGTCCGGGACCGCCCATCGAGCCGAGCACCCGCGGTCAGCGCGGCGACGGCGGCAAGCAGCAGCGGCACGTGGAAGGCGACGTCACCGAGGAGCAGCTGCCCACGCTCGCTGCCAGCGACCAGGGCCGTGGCGACGGCGTAGCCACCCAGCCACAGGCCGCCGGCCAGGCACAACCGCTGGATCAGTCGGTCCCGAATGATGGCGCGCGCGTCGAATGCGTCTTCCGGACTCGCCGGCGCCGTTAGTGAAGTTTCGGGTTCCGTAGCGGCCCCATCGGTCGCGCCAGGCCGAAACTGAGCACAAACCTCGGGACTGGGAGGATGAGTCGCTTCATCCCCCCAGTTCAGCCACTACTTGACTTCGACGGACGCTCCGGCTTCCTCGAGGGCGGCCTTGGCCTTGGCGGCGTCATCCTTCGACACCTTCTCGAGCACCGGCTTGGGCGCCGAGTCGACGAGATCCTTGGCTTCCTTCAGACCGAGGCTCGTGAGGGCCCGGACTTCCTTGATGACCTGGATCTTCTTGTCGCCGGCCGCGGTGAGGATGACGTCGAACTCGTCCTTCTCCTCTTCGGCCTCCGCGCCGCCACCGCCGCCACCAGCCGTCGGGGCTGCGGCAACGGCCGCCGGGGCGGCCGCGGTAACGCCGAACTTCTCTTCGAAGTCCTTCAGGAGCTCGGAGAGCTCGAGGACCGTCATGCTGGAGATCGACTCGAGGATCTCTTCCTTAGTTGCCATCTTCTGCTCCTTCTGTGGGCGCCTCTGGCGCCCTCTCTTCTACGACGTCGGTGGGTTCGGTTTCTGCGGTCTCTTCGGGGGCGGCTTCTGCCTCGGACTCAGCGGGAACCTCGGCTTCGGCTTCCGCCGGGGTCTCGGCGACTGGCTCAGCAGGCGCCGGAGTCTCCTCCGCACCCTTCATCTCCGCCTCGGCTGCCGGCTTCGCCTCTGCCTCGGCGATTAGCGCCTTCAGGCCGTAGGCGAAGTTGCGGGGCAGCGCCTGGAGGAGGCCGGCGAACTTCTGCATCGGCGCAGCCAGGCCGCCGGCGATGCGGGCGAGCAGCACCTCACGGGAGGGCAGCTCGGCGAGGGCGCTGGCGTCGGCCGGCGTGAGGACGTTGCCGCCTAGCAGGCCGCCCTTGATGACGAGATGCGGGTTGGTCCGGCCGAAGTCCCGCAGCGCCTTGGCCACCGCGGCGGCGTCGTTCTCGACGAACGTGATCGCCGTCGGGCCGGTCAACAGATCTTCGAGGTCGGTGAGGCCGAGCTCCTGCACGGCGAACCGTACGAGCGTGTTCTTGTAGATCTTGTACTCGCCGCCGGCCTCGCGCAGCGAACGGCGCAGCGTGGCCAGGTCCTTCACGGTCAGGCCGCGATACTCGGTGAGGATCGTGGCGGACGCCGAACTCAGGCGCTCACGCACCTCGTCGACGACGGCGACCTTCTCAGGCCTCGGATTTTCCATTTCGTTTCTCCTACTCGGGCGGGCGAACCCATTAAGCGCTGCTGCGCACCGGAGGTCTGCGGAAGCGACGACCTTACTAGACGGCCGCGGCGAGGTCCTCTTCAGTGACCTTGAGCTGGTTGGGATCGACCTTGACGCCGGGGCCCATCGTCGACGACACGGTGATCGACTTGATGTACTTGCCCTTCGACGACGCCGGCTTGGCCCGCTGTAACTCGTCGAGGACGGCGCGGAAGTTCTCGACCAGCGCCTTGCGCTCGAAGCTGACCTTGCCGATCGGCACGTGGATGTTGCCGACCTTGTCGGTGCGGTACTCGACGCGGCCGCCCTTGAACTCGTTGACGGCCTTGCCGACGTCGGTCGTGACCGTGCCGGTCTTGGGGTTGGGCATGAGCTTGCGCGGCCCGAGGATGCGGGCGACCTTGCCGACCTGGCCCATCATGTCGGGGGTCGCGATAGCGACGTCGAAGTCGAGGAACCCGCCCTGAACCCGCTCGACGAGGTCGTCGGCACCGACGACATCGGCGCCCGCCTCACGAGCCTCGGCGGCGGCGGGACCATCGGCAAAGACGGCGACACGCACGTTCTGACCCGTGCCGCCGGGAAGGCTCACGGTGCCGCGCACGATCTGGTCGGCTTTGCGCGGGTCAACCCCGAGGCGAACGGCCAGCTCAACGCTCTCGTCGAACTTGGCGGTCGAGAGATCCTTGGCGAAGTCGATGGCCTTGACCGGGTGATACAGGGTCTCCCGGTCGTACTTGGCCCTCGCGTCGGTCTGCTTCTTTCCAATCGGCATGTCTCTCCTACCTGACTACTTGTTGACCGTGATGCCCATCGAGCGGGCCGTGCCGGCCACTTGCAGCTTCGCTGCCTCGATGTCGTTGGCGTTCAGGTCGGGCATCTTTGTTTCCGCGATCTGCGTGAGCTGAGCTTGGGTAATCGACCCGGCTGTCTCGCGACCAGGGGTGCCCGAACCCTTCTCGACCCGAGCCGCCTCGCGCAGCAGTACTGCGGCGGGCGGCGTCTTGAGAATGAAGCTGAACGACCGGTCCTCGTAGATCGTGATCTCGACCGGGATGACCGTGCCGCGCTGGTTTTCGGTGGCCGCGTTGTACTGCTTGCAGAAGTCGGGGCTCGATACCCCGTGCGGGCCCAGCGCGGTACCCACCGGCGGTGCCGGTGTGGCCTGACCAGCAGGCAGCTGAATCTTGACGATCGCGGCGACGCGTTTCTTCGCCATGGCTTACGGGTGTCCTTTCATTGGCCAGACGCTCTTAGAGCTTGGCGACCTGGCTGAATTCGAGCTCGACGGGCGTCTCCCGCCCGAAGATGTTGACGAGGACCTTGAGCTTGAGCTGGTCCTCGTTGATCTCGGCAATCGTGCCGGTGAAGTCGGCGAAGGGGCCCTCGCGCACACGCACGGTCTCGCTGACCTCGTACTCCAGACGCGGCTTGGTCTTCTTGGGTGCCTCGGTGCCCTCGGCCGGGACCTGGAGGAAGTTCTCGACGTCCTTGCGCGACAGCGGCGTGGGCTTGGCGCCGGAGCCGACGAAGCCGGTGACGCCCGGCGTGTTGCGCACGACGTACCACGAGTCGTCGTCCAGCTCGCACCGCACGAGCAAGTAGCCCGGGAACATCTTGCGAGACACGACGACGCGCTTGCCGTTCTTGAATTCGATGACGTCTTCGGTGGGAATGACGACCTCGAAGATGCGGTCCTCCATGTTCATGGAGGCGATGCGGTTCTCGAGGTTCGACTTCACCTTGTTCTCGTAGCCGGCGTACGTGTGGACGACGTACCACTGGCCCGGGCGGTCATAGGGGCTCTCGACGGCGACGATCTCGTCGTCATCTTCGGCGTCGGGATCGGTGACGGCCTCGTCGAGCAGATCCTCGATGTCGATGACCTCAGCCAAGGGCGCCTCGTCGGCTGCCTCGGCGGGCTCCTCGGTGGGTTCGGGGTTCAGGAAGTCGCTCATGTTTTGAAGAGGTAGAGAACGGCCTTTGCGAAGGCGAGGTCGAGGACGAAGATCAAGCTGATCAGTATGACCAGGGTGGCGAGCACGACCACCGACAAATTGGCCACCTCGTTGCGCGTCGGCCACGCGACTTTACGAAGCTCGGCGCGAACCTCGCGCACGAAGTTGAACATCCGGCGGAACAAACCGACATCGCTCTTGCTGCGCGGCGGGGCGGGCGGGCGCGGGCCACGGCGCTCGCGCGTCTGAACCGCAGGGCTGCCGTCCTCGGCCAGCTGGCCTTGGCGCTGCATCATGCGCTTCATTTGTCGGTTCATGCCCATGGCGACTCCTAATAGCCCTTGCCCGCGGACGGGCCAGCAGGGCAGGAGGGACTCGAACCCCCAACCGCCGGTTTTGGAGACCGGTGCTCTGCCAAATTGAGCTACTGCCCTCGGTGGGTGGGGGATTTTCCCCGGAGAAGGGTAGCACCGGCCCTCGGGCCCCATTCTGGGCGCCCGACAGGCAGAAACTCAGCTGGCGATGCGGAGGCCGCGGCGCTTGGCTCGGCTGGCGAGCACGAGGGCGCCGGCGGCGCCAGCGGCGGCGGTCGCCACGGCGATGCCGCCGACATAGGCAGCTCGGCGACCGGAGAGCATCGAGCGGATCGCCCCGCGCTCACCGGCGGCCTCGAGGTTGGCGAGAATCGACGTAAGCGTGCCGGGGGCGGGCTCGAGGACCTCAGTGCGGAGCTGGTGGAGGGAACGCAGCAGCTTGCGGTACTGCACGAGCTCGGCCTGGCAGCGCAGGCAGGACTCGACGTGCGCCGTCACGGTGGCGTCGGCCTTGGCGCCCTCGACGATGTTCGGCAACCGCTCGGCGACCGATTCGCATGTGATGTCAGACCGCACGGGCGGCCTCCTCTCCCCGGAGCGGGAACAAACGCTCCCGTAGGCGACGCCGGGCCCGGTGCAGGCGCACCTTGGCCGCGGCCTCGCTGATTCCCAACTCGTTGGCGATGGCTTCGTGCGGCAGGTCGTAGACGTCCCTGAGCACGACCACGGCGCGGAGACCGTCAGGCAGCTCCCGCAGCGCCTCGGTAACCCGCTCGCGCTCGAGCGTGCCGTCCAGCTGCGCATCCGGGTCGTAATCGGGCCGGATGTCGATCAACTCGGCGTCGTCATCGAGTTCGTCGTGACGGTTGCGGGAGCGCTTGCCGAGCGCCGTCGCGGCGCAGTTGGCCACGATCCGGTACAGCCAGGTGGAGAACTGCGCGTCGCCGCGGAAGCGCTTCAGGCTCTTGTACGCCCTGAGATATGCCTCCTGCACCACGTCGCTCGCATCCTCCTCGTTGCCGGTGAGTCGATAGGCGAGCGTGTACGCGTCCGCGTGCGTAGCTCGTACCAACTCTTCGAAGGCTTGCCGGTCACCGTCTTTTGCGGCGGTGACGAGGCCGGCCATGTCCGGCGCCATCGGGGGATTCGACCCCTGACCTGCGGTTTTAGTTACCGCGTTTCCTTGTGGGTGGTGTGCTGGCGATCCCATCGGCAGTACTTCTTCATCTCAATGCGCTCGCGGTCGTTGACCTTGCTCTTCATCGTGATGTAGTTGCGGCGCTTGCAGATCTCGCACGCCAGGGTCACCTGGACCCGCTTCTCGTTCTTCGGCATGACTCACTCGCTCGAGGTGGAAGCGTCCATTGTAGGGAAGGTGGCGACAACCCTCCACCCGCCCTCGGGCGTGGGCCCCGTCTCGAGCGTGCCGCCGAACACGCTGACCCGCTCCCGCATGCCGATCAGGCCCACGCCGGAGCCCGGTAGGTCGGTCGGACGCCCCTTCGGGGACCCGTTCGTAACGACCACCCGCAACGCTGTCGGCTCCTCGCGGATAAGGACCGACACATCGGCCCCGGGCGCGTGCTTCGCCGCATTGGTAAGCGCCTCTTGGATGGTGCGATAGGCCGAGAGTGCGAGCCCGACGGGCACGCCACCGCTGGTCGCCCACTCAATATCCATCGCCACGGTCAGGCCCGCGGCCTCGGCGGTGGCCGCCAGCCGCCCCAGATCGTCGAGTCCAACGCCAGGCTGCGGTACGGCCGGATCGAAGCTCGTCGCAGGGACGGTGTCGCCGCGGTCGACGTCGACGAGCCGGCGGAGTTCGACGAGAGCCTCCCGGGACGTCGACGAGATCGTGTCGAGGGCACGCCGCGCCTTTGTCGGGTCCGACGCCAGCACCGCGCTGGCGCCCTGAGCTTGCGCGACGACGACACTCATCTGGTGGGCCACAACGTCGTGGAGTTCGCGGGCGATGCGCGCCCGTTCATTGGCGACGGCTTTCTCGGCCCGTTCGTCGGCGTGCCGAGCACTGAGCAGCAGCCGGACGACGTCACCGCGAATGAGGAACGCCACTGAGACAAGGAAGAACGCCATTCCAGCATTGCTGTCGCGTGCCGGACCGGTGAACACCGTGTTCGACTCGAAATGCAGGAACCACGGCACGAACACGACGAGCGCAACAGCGCCGAATCCGGTGACGAACGAGGCGAGCCCGCGCAGGCCGCCCTTGCCGCTCGCTGCGACGGCCGCTGTGCAGACTACGAGCGCCCCAGCACTGAGGTCCGGCCCGCCACCCGTCGCCGCGCTGATCAACGCGACGGTGATGCAAAGGCCGAGCGCGATCCACGGGCGCCGCCGGGCAAGTACGACAACGACGCCTTGCACCAGCATCACCCACGTACCGGTGCCGTCGAGTGTCTGCTCCGGCCGGCGGATGATGAGGTTCCCGTAGAACACCATTGCGGTGATATCGCTCGCGTACGACGCCAGCCCGGTTAGGTCGGCGTCTGACCGCCACCTCATCGATCACCCGGACGCACGACGCCGGCTTCGTACGCCACGACGACTGCTTGCACGCGATCGCGCACGCCGAGCTTGGTGAGGACGTGGCCGACATGGGTCTTCACCGTCGCTTCGCCGACGTACATCGCCTCGGCGATCTCGGCGTTAGACAGACCGCGGGCGAGATGCTCGAGTACCTCGCGTTCCTTCGCGGTGAGCTGGTCGACGGCTTCGGACTTGCGCGTTGGCCCACCCTTGGCCGCGACCTCCTCAACGAGGCGGCGGGTAACCGACGGCGCGAGCAAGGAGTCGCCGGCGGCAACCACACGAACGCCGCGCACGAGTTCGGCCGCCGGCGCGTCCTTCAAGAGGAAGCCGCTCGCCCCCGCTTGCAACGCGGCGTAGACGTACTCGTCGAGATCGAAGGTCGTGAGGACGAGCACGCGCACTGCGGGTTGGGCGGCGACGATCTGGCGCGTCGCCTCGATGCCGTCCATGCCCGGCATGCGCACGTCCATCAGCACGACATCGGGCGAGAGCGCTGCGGCTTGCTCGATCGCCCGGTCGCCGTCGCTCGCTTCGCCGACCACTTCGATGTCGTCCTGGGCATCGAGAAGCATGCGGAACCCGGAGCGGACCAACTCCTGATCGTCGACGAGCAACACCCGCACCACTACGAGAGACAGTACGGCTCAGACCGTCTTGGACCAGGAACTGGTGCGCTTGCTCGTGAAGCGGGGAGGCTGCCAGCGGACCGGCTTGCGGGGCTTGGGTGCTCGGTGGTGCGTCATGACCTCATCGTCCGCCGCATCGCCCTAATCGCACATCAGGCAGACAGCCGAACTACGAGATCGCCGACCTCCCCCTTTTGGTGGACGCGCGAACGACTACTTGAGGATCTTGACGACTCGGCCCGAGCCCACGGTGCGGCCGCCCTCGCGGATGGCGAAGGTCAGGCCCTCGTCCATGGCGATGGGCTTGCCCAGCTCGACGGTCATGGTGGTGTTGTCGCCGGGCATGACCATC
>DASRJI010000149.1:0-6470 GCA_035649535.1 Acidimicrobiales bacterium | reverse complement strand
GAGCAGATCGCCAGCGCCCGCGGCACGTTGGCGTACAACACGTTCCTCACGTGGCGCGGCATGCTCGATCGCGAGCCGCCGCGCCGGCCCGACCCCGAGCGGCCAGCGGCGCCACCGTCACAGCGCCGCGAGGAGTGGAAGTTCGGCTTCACCGCATCGCGCTGCACGAAATGCGAGACGCGCCACCTCCCGCCGGCGCGCGTATGTGTCAAGTGCCGGGCCGTCGACGAGATGGTGCCCGAGCGGCTGGCCGACGTGAAGGCGACGATCGCCACCTTCACCGTCGACCATCTCGGCTTCTCACTGAGCCCGCCGATCGTTGCCGCCGTGATCGACTTCGACGGCGGCGGGCGGTTCCGCTGCGAGCTCACCGACGTCGACCCCACCACGGTCAAGATCGGCGATCGAGTGGAAATGTCGTTCCGGCGATTGTTCACCGCCGACGGCGTGCACAATTACTTCTGGAAGGCCCGCCCCGTAAGGAGTTCAGATGGCTAGTCACGGCATTCGCGACCGCGTTGCAATCGTCGGCATGGGGTGCACGCCGTTCGGCGAGCATTGGGACAAGGGCGTCGATGAACTGGTGATCGACTCGACCCACGAGGCGCTCGCCTCGGCCGGTGTCGCCCTCGACGACATCGACGCGTTTTGGCTCGGCACGATGGGCTCGGGTATCAGCGGCCTCACGCTGTCGCGCCCGTTGAAGATCGACTACAAGCCGGTGAGCCGGCTCGAGAACATGTGCGCGACCGGCTCGGAAGCGTTCCGTAACGCGTGCTACGCGGTCGCGTCTGGTGCGTTCGACATGGTCGCCGCCGTCGGCGTCGAGAAGCTGAAGGACTCGGGCTTCTCGGGACTGACGGGCAGCGCGCCGCCGAGCGACGGCACTGCAGCGTCGATGTCGGCGCCCGCCATGTTCAGCCTCCTCGCGCCGGCCTACGCGCACAAGTACGGCGTTGACGAGGCCGAGTTCAAGGACGTCATCACCCACATCGCGTGGAAGAACCACCGCAACGGCGCACTCAACCCGCGCGCGCAGTTCAGGAAGGAGGTGTCCAAGGAGACGATCTGCAACTCGCCGCTGATCGCCGGTCCCCTCGGCATCTTCGACTGCAGCGGGGTGAGCGACGGCAGCGCAGCGGCGATCATCGTCCGGGCCGAGGACGCCCATCGCTACACCGATCATCCGATCTACGTGAAGGCGCTGTCGTTCGTCGCCGGCCCGGCGGCGGGGCCCATCGACCCGGACTACGACTACACGTCGTTCGTCGAGGTCGTCCGTTGCGCCGAGGACGCGTACAAGCAAGCGGGCATCACCGACCCCCGCGCCGAGCTGGCGATGGCCGAGGTGCACGACTGCTTCACGCCCACCGAGTTGGTCCTGATGGAGGACCTCGGCTTCGCCGAGCGGGGCACCGCGTGGAAAGAGGTGCTGGCAGGCACGTTCGACCTCGACGGCGAACTGCCGGTCAACCCCGACGGCGGCCTCAAGAGTTTCGGCCACCCCATCGGCGCGTCGGGCCTGCGCATGCTGTTCGAAGCGTGGACCCAGCTCCGCGGCGAGGCGGGCGAGCGCCAGATCCAGAACGGCAAGAAGCTGGCCCTCACGCACAACCTCGGCGGCGCCCCCGGCGAATGCGTGAGCTTCGTCAGCGTCGTCGGCAGCGAACCCGCCGCCTAGAACGTTCCGCGCGGAGTTGAGCACGGCATGCGTGCTCAACTCCGCGCGGAACCGCTGGCTAGCGGGGCTGGCCGGATTTGAGATCGCTGGTCACGTTGGAGGAGAAGGGGAAGGCGCCGAAGCGGCCGTCGACCTTCGACTCGCTGTGAACCGTCAGACGGAGGGCGGGGGACCACCATTCGGTCTGCGTAGCGGTCGACTCGACCTGGCCGTGCGTCGTCAGCGTGACGGTGGCGACGACGACCTCGATCGTCTGCCCGTCGAGCTGGGTCGTGCGGTGGCCGGTGATGCTGCCGCTCACATCGACGGTGATCTGGCCGCAGTTGGCGTGACCGCTGATCGGCTTGCCGTCGGTGGCTGGGAACGGCGGCGCGGGAACCGGCTTGTCGAAATGGCACGTCACCGTCTGGCCCGACGCCCGCTGGACAGAGTCGGTGATGAACGGGCCGTCGGACCGGAACGCGATCGTCGTGTCACTCGTCGGCTGCGACGGGTCGGTTGCCCGGTGCCAGACCTGTACACCGCTGCTGTTGGCCTTGTCGACAACCAGCGTGCCGTTGGGCGGCACCGTCCCGAGGCTCGACGTGCCCGACTGCGAGTAGTCGTACGTGCCGGGGGTCGCCGGCGCCGGCGCCCCGCCGGCCTGCGTCGGCTTGCTGGTGGTACCCGAGCCCTTGGCCGTCGTCGCCGAGCCCTTCTTCGCCGTCGTCGTGCTTCCGCCCGCGGCGGTCGTCGTTGTCTCGCCGGCGACCGTCGTCTCGGTAGTGCTGGTCGACGCGTCGCTCTTGGCTGTCTTGTTGTCCTTCTTGCTGCCGCCGCATGCCGCGGTCAGCAACAACAGGGCAACCGCCGCTGCGATTACCGACTTACTCGTACCTGAGCGCATCAACCACCTCGAGTCGCGACGTGCGCCAAGCCGGTAGAGCCGCACCGGCCAGCACAGTGAGCAGAGCGAAGACAACGTACAGAACATCGGAGCCGACGCTGACGCGGAAGGGGCCTTCGATCCCGAAGAGCACGACCGTCGCGTGGCGGAGGGCTTCGAAAATCCCGAACGACGCCACGATTCCGAGTAGGGCGCCGGTCACGCCGACCAGGGCCGCCTCGCCGAGCGCGAGCCGGGCGAGGCTCCGGGGCGCCAGGCCGACCGCGGCCAGGACGCCGTGCTGACGCCGGCGCTGTATCCCGGCCAGCAGCAGGGTCGCGGCGGTGGCGATGAACGCCACGAGCAGTAACGCCTGCTGGAGTGACCAGAACGGCCGCAGCTGCGCAGCCAGGTCGTCGGCCAACTCGCCGGCGAGCTCCGCGGGCGTCTCGGCGCGGAGGTCGGGATCGATCTTGGCCGCGTTGATCCGGCGCGCCAGCTCTTCGGACGATACGCCGGGCGCCGGAACCACCTTGAAGGAGTCGCCGCGCTGAGGACCCCAGCGCGCTTCAAGTTCCGTGGCCGGCATCACCACCGCGACACCGTTGGCGTTCGGATCGGCGACGATGCCGCCGACCGTCAATGTCGTCCATCCGGTCGGCGTGGGGAGCCGAAGCTTGGAGCCTTGGCGCAGGTGGCGAGCACGGGCGAGACCCGGGCCGACGACGACCTGACCATGGGCGAATGACTCGTTGGCCGAACGACCGGCCAACGTGTCCATCCACGCGAGCGACTTGGCGTCGTACGCCGTCACCGCGATCGGCATGGCCTCACCCACAGTGAGCAGGAACATTGACCGTTCGACCGCGCCGGCACCCGGCACCCGGCGCACCGCATCGAGCGCTTGCGGTGACGGGTGCGCTTCGATCGACGCGCTGTTGTTGTAAGGGAGCGTGCCCACCTGGACGCCGCCACCGACGCTGCGCTGCGCGAACTCGAACGCGCCATCGCGGATCGAGGGGATGAGGCTGGCGAGCACACCAGCCAGGCCGATCGATGTCCCGATGGCCATGGCGACCGCAGCCGTCCGGCCCGCCTCGCGGGCGGGCATCGTGAGCGCGAGCCGTGTCACGCCGACCGTCCGACCGGCGATGCGGGGAACGGCGCGCACGATGAAGGGCGTCGCCGTGCCCGCGGCCATGAGCCCGCCGACGACGGCGAGCAAGAGCCCGACTTGACCGGCGATGCCCTGCCACATCTCGATTCCGCCGCGCCGTCCGCCGAGGCGACACAACACGATGCCGGTGATGAACATCGCGAGGAGCACGGCGAGCCGCACGAGGTGGCGGCGCGTCCCGACGTCATCGACGTGTGATCGACCGAGCAACTCGCTGGAGACGTCGAGTCGCGTCGCCCGACGCGCCGGGACGAAGGCGGCGACCACGGCGACCGCGATGCCGATCATCACGCCGAGGATCGGGATCGGACCGCCGCGATGAACGGTGATCCCCACGCCGCTTAGCTTCTGTATCTGCGTGTCGAGGCTGGCGACGATCGGATACGCGACACCGACGCCGAGCATGGCTCCGGCGACGCCTCCGGCGGCCCCGAGGACGCCCGCCTCGGCGAGGAGGCCGCCGAGTACCCGACGCGGCGTCGCACCGAGGGCCGAACCGAGTGCGAGCTCGCGCCGGCGTTCGGCCAGCGACAGTGCGACGACGTTGTAGACGAGCATGCCGCCGATGGTCAGGGCGAAAAGACCGATAACCGTCAGCAGCGGAATCAGGACGCCCGCGTAGTCGTACCCGAGCGGTGGCTCGCCGCGGGTGAGAACGGTGTTCCAGTCGCCGATCCGGCGCGCCAGCTCAGCCTTGAGCGCGCCGACGCGAACGCCGGGCGCTGGTTGCACGTAGATGACGTCGAGCCGGTGAGGCCGATGGAACTGCGCCTGCGCGACCGACAACGGGAACACGGCGACGCGCCCTTGGTTCAGGTCTTCGAGCGCCGGGAGCGTCGGCGCGTTTGTCATCGCGATACGCCCGAGGTTGGAACGCACGACGCCGCTGGCGCCGAGCCGCCGGGCGAGCGAAGGCGACACGATCGGCGGCGCGGCGGCCGGCGAGCTCGCGGCGCTCGCCGGCGAGCAACCGATCTTGCCGATGAGCGCTTCGATCGAGCAGTCGACGCCGAGCGCGACGATCGTCGTCTTCGAGCCCGTCGCGGTCTCGGCGATCGTCACCGCCTGAACGATGGGGACCGCGGCCCCAACGCCCGGTGTCTCGCGGACCTTGGCGAGGACGTTCTCGTCGAGGCCGGCCCACGCGAGTGGGCCGACGACGCGGAGCGGCGCCGGGCCACCGACGCTCCGCCCCCAGTCGCGGATCGAACCGCTGATGCTCCGCGACGTGATCATCAGGGCGACGATGAGCGATGAGCCGGCGGCGACGGCGACGACCGCCAGCACCGCCCGAAGGGGCTGGCGCCCGATGCGGCGCAGGTTGAGGAGCCGGATGGTTCGGATCACAGCCCTATCTATATACCAGAGTAGCTATTACCTACAAGAGAGAGTAGGGTGCGCCAGCGATGCTCAAGTACGTCCTCCTCGGGCTGCTCGCCGGCGAGTCGCGCCATGGGTACGAGCTCAAGGCGGTGTTCGAGGAGCTGCTCGCCGGGACCTGGCCGCTCAACATCGGGCAGGTGTACACAACGCTGAGCCGACTCGAGCAGGAGGGCTTCGTCGAGGCTGAAGTGGTGCCGCAGGATCTGTTGCCCGACCGCAAGGTGTACTCGTTGACGCAGGCCGGTCGCAGTGCCCTCGCCGCGTGGTGTGACGATCCGGTCGAGGGACCGGTGCGACTGCGCGACGAGTTCTTCATGAAGGTGCTGGTGCGCAGCCTCATCCCCGGGACCGACCCGCTCGTCCTGGTTCGCGAGCAGCGACGCCAGCACGTGCAGTCGCTCGCCGCGTTGGCCCAAGCGCAAGCCGACCCTGCGCTTTCCGAGGCGACCGCGCTGTTGGTCGAGGGCGCCATCCTGCGGTTGGAAGCCGACGTGAAATGGCTCGACGTGTGCGAGCAACGATTCAAGGAGCGCAAGGAGCCTCTCGAATGACACCGATTGTCGAAGCGCGGAAGCTGGGCCGCACCTACGAGACGGCCGGTGGTGAGGTGACGGCGCTCGCCGATGTCGACTTCGCGGTCGCGCCCGGCGAGTTCGTCGCGGTGATGGGTGCGTCAGGGTCGGGCAAGTCGACGCTGCTGCACCTCCTCGGCGGCCTTGACCGACCGACCCATGGCGAGGTCTGGCTCGACGGCCGCCATCTGGCGACGCTGTCGGTCAAAGACCTGGCACGCGTCAGGGCCGAGCGCGTCGGCTTCGTGTTCCAGATGTTCAACCTGTTGCCATCGCTGACCACGGCGGAGAACGTGTCGCTCCCCGCAGTGATCGCTCGCCAGCGGCCCTCGGTGTTCGCGTCGCGCGTCGAAGAGCTGCTCGACCTCGTCGGCTTGGCGGGCAAGGCCGATCGCATGCCAGCGCAGTTGTCAGGCGGCGAGCAGCAGCGCGTCGCTATCGCTCGCGCGTTGATGATGAACCCGGCGGTCCTCTTGGCCGACGAACCCACCGGCAATCTCGATTCGCGCAGCGGCGCCGACGTCCTCGCGCTGTTGGCACGCTTCCATGCGGAAGGCCAGACGATCGTTCTCGTAACCCACGACATCCGCGTGGCGAGTCAGGCGCAACGACTCCTCACGATGGAGGACGGTCAGGTCGTCGACGAACTCGTGCTCACCGAGTCGCGCGCAACCAAGGCCAAGTTGCGCAAGCTGGTGCAGTTGGGGGAGTCCTAAGCCGGCGACAGGATAACGACGGGAATGCGACGGTCGGTCTTCTTCACGTAGCTGTCGTAGCTCTTGTACACGGCCA
>DASRJI010000148.1:0-40463 GCA_035649535.1 Acidimicrobiales bacterium | reverse complement strand
GCTCTTGGTCGAAGTCGAGGAACACCACCGAATCAGCCGCCGGGACGCGGTGCAGCACCGCTTCGGTGCCGACGATGATCGGCGTATCGGGTACGTCGCCGGTGTCGCCGGTGACTTCACCGACCGCGACGCCGGCCAGCGCCTCGAGCTCCTCCCTCGCGCGCGTGACACCGACGCGCAGTTGCCGCATGCGGCTCGCACCGCAGTTGAGGCACACGGGCGGCCGGACCCGGCCGCAGCGCCGGCACGCCAGGCCGTCGTCGCCATCCTGGGCGACCGAACCACCGCAGTGCTCGCACGCGGCGACCTCGAAGCACGCCCCGCAAGCGAGCAGCGTGGCCCGGCCTTTCCGGTTGAGGACGCACACGACGCGGCCCTCGCGCAGCATCGGCACCAGTCGCTCGCTGTACAGCCCCGACCGCGGGTCGGCGCCCTTGCGGTCGATCACGATCAGCGGAGGCCAGCCGGCCCGCTCCTCGGTCCGCGACGGTGTGAGCAACCGGCCCCATTGCAACAGCTCCAGCGTTGGCGTCGGCGTGACGACGACGCACGGGATGCCGGCGCGGCGGGCCCGTTCGGCGGCGACGACGACCGCGTTCCACGTTGGCGCCCGCTCTTCCACGTACGCGTCGTCGTGGCCGTCGAGAACGACAACGGCCGTGATGTCGGGGGCTGGTGCGAAAGCGGCGGCCCGCGCGCCGACGATGGCGGCGCCGCCCGCCGCGGCGCGCGCCCAGTCGTGCGGCATGAGCGCAACGGGCTGGCCCATCCGCCGCAGGCGTTGCGCGAGATGGATGGCGTCGTCGACCGATGGCGACAGGAGGAGCGCGGGACCGCGTCGCACCGCGGCTTCGATGACCGGAAAGCGATCGGCCCCCGGCGGGAGGCGAAGCACCGTATTCATCCCGGCCAGCGCCTCGTCGGCGAGTGGTTGCGGGACGCCGCTCGCCGGTACCGGCCGGGAGGCGGCCGCCGGAAGGCCCAGGATGGCCCGCTCGGGCGACGCGGCGCGCAGGAAACTTGTGCGCCGTCCGGCCCAACGCCACGCCGCCCACTCCCCCACGTCGATCACATCGCGTGACGGCCCCCAGCCCGTGATCTTGGCGATGGGCTGGAGCCGGAGGCCGGGTTCCACCGGGATGTCCAACGCGGTGATCCATCCGCGCACGCGCCGGCCGTGCAACGGGACGCGCACGATGGTGCCGACCCGCACGGCGCCGGCCAGCTTTTCGGGTACGAGGTAGTCGAACTCGCGGTCGATCGCGGGAACGTCGACCGCGACGCGGGCTACGAGAGGTTCAGCGCTCGTTTGAAGTCGTCCAGCCGGCTGAGCTTCTCCCACGTGAAGTCCTTTTCGGACCGACCGAAGTGACCGTAGGCCGCCGTCTTCCGGTAGATCGGACGGCGTAGGTCAAGGTCGCGCAGGATGGCGGCCGGCCGCAGGTCGAACACGTTGTTGATCGCGTCCGAGATCGCCTGCGGGTCGACGGTTTCGGTGCCGAAGGTCTCCACCATGATCGAAACGGGGCGGGCGACGCCGATCGCGTACGCAACCTGGATCTCACACCGGCGCGCCGCGCCGGCGGCGACGACGTGCTTGGCGACCCAGCGCGCCGCGTAGGCGGCCGAACGGTCGACCTTGGTCGGGTCCTTGCCGGAGAACGCGCCGCCGCCGTGACGGGCGGCGCCGCCGTAGGTGTCGACGATGATCTTGCGGCCGGTGAGGCCGGTGTCGGCGTGGGGCCCGCCCAACTCGAACGTGCCGGTTGGGTTGGCCAGCACCTCGTAGTTGTCGTTGGCGAACTGGGGCGGGAGCAACGGATGGATCACGTGCTCCTTGAGATCGGGCTTGAGCAGCGTCTCGAGGTCGAGGCCGGGCTGGTGCTGCGTGGAGATCAGCACCGTCTTGAGGCGAACGGGCCGCCCGTCCTCGTACTCGAAGGTGACCTGCGTCTTGCCGTCGGGGCGGAGGTACGGCAGCACGCCGGCCTTACGGACTTCGGACAGTCGCTGGGCCAGGCGATGCGCGAGCCAGATCGGCAGCGGCATCAAGTCATCGGTCTCGTCGCACGCGAAGCCGAACATCATCCCCTGGTCGCCGGCGCCCTGCGCGTTGATGATGTCCTCGCCGCTCGTCCCGGCGCGGATCTCGAGCGCGGAGTCGACACCCTGGGCGATGTTGGGCGATTGCTCATCGATGCTGATGATCACGCCGCACGTGTGACCGTCGAAGCCGAAGGACTCGCGGTCGTAGCCGATGTCGCACACGACCTGGCGGACGAGCTTGGGGATGTCGATGTAGGCCTCGGTGGTGATCTCACCGGCCACGACGACGAGCCCGGTGGTCAGCAGCGTCTCGCACGCCACCCGGCCCATCGGGTCCTTCTCGAGGATCGCGTCGAGGACCGCGTCGGAGATCTGGTCCGCCATCTTGTCGGGATGACCCTCAGTCACTGACTCCGACGTGAAGGTGTACGTGCTCATGCTGCGCCTTTCCGTTGTGCCACCACATCGAGGATGGCGCGGGCGATCTGTCGCTTGTCAGCGAGCGGTACCTCGACCTCGGTGCCGTCGGCGCCGAGGATGAAAACGCGGTTCGTGTCGTGCTCGAATCCGGCGTCGGGCTCGGCCACATCGTTGGCGACGACAAAGTCGACGTTCTTGGCTTGCAACTTCTGCGCGGCGTTGGCGCGCACGTCGGTGGTCTCGGCGGCGAAGCCGACGATGATCTGGCCGTCGCGCTTGTCGGCGCCCAGCGCGGCGAGGATGTCGATCGTCGGCTCCAGCGTGACCTCGGGTACGCCGGCGCTCTTCTTGATCTTGTCGCCGCGCGCTTGGGCAGGGCGGAAGTCGGCGACGGCGGCCGCCATCACGACGATGTCGACGACATCGGCGCGGCCGAGGACCGCGTCGGCCATCTGGGCGGCAGTGTCGACGCGCAGCACCTCGACACCGGCGGCTGACGGTCGATCGGTCGTGGTGACGAGGGTGACCTTGGCGCCGCGACTCGCGGCTTCGTCGGCGAGGGCGTGACCTTGCTTGCCTGACGATCGGTTACCGATGAAGCGAACCGGATCGATCGGCTCGCGGGTGCCGCCGGCGGTGACGAGCACGCGCAGCCCATCGAGGTCGGGCGCGGTCAGCGCACTCTCGACCGCGGCCACGATCACCGCGGGATCGGCCAGCCGCCCCACACCGACGTCGCCGCCGGCCAGCCGGCCGGCTTCGGGCTCGACGATGTGGACGCCGCGGCGACGCAATACCGCGAGGTTGTCCTGCACCGCGGGGTGCTCCCACATCTCGGTGTGCATGGCGGGGCAGATGACGACCGGCGCGCGCGTGGCGAGGAGCGTCGCGGTGAGCAGATCGTCGGAGAGGCCGGCGACGTAGGCGGCGATCACCCGGGCCGTTGCCGGGGCGACGACGATGACGTCGGCCTGCTGGCCGAGCCGCGTATGCGGGATCGGATCGGGACCGTCGAACAACGCGGTTTGCGCGGGCTCCGACGCGAGGGCGGAGAAGGTGAGCGGTCCGACGAACTTGGTGGCGGCTGTAGTCAACACTGGACTGACGTGCGCGCCCGCGTCGACGAGGCGGCGGCACACTTCGACGGCCTTGTAGGCGGCGATGCCTCCGGCGACCCCGAGAACGACGCGGCGGCCGGCCAACCTGCTCAAGCGCTACCTACCTACTTGACGGTTTCCTCGGCGTCCTCGGTCCGCACGTAGGTGATCTTGTTGGCCGCGATCTCCTCGAGGGCGATCGACAAGGGCTTCCGAGACACCGACGTCACCTGCGGCGGGACGATGGCCCCCAGGCCTTCACCGAGCTGGTTGTAGTACGAGTTCACCTGCCGTCCCCGCTTGGCGGCCAGGGCGACGAGCGTGAACTTCGAATCGACCTTGTCGAGGAGATCCTCGATGGGCGGATACATCATGTTTTGGTCGCGCGGCGCCATGGCTCCTCTAGGAGGTCGTTTTGCGGTGGCTAGCCAGTATAGAGGCCACCTCGGCCGCAGCCCGTTCGACGTCGTCGTTGACGACCACGTGGTGCGCCAGCTCACGCCCGCGTGCCATCTCGGCGTCGGCCGACGCCAGGCGCTCCTCGATGCGGTCCGGCGAGTCCCCTCGAGACCCCAGGCGCGCCGCCAGCGCCTCACGCGACGGCGGCACGAGCAGGATCATCACCGCGTCGGATGCCTTCTCGAGTACCTGGGCGGCACCCTGGACTTCGATCACGAGGATCACGTCGGCGTCCGACTGGGGAACGGGCGTCCCGTAGAAGTGCCCGAGGTACTCGGCCCACTCCAAGAAGCCGCCTCGATCGATCTCGGTGCGGAACTCGTCGACGGTGACGAAGTTGTAGTCGGCATCGGTTTCACGGGGCCGAGGCGGACGCGTCGTCCACGATCGGCTCAGCGTGAGTGTGAGGTCAGCGGCGAGGAGCCGGCGGGCGAGCGTGTCCTTCCCGACGCCCCCCGGCCCGGAGATGATGAAGAGCAAGCTGGTGGACTACTGCTCCGACAGCTTCTCGAAGAGCTTCTTGCGTTGGTTGTCGCCCAAGCCCTGCAACCGCCGCGTCTCGCTGATGCCGACGTCCTCCATCAACCGGCGCGCCTTCACCTTCCCGACACCGGGAAGGGCCTCGATCACTGACAGCACCTTCATCTTGCCGACGATGTCGTCGCGCTCGCCTTGATCGATCAACTCGCGGAGTGACAGCGAGCCCATCTTGAGCTTTTCCTTGAGCTCGGCCCGAAGGCGGCGCGCCGCCGCCGCCTTCGCGAGAGCGGCCTGGCGCTGTTCAGGAGACAGCGAAGGGGGCAGCGGCATGCCGCGCACCCTAGCGCGCCGGTTCCAGCGACTCCATGAGACGCGCGGCGGCTTCGACAGGGTCCGCCGCCGCCGTCACCGAACGGCCGAGGATCACGACATCGGCGCCTGCCGCGAGCGCAGCGGCGGGCGTCGCCGGCCGACCCTGGTCATTGAGCGGATCGCCTTCCATGCGGACGCCCGGGACCATGGCGAATAGGTCGGGACCGATCGCCTTGACCGTCGCGACGTCGCTCGCCGCGCACACAACGCCGCCGCAGCCGGCCTTCAATGTCGTCTCGATCCGTTCAACCATGAGGTCGCGCGGCGCGTTGACCTCGCTCGTGAGAATCGTCACGCCGAGCGCGGTCGGCGGCGTAAGGCCGGCAGCCGCCGCGCCGGCGGCCAGGCCGTCGACACCAGCGCGCAACATGTCGACGCCTCCCGCCGCGTGCATGTTCAAGAACTGCGCGCCCAGCGCGCCGATCACTCTCGCCGCGCGCCCGACCGTGGTCGGGATGTCGTGGAACTTCAAGTCGAGGAAGACGCGGTACCCGAGCTCGGCGAACGCAGGGACGACGTCGGGGCCGGCCGCGCTGTACAGCTCGAGGCCGACCTTGGCGACGCCGAAGTACGGTCGCAACTGCTTCGCCAGCCGCTTGGCGACGACGAGGTCGTCGACGTCGAGGGCGACGGCCAAGGAGTCACGGATGTCAGCCATGGGCCGCTCCTATCAGTTCGCGCACGGCGGCGACGCCGTGCCGTTCACGACGGTCTCCGGAGTGACCGCAGCACTGCCGTTGTGTACGCCCGCTCACGACTCCTCACCCGGTCTCATCAGCCCGCGCGCTCGTGGACGCGGGCGCGCCACACCTGCGTAGACGGGCGGAAGCCGACGAGGCGCGCGCTCGGGAATATCGATGCGGGACCGGCGGCGTCCGGGCGGATCCGGAGATGCGGGAGCCGCAACTCGCGTGCCGAACTCGTGGGGCGAGACGGCTGTCACCCCTGATCCGACCAATGCGCCGTAGTCGAAGCCTCCGCGGCCGAAGGCCTTGGATAGCTGGGTCACGAGTTTGTGCGGAGTGCGCGGGTCTGCGAAACACGCAGTACCGACCTGAACTGCCCGTGCGCCGACGACGAACATCCGGAGCGCGGTTGTCTTGTCTGAAACGCCACCCACGCCGATGATCGGGATGTCTTGACGAGCGGCATGAACCTGATGAACTGCGCGTAGTGCGATCGCGTGCAGTGGCGGGCCCGACAGGCCTCCATAGATCCCGGACAACGTTGGTGCTTGCGACGCCGTGTCGACGGCCATAGCTGAAAGTGTGTTCACGAGCGTGACGGCATCTGCTCCCACATCAGCAGCCGCCGCGGCACAGGCCACAATGTCCGGTGCGGACGGTGCAAGTTTTGCCCAAACCGGTGTGTGCTCGAGCCGGTCCGCGATAGCTCCGATTTGCCGGCGAATCAGGCCGGGATCGTGCGACACGAGGAGGTGCGGACTGCCAGAGTTCGGACACGACAGATTCACCTCGATCGCGATCGCGTCGGTGTATTGCTCTACCGCCATCGCTGCCGAGACCACGGCCTCAACGGTCGTGCCCCAAAGGCTTACGACGACCGCGGCTCCGGTGTGAGCGAGACGTGGATAGTCCTCCTCGATCCAGCGACGTACGCCGGGGTTCTTGAGACCGACCGAATTCAACATTCCGCCGCCCGGGGCAGGTGTGAGGTTGTGGCCCTGGTTGCCACGCCAAGGCCGCAGCGACAACGACTTAGTGACGAAAGCACCGAGGGCTGACAAGTCGCCGAAGCTTGCCAGCTCGGCACCGGCGCCGTACGTGCCCGCTGCGTTCATTACGGGGTTCTTGAGCGTCACGCGCCCCACCGCGATTGGCCCCAGGCGGCCGCGATCGTGCCACTTCGGGGTGGCCACCTGTCCGTTAGGGGAGCTCGCGTGCGTTCGTTCAACCACTAGTACCTAAACCCCGGGGTCGGCAGCCCGGCGCACCGGCTCCGGAAGAAGCGACAATTTGCTCTTCGCACGGAACACCCAACGCTCGAGGTCATCAAGATCCTCGTCGCGCATGGTGATCTCGAAAACGCGTTCCCGACCAGCGCTCCAATAGCGGATGCGGAGTCGTTGTTGCGATGCGTATCGCGAGATTCCGACGGGAGTCCCGGTGATGTCTTCGTCGTATGCGGGACGGAAGTCTCGAAGGATGCGACTGTCGATGTACACAGCTGCGTTCTCGGCCAGCAGGTCCTCGTCGATAGCAAGTGACGCGACGACAGGCGTGCGCGCCAACGACGTCAAGCGCTCACTCAGCACGGCCGGATTGACGTCAGCGTTTACGCGACTCAACTCTGTGGCCGTCTGAGCGACCAACTGAGGGAGAGGAGTCCTCGACGCGCGACTCGTGACTACAACGTCGATTAGCAGGTCGACAAAGTCGCGTCCCAGTGGGACACCGACACCATCGTTCGACTCGGCGATCCGCGCAAGGTCGGCGCGTGAATCCCGCCCGGGGCCCTTGGTCTCCTCACTGACGCGCTGAAGCAGCTCGTCTGTGGACCGATCGCCCAGTCGTGCGATCACTAGCAACGGTGCCTCGTATCGATCGCACAATCGACCGGCGTAGTCGTCTGTGTAAGTTGTCACCCGATTCCTCCAAGTTGTGGCTCGCGAATCAACATGTTTCGGTGCATAGCTGGTCAGTTTCTGATCGGCCGCTGGCGAAGTCCGCAGTCCACCGGACGACGATGCGACGGCAGGCTGTGGCGTTGTGACGGCGCGTGAGACCGAAGTGGGACGAGGTCGCTTAAATGACGGCTGATGCGAGGTCGCCGCGGAGACTGTTGTGAGCGAATCGGCGGCCACACTGCGCCCGGATCCTCCGGCGCAAATGGGCCGAGCGCTTCAAGAACTCGCTCCTTTCCGCGAGTCGGACCTATCGCGCTCAGCGTCTGACCAAGTCGCAGTGCATGCGACACGGTGAGGTAGCCGCGGCCGATGCTGAGCATCGCGTTGGTGACGTCTGTGAGCTCGCTTCGCAGCTGTGTCGCGAGCATCTCCAGGGCGCCTTGCTCGACCACCAGGAGTTCAGACGCACGTCTGAGGGCTGCACCAAGTGCGGCGTTGTTTTGGGCATCGGGCGCCACACCCCCAAGAAAGACGACGCCTCGCGAGTGCTGGAGCGCGTCGATATCGATGGCGAGGAGGCCTGGATCCGAGTAGCCGCGGTAATACACCTCACGTCGAAAACGCGGCGATGACGCCCAGATCAGCTCAACATCTGGGATGAATGAGTGGTTGAAGAATCGCGTCGGTCGCGCCTGGCAGCCGGGTGCCGCAAGAACCAATTCAGAAATCATGGCTTGCTTGACCCCGAGAATGATCGCTGGCAAGTCTGAGGGGGCCAGGTGCGGGCGTCTGCTCATTCCTGTGCTCCCGGATACATGATGCCGAGCGGGTCCGCATGGTCGGGCATAAGAGCGAACAGCTGTCGGGCGGTCGCGAGTGGAAGCTGCAGATCACTGCTCTTATCGCTCAGAACGATGAGCCACAACCTCGCGGCAACCGATTCACATAGATCATCGCTGACTTCCACAACGTCAGGAAGCCAATCGCGGCGAGCTCTGATGGCCTCCCGTACCCGAGCCGCCGTTCGGAGTGAGCGCCAGGACTTCACTAAGAACGGGTGCCAGGTGATGAACATGAAGTCACACGTTGCGCCATCGTGCTCACGCGCCTTGCAGTAGGCAGTCGCAAGGAATTCGTCATAGCTCTGCCCGCCCACTGGGCCTTCGTAGTGCTTGACTTCCGCAAAGAAGAATCGGCGTGGAGACCCGTACACGCCGTGGAGGTCGAACGAACGCACACGAGCCCGTTCGATGGGAACTTCCAGTACCGAGCTCATCGCCACGAGGTCAGACGTGACCAAGACCTCCGCCGTTCCGGTGCGTTCGAGCCACCTCTTGGCGCGCCAGACTCCCTCTCTACCTTTGATGTGGGTCGTCTCGCCCGGCATCAGTTTGACTGTACGTCGGTCGCGGATTGCACACTCATGCGCGCCATCAGAGGGGCAGCTGCAACTGGTCGTCGGCCAGGAACTCTTGCAACGACTTCACCGACAACGTGTGCCGGCCCCAATCGGCGATGCCGGCCGCGGCGGCGCGCGCCGCGGCGACGGTGGTGAGGCACGGCACGCGGTGCACACTCGCGGCGGAACGGATGTGCTCACCGTCGGCCCGTTGCGAGCGGCCGCGCGGCGTGTTCACGACGAGCTGCACTTTCCCCGACGAGATCAACTCCACCGCGTCGCTTCCCGTCGCTTCGCCCACCTTGGCCACGACCGTTTCAACGGGAACGCCGTTCTCTTCGAGGTAGGCCGCGGTGCCCGCGGTCGCGGCGATCGCGAAGCCGAGCTCGGCGAACTTGAGCGCGGCGCCGAGGCCGGCGAGCTTGTCGCGATCGGCGAGCGAGAAGAAGACCGAGCCGCTTTCCGGCAACCGGTCGCCTGCGGCAATCTGACTTTTGGCGAAGGCCAGTCCGAAGGTGGCGTCGATACCCATGACTTCGCCGGTCGATCGCATTTCGGGCCCGAGGATGGTGTCGACGTCGGGGAAGCGGTTGAACGGCAACACCGCTTCCTTCACGCTGACGTGACCGCCCGTGACCGGCGGTTTCAACAGGCCCTCGTCGCGCAGCTCGCGCAGCGTCGCGCCGGCGATCACGCGCGCGGCGATCTTGGCCCCGGGGACGCCGGTGGCTTTGGCGACGAACGGCACGGTGCGGCTCGCCCGAGGATTGGCTTCGATCACGAACACTTGGCTGTTCTTGACCGCGTACTGCACGTTGATCGGACCGCGAACGTCGAGCGCGTCGGCGATCGCACGCGTGTGGCCTTCGATGACCTCGATGGTCGCTTGCGGCAGCGTCGGCGGCGGGATGACGCACGCGCTGTCACCCGAGTGCACGCCCGCCTCTTCGACGTGCTCCATGACGCCGCTGATCACCACCTCGCCGGCGGCGTCGCGAATCGCGTCGACGTCGACCTCGATCGCGTCCTCGAGGAATCGATCGACCAGCACCGGACGTTCGGCGGACAGGCCGCCCTCCCGACCGAGCGAGCCGAACCCGGCCAGCTCGGCCATGGCCCGGCGCAGGTCGGCGTCGTCGTAGACGATCTCCATCGCCCGGCCGCCGAGCACGTAGCTGGGCCGCACGAGGGCCGGGTAGCCGATCCGGCCGGTGATGGTCAGGGCCTGGTCGACCGTTACCGCGGTGCCGCCGGCCGGCTGCGGAATCTCCAGACGGGCGCAGAGGGCATTCCAACGCTCGCGATCCTCGGCCAGGTCGATCGCCTCGGGGCTGGTGCCGAGGACGAGACCGGGCGGCAACTGGCCCGCGAGTTTGAGGGGTGTCTGGCCGCCCAGGCTGACGATCACGCCGGCCAATGTGCCCGTCCGCTGCTCGGCCTCGATGACATTGAGCGTGTCCTCGAGCGTGAGCGGTTCGAAGTACAGCCGGTCGCTGGTGTCGTAGTCGGTGGACACCGTCTCGGGGTTGCAGTTCACCATCACCGTCTCGTAACCGGCGTCGGCCAGGGCGAAGGCGGCGTGGACGCAGCAGTAGTCGAACTCGATGCCCTGGCCGATGCGGTTCGGGCCCGAGCCGAGAATGATGATCCGCTCTTTCGTGGTGGTACGGACTTCGTCCTCGTCCTCGTAGGTCGAGTAGTGGTACGGCGTCTCGGCGTCGAACTCGGCACCGCAGGTGTCGACGGTCTTGAACACAGCGGTGACGCCGACAGCGGTGCGCGCCGCACGCACGTCGGACTCGGGCACGCCCCAGAGCCAACCGAGTTGCGCGTCGCTGAACCCCAGGCGCTTAGCTCGCCGCCAGTCGGCGCGCTGCATCGCCGCGAACCCGACGCCGGCGAGATGAGCGCGCTCCTCCACGAGGGCGGCGATCTGGTCGAGGAACCAAGGGTCGACGCGCGTGGCCTCGGCCAACCGGTCGACCGAGATACCGCGGCGCAGGGCGGCCTCGAGTTGGAAAGGCCGGTCGGGCGTCGCGATGGCCGCCCGACGGACGAGCTCGTCATCGTCCAGGTCGTGGAGCGCCTCCTCGGCCGGATCGCAGTTGAGACCCCAGCGGCCGTGTTCGAGCGAACGCAGTCCCTTCTGGAGCGATTCGGGGAACGTGCGGCCGATCGCCATCGCCTCGCCGACGGACTGCATACGCGTTCCGAGGACGTCGCCCGCGCCGGGGAACTTCTCGAACGCCCACCGCGGGATCTTGGTGACGACGTAGTCGATCGTCGGCTCGAAGCTGGCCGGCGTCTTCTTGGTGATGTCGTTCGGGATCTCGTCGAGCGTGTAGCCCACCGCGAGGCGCGCCGCGATCTTGGCGATCGGGAAGCCGGTCGCCTTCGAGGCCAGCGCGCTCGACCGGCTCACGCGGGGGTTCATCTCGATCACGACCATGTCGCCGTTCTCGGGGTTGATGGCGAACTGGATGTTGGATCCGCCCGTGTCGACGCCGATGCGACGGATGCATGCGAAGGCGGCGTCGCGCATCTTCTGATACTCGACATCGGACAGCGTCTGGGCCGGCGCGACGGTGATCGAGTCGCCGGTGTGGACACCCATCGGGTCGAAGTTCTCGATCGAGCACACGACGACGCAGTTGTCGGCCCGATCGCGCATGACTTCGAGCTCGTACTCCTTCCAGCCGGCGATCGATCGCTCGATGAGGATCTCGGTGATCGGGCTGGCATCGAGGCCGTTGGCGGCGATGTGTTGCAACTGCTCCGCGTTGGCCGCGATGCCTGTGCCGGCGCCGCCCAAGATGTACGACGGCCGCACGATCACCGGGTAGCCGACCTCGTCGCCGACCCGCATGGCCTCGTCGAGGGTGTAGGCGAAGCCCGACGGTGGCACCGCGAGGCCGATCTCAGTCATGGCCGCCTTGAACTTCTCGCGGTCTTCGGCCGTCTCGATGGCAAGCGCATTGGCGCCGATCAACTCGACGCCGAAGCGGTCGAGCACGCCGCGCTCGACACAAGCCATCGCCAGGTTGAGCGCGGTCTGGCCGCCGAGCGTGGGCAAGAGCGCATCGGGCCGCTCGCGCTCGATCACGGCGGCGACGACGTCGGGCGCCAAGGGCTCGATGTACGTGCGGTCAGCGACCTCGGGGTCGGTCATGATCGTCGCCGGGTTCGAGTTGATGAGGATGACCCGATACCCCTCGCTGCGGAGGATGCGACAGGCCTGCGTCCCCGAGTAGTCGAACTCGCACGCCTGCCCAATCACGATCGGCCCCGACCCGATCACGAGTATCGAATGAATGTCCGTCCGCTTAGGCATTGTTCATCAGTTCTTGGAATTGGGCGAAGAGGTATTCGGCATCGTGGGGGCCGGGGCCGGCTTCGGGGTGGTACTGGACGCTGAAGGCGGGGACGTCGCGGCAGCGGAGGCCTTCGACGACGCCGTCGTTGAGGTTGAGGTGGGTGACGTCGGCGCCCGGGATCGATCCTTCGACGACTGCGTAGTTGTGGTTCTGGCTCGTGATCTCGACCGCGCCGTCGGCCAAGCGCTGCACCGGGTGGTTCCCGCCGTGGTGGCCGAACTTGAGCTTGTACGTGTCGGCTCCCAGCGCGGCGCCGAGCAACTGATGACCGAGGCAGATCCCGAAGACGGGAACGTTCCCGAGCAACTGCGTGATCGTGTCTCTCGCGTAACTCACGGCCGCCGGGTCGCCCGGGCCGTTCGACAAGAAGACACCGTCGGGCTTCCGCGCCAGCACGTCAGCGGCGGATGTCGACGCGGGCACGACCTCCACGGTCGCCAGGCGCGAGAGGTGGCGGAGGATTGTCCGCTTGATGCCGAAGTCGTAGGCCACGACGCGATGCGCACCGCTGCCGACGAGATACGGCGCATCGCACGTCACGGTGGCGACGAGGTCCGTCCCGTCGGTGCCGGGCTCCGCCAGCGCGGCCGCCTTCAGTGCAGTGTCGCCCGCGGTGCCGAACGCGGCGGGCATGGCGCCCGCCTCGCGTATGTGCCGCGTGAGGCGCCGCGTGTCGACCCCGGCGATGCCGGCGACACCGTGGTGGCGAAGGAACCCATCAAGGTCGCCGCTCGCGCGCCAGTTCGAGTGGCGGCGCGCCAGATCGCGAATCACGACGCCGCGGCAGTAGGGCCGCGCGCTCTCGTCGTCGTCGCCGGTGACGCCGTAGTTGCCGATGTGCGGATACGTGAAGGCGATGATCTGTCCGGCATAGGACGGGTCGGTGATCACTTCCTGGTAACCGCTCATGACGGTGTTGAAGACGGCCTCACCGGTGGCGATGCCGTCCGGCGGTGTCGCGCCGATCGCCTCGCCTTCAAAGGTCGTGCCGTCGGCCAGCACCAAGAGCGCCTCGGTGACGGTCATCGCTGCGCCACCCCGTCGATGACGATCGGCTCGCCGCGCAGGATCGTATGGCGCACCTTGCCGGTGAGTTTGCGGCCGGCGTAGGGCGTGTTGCGGCTGCGGCTGGCGAGGGCCGCGGGATCGACGACCCACTGGGCGGCGGGATCGACCACGCAGAGGTTCGCGGGCGCGCCTTTCTCGATCCACACGCCGTGGTGGCCGGCCAGACCGGCGATCTCGGCCGGCCGGGCGGACATGCGGTCGAAGACCTGTTGCTCGGTGAGGTCGAGTTCGGTCAAGGCCAGGGCGAGAGCGGTCTCGAGGCCCAGCATCCCTGGGGGCGCTTCGTCAAAGGGCGCTTCCTTGGCCTCGGCGGCGTGCGGTGCGTGGTCGGTGGCGATCACGCCGATGGTGAGGTCGGCCAAGGCCGCCTTGATGGCAGCGACGTCGTTCGCCGATCGCAGCGGCGGGTTCACCTTGAACAGCGGGTCATAGCCCGCGACCGCCTCGTCGGTGAGGGTGAAGTGATGCGGTGCGGCTTCGGCGCTGTACCTGATGTCCTCGCGTGCGCTGCGGAGGAGTTCGACCGACCCGGCGGTCGACACGTGCAGGAAGTGGACTCGGGCGCCGGTGAGGCGCGCCAGCGCGAGGTCGCGCATGATCATGAGCTCCTCGGCCTCGGCCGGGATCCCGGCGATCCCGAGGCGGCTCGACCACTCGCCTTCGTGCATGTGACCGCCGGCAGCCAGGGCGGCGTCTTCGCAGTGCTGGCCGAGGGTGACGTCGAGGGCGGTCGCGTATTCGAAGGCCCGGCGCATGAGGCGCGCGTCCTGCACACCGGCGCCGTCGTCGGTGAAGAGGCGGACGCCGAGGTCGGCCATCTCCCCCAGGGGGGCGAGCCGTTCGCCGGCCCGACCAACGGTGATTGCTCCGGCCACGCGCACGTCGCAGCAGCTCGATGCGCCCAGCTCGAGCACCTCGCGCACGACGGCTGCGCAGTCGATGGCGGGCTCGGTGTTGGGCATGGCGACGATCGCGGTGTACCCGCCCAGTGCCGCGGCGCGCGCACCGCTGTCGACGGTTTCCGCTTCCTCGCGACCCGGCTCGCGCAAGTGCGTATGGAGGTCGACCAACCCGGGGCCAACCACGCACCCAGCGGCGTCGAGGACGTGCTTGCCGTCGAGGTCGTCGCCGACTGCGACCACAACGCCGTCCTTGATGGCGACGTCGCCGGGGCGCGGCCCGTCGGGCGTCAGCACGCGGCCGCCCTTGATCACGAGCTCACGCGGCACGCGAGGCCCCCGAACCGAGCAGGAGGAACAGGACCGCCTGGCGCACGGCGACGCCGTTGGCCACTTGTTGGGTGATCACCGATGACGGCAGGTCGGCGACTTCCGCAGCGATCTCGACGCCGCGGTTCATCGGTCCCGGATGCATGACGATGGCGTCGTCAGCCAGCAGCGCGGCCCGCGCTCGCGTCAGCCCATAGCGCGCCGTGTACTCGCGCGCCGATGGCAGCAGCGCTTCGGTCATGCGTTCGTTCTGGAGCCGGAGGAGGTAGACGACGTCGACTTTGGGCAGCACCGCGTCGAGGTCGTGGCTGACGGTGACCGGCCACCCAGCAAGTGAGGGTGGCAGCAGCGTGGGTGGGGCGACGATGGTGACGTCGGCGCCCAGCGCGGTGAAGGCGAGGATGTTCGACCGGGCCACGCGACTGTGCTTGATGTCGCCCACGATCGCGATGTGCTTGCCGGCCACGCCGCCTAAGCGCTGGCGGATCGTGTAGCAGTCGAGCAGCGCTTGCGTGGGGTGCTCGTGCCATCCGTCGCCCGCGTTGATCACCGCCGACGTCGACCAGTGGGCAACCTGATGGGGCACGCCCGCCGAGCGGTGCCGCACGACGATCGCGTCGACGCCCATGGCGTCGATCGTCTGCACCGTGTCGCGCAGTGACTCGCCCTTCTTGACCGACGACGTCGAGACCGAGAACGTCATCGTGTCGGCCGAAAGCCGGCGGGCCGCGGTCTCGAACGACAGGCGGGTGCGGGTGGAGTCCTCGTAGAACAGCGACACGACCGTCTTGCCGCGTAGAGCGGGCACCCGTGCGATGTCGCGATGGCTGACCTCGACGAATGAGTCGGCCAGCTTGAGCACTTCTTCGATGCCTTCGGCGCCGAGGTCGTCGATCGAGAGCAAGTGCCGGCTCATGGCGTCACCACGATGTCGCCGAGGGTCACGCCTTCGGGCGTGACATCGACCATCTCGTCGCGCCGGGTCGGCAGGTTCTTGCCGACGAAGTCCGGCCGGATCGGAAGCTCGCGGTGGCCGCGGTCGATCATCACCGCAAGTTGCACGGCCCGGGCCCGGCCGTAATCGGCCAGGGCGTTGAGTGCGGCGCGCACCGTGCGGCCGGTGAAGAGCACGTCGTCGACGAGGATCACCGTGCGCCCGGCCAGGTCGACCGGCACGTCGGTGACCGCTTCGGGGAGGACCGGCCGGAGCCCGATGTCGTCGCGGTAGAACGCCACGTCGATCGAGCCGGTCGGGACTTCGACGCCCTCGATGCGGAGGAGTTCCTCGGCCAGTCGTTCGCCGAGCGGGACGCCGCCGGTTTGCAGGCCGACGATGACCACGCCGTCGAGACCGTGATTGCGTTCGACGATCTCGTGGGCGATACGCGTGATCGCCCGGCGCAGGTCTTCGCCGTCCATGACCTGGGCCCGGGGAACAAAAACGCCCCCATGCGGGGGCGCCAGTGAGCGTTCACGTTCGGCCATGCGGCCATGTCCTTTCGTCCGTGCGAGCCTCACGGGACTCGCTTCACGGTCAGCCCGAATATACCCGAGACCTACCGCGTCGCAGGACTACCCTCAATTGCATGCCCGGAAAAGTCCCGTCCCAGAAGCCGAACGAGAAGAAGAAGGGCAAGTCCCTCAAGGAAAAGCGCGCCGCCAAGCAGGCGAAGAAGGCCGCCCGCTAGACCCACCATCTGCATTCTGGGCGGATCCGCGCGCCCTGAGCGACGGTAGATCCGCCCAGAACGAGGGTTAGGGCCGGACTTCCAAGGCGACGGCGGCCAGCACGCCGTTGACGAAGCGGCCCGAGTCCTCGGTCGAGTATTGCTTTGCCAACTCGACGGCCTCGGACAGGACGGCGGCGGTCGGCACGTCGGCGTGGTCGAGGAGCTCGTAGATCGCGAGGCGCAGCACGGTGCGGTCCACGACCGGCATGCGGTCGATCGTCCAGTCGATCGAGAACCGCTCGATGAGCTGGTCGATGACATCGCGTTGGCGTTCGACGCCGTTGACGAGATCAACGCTGAAGGGGTCGGCCGGCAGCGGCAGATCAGCCAGCACCGCGGCGACCGTGGTGCCCTTGGCCTCCGCTTCGTACAGCAACGACAACGCCCGTTCCCGCGCCTCGCGGCGCGTCCCGACGGTCATACCGGGATGGTCACGCGCGGGTGATGTACTCCCCCGTCCGCGTATCGACCTTGATGCGCTCGCCCTTTTCGACGAACAGCGGCACCTGAACGGTGAGCCCGGTCTCCAGCGTGGCGAGCTTGCGGGCGCCCGAAACGCGGTCGCCCTGTACGCCGGGCTCGGTCTCGGTGATCGTGAGCTCGACGGCGGCAGGTAGGTCGACGCCGACGATCTCGGTGCCGTACATCTGGATGACGGCGGAGTCGCCTTCCTTCACGTAAGGCGCCGCGTTGGCGAGCTGCGCCTCGCTCACGTGGATCTGGTCGTACGTGGTCGAGTCCATAAACACGTAGTCCTCGCCGTCGCGGTACAGGTACTGCATGTCGCGCTTGTCGATGACCGCCTGCTCGACCTTCTCGTCGGCCCGGAACGTGCGGTCGACGACCGCGCCGGTGCGGGTGTTCTTGAGCTTGGTGCGCACGAACGCACCGCCCTTGCCCGGCTTCACGTGCTGGAACTCGACCACGCTGAACAGGCCCTCAGGCAGGTCGATCGTCATCCCGTTCTTCAAGTCATTGGTCGAGACAGTCATGCAGACAGCACCAGGTCTTTCGGAGCGTTGGTGAGGCGGCGGCAGCCGTCGTCGGTCACGACGACGGTGTCCTCGATGCGGACGCCGCCGTACTCCGGAAGGTACACGCCAGGCTCGACGGTGACGACTTGGCCGGCGACGAGCGTGTCTGTCGACGTGGCTGACACCGTGGGGGCCTCGTGGATGTCGAGCCCGACGCCGTGCCCGGTCGAGTGCATGAATGCGTCGGCCCAGCCGGCGTCGGCGATGACGTCGCGACAAACGCGGTCAACTCCCGCGGCACCGGCGCCGGCGCGCACCGCGGCGACGCCCGCCGCCTGCGACTCGGTCACCACCTCGACCATGCGCTCGAGCGTCGACGACGCCGGCGCGCCCACGCACAGCGTGCGGGTCATGTCCGAGCAGTAGCCGTCGACCATGGCGCCGAAGTCGAGAACGATGAGCTCGCCGGGCTCGACCCGCCGGTCGGACGGGCGGGCGTGCGGCTTGGCGCCGTTCGGCCCCGACGCCACGATCGACTCGAACGAGTTCCCGCTCGCGCCGAGTGTGCGGATCTCGAAATCCAGCTCGAGGGCGAAGTCGGCCTCGGTGACGCCCTCGGCGAGCCGGTGGCGGACGCGGGCGAGGGCCTCGTCGGCGATGCGACAGGCCTCGGCGATGCGGGCGATCTCGCCATCGTCCTTCACGCGCCGGAGCTCCTCGACCAGGTTTTCCGTCGCGACCAGCTCGCTGTCGGGGAGCCAGTCCTGGGCGAAGGCGCGCTGGCGGGACCAGCTCACATTGGTGGCCTCGAGGCCGACGCGGGCGACGCCCTTGCAGGCGCCCGTCACCGCTTCGCGCTGGCCGCTCAGCGCGCCGATCTCGATCCGCGCCTCGACACCCGCCGCCGCCAGCTCCTCAGCGGACTGGAACGTGTAGCGGCCGTCGCTGACGAGGACGGCGTCGTCGGGCAGGACGACAAGCAGCGCCGCCGATCCCGTGAAGCCGGTGAGGTACCGAATGTTGACGAGGTTCGTGAGCAGGAGGCCGTCACACTCCGCCTCGGGCATTCGCTCGCGCAACCGCCCGAGGCGCGACGCCACGTCCATGCGGGGAAGCTCACTCATGCATCCAGCATCCTCGCTACGGCGTCGATCGCCAAGTCGTATCCCATACCGCCGAACCCGCTGATGCACCCGTCGGCGACCGGCGTCACAACTGACGTGTGGCGCCACGGCTCCCGCGCGAACGGATTGCTCAGGTGCACCTCGACGACCTTGCCGGCGAAGGCAGCCAGCGCGTCGTGCAATGACCAGCCGTAGTGGGTGAGGGCGGCGGCGTTGACGACGATCGCGTCGTAGCGGTCGCGCGCCGCGTGCACCGCCTCCACCAATTCACCCTCGTGGTTCGACTGGACATGGTCGAGTTCGAGGCCGTGTCGCGCCGCGGCGGCGGTCGCGGTCGCGACGTGATCCGCCAACGTGGCGTCGCCGTAGATGAGCGGCTCGCGCGCGCCCAAGAGGTTCAGGTTGGGCCCCGACAGGAGGAGGACGCGCTTGGTCATCGAGACCTCATACTCGCAGGCCGTCGAGCGCCGCCTGCACGACTGCCGGCTCGATCCCGGCGACGACCTCGACACCGGTCGGGCCGTCGAGGACAAACGTGAGGCCATCGACCGCCTTCTTGTCCCGCGCCATGATTGTCAGCAACTCGGCGTCGTCGACGTCCGGCGGGAGATGCAGCGGCAGGTCGTATCCGGCAACGACTTCACGGTGGTACGCGATGCGGTCGCCGTCGATGCGACCGAGCGCGCCGGCCAGCTCGGCGGCGAACAGCAGGCCGATGCCGACCGCCTCGCCGTGACGCAGGTCGTACCGGCCGGCGGTCTCGAGGGCATGGGCGAGGGTGTGGCCGTAGTTCAACGTGGCCCGTCGGCCCGTTGTCTCGCGTTCGTCGTCGGCGACCACCGTCGCCTTGATGCCGACGGCCCGGGCAATACGCGAGTCGAGGTCAAGATCGTCGAGCGGCTCGCCCGACAAGAAGTGGTACTTGGCCAGCTCGCCCAGCCCGCTGCGGTACTCGCGGCCGGGCAGCGTGGCCAGCGTGTCGGTATCGCAGAGCACGGCCGCCGGCTGCCAGAACGCGCCGACCAGGTTCTTGCCCTCCGGCAAGTTCACACCGGTCTTGCCGCCGATCGCGGCGTCCACCTGGGCGAGGAGCGTTGTGGCGACGTGGACCACGGCGACGCCGCGGTGGTACACGGCCGCCGCAAATCCGGCGGTGTCGCAGACGACGCCACCACCGACGGCGACGATGACGTCGGCGCGGGTCAGGCCCCACGCGGTGAAGCCGCGGCACAGCTCCTCGACGGTGGCCATCGTCTTGGCGTCCTCGCCGGCGCCGACCACGAACCGTTGATGCTCGATGCCCGGATCCACGTCCACGGGGATGGCCTCTTGGGTGACGATCGCGGCCCGCCGGGCTGACGCCGGGAGCACATCCCGCAGCGCGTCACGCGCCCCGGCGCCCACGATCACGTCGTACGCCCGATCACCCAGCGCGACGCGAACGGTGATCACGCGACCTCACGGGCGACGCGCTCGACGATCTCCTCCGGCGGCAGGTCATCGACGTCGACGACGACGTCGGCCAACTCGGTGTAGAGCGGCAGGCGCTCGGCGTACAACCGCCGCAGGTTGCCGGCGACGTCGCCGGCGAGCAGCGGGCGGCCTTCGCCGTCACCGAGCCTGCTGATCAGCGTGTCGACCCGGGCGCGGAGCCACACCACCGTGCCCGCCTCTCGCAGGCGGCGGCGGTTGTCCGGGTCGAGCACCGCGCCGCCGGCGACGCTGACGACGATCGGGCCCTCGGCAGTCGTCGCCTCGACGAGGGCACGCTTCTCTTCAGCGCGGAACGCGGCCTCACCGTCGCGTTCGAGGATGTCGGGCACCGTGCGCCCGGTGTTTTGCTCGACCTGCGCGTCGCTGTCGCAATACGGCGCACCCAGCCGCTCGGCCAGGCCGCGACCCACCGTGGTCTTGCCCGAGCCCATCATGCCGATCAGCAGTATCCGCTTATCCAAGGGAAGCAACGAAGGCGTCGCGGTTGCGGACGAACTCGACGACCGAGTCACCGCCGAACTTGCGCAACGCCTCGTCGGCCAGCACGAGGGCCATCATCGTCTCGGCGACGACGCCCATCGCCGGCACGGCGGTGACGTCGGTGCGCTCCTTGAACGACACCGTCTCTTCCTTGGTCTCGACGTCAACGGTCTTGAGGACCGGGCGGTTCAGCGTGGCCAACGGCTTCATCGCGACTCGGGCGACGAGCAAGCCGCCGCTCGTGATGCCGCCCTCGGTGCCGCCGGCCCGGTCCGAGTCCCGCGTGTACTCGCCGCTCCCCGCGTCCCAGCCGATCGGATCGTGCGCCTCGGACCCGCGCCGCCCGGCCACGTCGAACCCCTCGCCGAGTTCGACGCCCTTGACGGCCTGGATGCTCATCAGCGCCTGCGCGAGTCGGCCGTCGATCTTGCGATCCCAATGCACGTGGCTGCCGAGACCGACCGGGACGCCGTACGCGAGAACCTCGACAACGCCGCCCAGCGAGTCGCCTGCTTTGGCGGCCGCTTCCACTTCGGCGATCATCGCCGCTTCGGCCTCGGGCTCGTACACGCGGACCGGCGAATCGTCGACGCGCGACAAGTCGTCCGGCGCCGGCCGCCGCTCGCTTTTCGAGACGACCGGTCCGAGCTGGACGACATGGCTGACGAGTTGAATGCCGATCTGGGCGAGCAACGCCTTCGCGCAGGTACCGGCGGCGACGCGGGCCGCCGTCTCGCGTGCCGATGCCCGTTCGAGGACGTCCCGCGCGTCGGTGAAGCCGAACTTCTGCATGCCGGCCAGGTCGGCGTGGCCCGGCCGGGGTTGCGTCAACGGCTTCTCGGTCTGGCCGGGCGCCGGGCTCATTTCCTGCTCCCATTTCGGCCATTCCGTGTTGCCGATCTCGATCGCGACCGGGGAGCCGAGCGTGCGCCCGTGGCGCACGCCGCCGAGGAGCGTGACCTCGTCCTGTTCGAAGCGCATCCGCGGCCCGCGGCCGAAGCCCAGGCGCCGGCGGGCCAGTTCCCCCTGCACCTCCTCCACCGTCAGCGGGAGCCCGGCCGGCAGGCCTTCGACGACGGCGACGAGCGCGCGTCCGTGCGATTCGCCGGCCGTCAGATATCGGAGCACCGGATAAGGCTACCGGCGGCCCATCGGCGCTCAGCGTGATTAGCCGCCGCTGTACCACCGGATGATCGCGTGGCCGAAGAGCACCGCGGCCATCGCACCGACGGCGAGAAACGGCCCAAACGGCACGGGATCCTTGGCCGAACGCCGACGGGTCGCGATCAGGGCCAGGCCCACCAGGGCGGCGGCGACGAACCCGAGCACGAGGGCGAGCACCACGTGGTCGGCGCCCAACCAACCGGTGTAGGCGCCGATGACGGCCGCGAGCCGCACGTCGCCGAACGCCATGCCGCGTGGGTTGATCAAGTGGAGGACCAGCAAGGCGGCCCACGCCACGAGACCGCCGATCGCCCCACGCCGCAGTGCGTGAGCGTCGTGACCGATCGCCGCCGCCCCCCCGAGCAGGACGACCGTCGCCGCCAGCGTCGGGTACACGACGCGATTTGGGATCAGGAACAGCCGCAGGTCAGTGACAGTGACGACCACGAGGCACGCGGTGAAAACCAAGAAGGCGGGTACCGCCCACACCGCACCGAACCGCAGCCCCACGGCGCCGAACAACACCGCGGCGGCGATCGTCACGGCAACGGTGTCCCGCGTGCGAAGCCCGTCGCCGCGCAACGGCTTCCGTTCCGGGATCCGGTCGGCGACCAACGCGAGATACGGCCCCGCGGCGGCGCCGACGACCGCGCAGATCGCGCCGACCAGCGCGGTCATGGGCGTTCGCGGGTGAGGGCGCCCAGTGCGGCGGCCGACATGGCGTCGAGCGGCGCGTCCTGGCCGGTCCACAGACGGAAGGCTCTTGCCGCCTGATGGATGAGCATGCCGACGCCGTTCACTGCGGTCAGTCCGCGGCCGCGGGCAGCAGCGAGCAGCGCGGTGACCGGCGGGTGGTAGATCAGGTCGACGACGATCTGGCCGGACCGCAACAGGTCGGGGTCGAACGGCAGGGCGGCCAGATGGGCCATGCCCTGGGGCGTGGCATTGACGACGACCTCGACGTCGCTGATGTCGGCCTCGGCGCCGACCCGGCCGACGCCGCCCGCGAGGGCCACCGCCGCCTCGGCTCGCTCGGGGCTGCGGTTCACCACGACGACCTCGGTCGCGCCGCCCTCTGCGACGGCACGCGTGACGGCGCGCGCCGCGCCGCCCGCGCCGACGATCGCGAACCGGCGCCCACTGACGTCGATGCCTTCGTCGTGATGCAGGCCGTCGACGAAGCCGGCCCCGTCGGTGTTGTGGCCGACGAGCTCCGATCCCTCGCGCCCGATGACGTTCACCGCGCCGAGGGCGGCCGCGGTCGGCGATAGCCGGTCGAGCGCCGGTATCACCGCCTCCTTATGGGGCATCGTGACCGAAAGGCCATCGAGTCCCAATACGCGCGCCGCATCGACGGCGGCCGCGCCTTCGCCCTCGGCGACCTCGAACGCGACGAAGGCCCAGTCCAGCTCGAGAGCCGTGAACGCCGCGTTGTAGAGGATCGGGGAAAGGGAGTGCCGGATCGGCGTTCCGATCACACCGGCGAGGCGAGTCGCCCCAGTGAGCGAGGCCGGCACTACGGGTTCACGCCGCGGCGGCGCGCATCGGCAACGTTGCGATTGTGTTCGTCGAGCGTCGTCGCGAACTTGTGGGTGCCGTCCGCCTGGAACTTCACGTAGTAGAGCCACGGGCCGCGTTCGGGCGCCAGCGCGGCGCGTAGGGAGGCCCGGCCAATCGCGGCGATGGGCGTCGGCGGGAGCCCGGTGAACTTGTAGGTGTTGTACGGCGAATCGACCTCGAGGTCGCGGAACAGGACCTGTCCGTTGGGGCGGCGACCGCCGCGCGCGTAGATCACGGTGGCGTCGATCTGGAGGCGCATGCCCTTGTCGAGCCGGTTGTAGATCACTTGGGCGATCTTGGGCCGATCGGCGTCGACCTTGCTCTCGCTCTCCACCAGCGATGCGACGACCGCGGTCTGGTACGCCGAAAGGCCCGAGGGGCCCGGCGCGTTGCCGAGCCCCAGCTCGCCGGCGACCTTGTCGAACTCGGCGACCATGCGCCGCAGGATCGCGGTCTCGTCGTCTTTCGGGTCGACGAAGTAGGTGTCGGGGAAGAGGAGCCCCTCGAGATTGGTGGAGCCCGGCGGTTGGTAGACCGAATGCACCACCCCGCTGGCCGCCACTTCCAGGAACTTGGCGGCTGATCGGCCAGGCAGCTGGCCGACGCGATCGGCGATGTCCTTCAGCGTGAGCGCTTCGGGGATCGTCAGGCGGTTGAACGAGATGCCAGGACCCTTGCGCAAGACGCCGACCGCGTCGCCGTACGACTGGTTGAGCCGGAACGTGTAGTCGCCGGCTTCGAACGGCCCGCTGCCCTTGACCCGGACGTAGAAGCGAAAGAAGCGCGCGCTGCGAATGATGTGCTTGGCGTCGAGGATGGCGGCGATCTGCTGCGTCGACGCGCCGGCCGGGATCGTGAGGTTGACCTCAGCGCCCGGCGACCCGGCGGTGACCTCGCGGGCGACGAGAACCGTGCCGCCGACGCCGATTACAGCGACCAGGGCGCCGACCGCCAGCAACAGCTTGAACAGCGGCCTCATCGGTGCTGGCTCCCGAGCCACCCCTGAAGGATCACGGCGGCGGCGATCTTGTCCACGACGCGGCGACGGGCGCCGCCCTTGACCCGCCCGGCCAGCAGCAAGCGATCGGCGGCGACCGTCGTGAGGCGTTCGTCGTAGGTCTCGACCGGCACGGAAAGCACGGTAGCCAGCGCCTCGGCCTCCGCCGACGCGGCCCGGGCGGCGGCGCCCATGGCCCCGCCCATCGATATGGGGAGCCCCACGACGACCCGCTCGGCCTCGACTTCGGCGACGAGGGCGGCGATGGCGGCGTGGTCGACGGCGACGTCGTCGGCCCGCTCGATCACCGAGTGCGGCGACGCGATCGTGCCGGTCGGATCGCTGATCGCGACACCGATGCGGCGACTGCCGAGATCGAGAGCGACGACCCTCACGCCGCCAGGCCGAGGAACCGGCGGACGCGACTCAAGGCGCTGTCGATCTCGCCCACGTCGCGGCCACCGCCTTGAGCGAGAGCGGCGTCCTTGCTGCCCTTGCCCCCGGTTGCCTCGCGCACGATGTCGCCGGCGGGCGGGAGCCCGCTCGCCGGATCCACGGCCGCGACGACGGCGACCCGCTCGCCGTCGGGCGTCCCCATGAGCAGGACGCCGCGGATACCGGACTGATCGCGAATGCCGACGGCCATCTCGCGGAGCTGGTCGGACGGCAGCCCGTCGACGCGCGCCACCACGATCCCATCGACGGCGGCCGTCGCCAGCTCCCCCGCTTGCCCGCGCGTCGCCTGGCTGCGCAGCGTTTTCAGTTCGTCGCTCAACGCACGCTGCGCCTCCTGCAACCGTTCGACGGCGACCGGGACTTCCTCCGGCTTGGCCTTCAACAGTTCGGCCGCCTGGCGCAGGAGCTCCTCGCGCTCCTTCACCCGGGCGAGCGTTCCCGTTCCGGTGAGCGCAAAGATTCTGCGGAGGTTCGATCCGATAGAGCCTTCGGACACGATCTGGATCGTGCCGATCGAGCCCAGCGCACCGACGTGGGTGCCGCCGCACAACTCCATCGACCGGTCCCCTGCCTCGATGACTCGCACGTAGTCGCCGTACTTCTCGTCGAAGAACGAGATGGCGCCAATCTCGTCGGCGTGGGCCTTGGTCGTCTCGTAGGCCCGGACCGGCTCGTTGGCGAGGACTTCGGCATTGACCATCGCCTCGACCCGTTCGAGTTCCTCGTCGGTGACCGCCGCGTGATGACTGAAGTCGAAGCGGAGATAGTCGGGCGCGACGAGCGAGCCGTGCTGCTTGACATGCCGGCCCAGCACCTCGCGCAGCGCCCAGTGCAGCAAGTGGGTGCCGGTGTGGTTGCGACGTATGTGGTCGCGGCGCACTTCGTCGATCGTCGCCGTCGCCTCTTGCCCTTCGGTGACCTCACCCTCGACGAGGTCGCCAGTGTGGCGGTGGAGCCCGGCAACGGCCGAGGTCGTGTCGAGAACGTTGACGGTGCCGGTGGCAGTCGTGATCGTGCCGGTGTCGCCGACCTGCCCGCCGCCTTCGGCGTAAAACGGCGTGCGGTCGAGGAACACCTCAACGCCACCGTCGCCGCTGGGAAGCACGGCCAACACATGCGCCGCGCTCTCGGTCTCGGTGTAGCCGGTGAACTCGGTCGGGCCGAACTCGTCGAGCAGCTCGCGGTACCTCGCCACGCCGGCTTCGTCGGTGCCAGTCGCCTTGCGACTCTCGCGGGCGCGGGTGCGCTGCTCCTCCATCGCCTGGTCGAATCCGTCGACGTCGACGTCGATGCCGCGCTCGGCGGCGATCTCTCGCGTCAGCTCGATAGGAAACCCGAACGTGTCGTGGAGCTGGAAGGCGACCGCGCCGGTGACGACGCCCGCGCCTGATTCGAGCGCATCATCGAGAATCCGCGAGCCGGTCGCCAGCGTCTCGCGGAACCGCTCTTCCTCGCGACCCAGGACGGTGGTGATCCAGTCCTGGTTCTTTCGCAACTCCGGATACACGTCGCCCATGAGGTCGACCGTGGCGGCGACAAGACCGGGCACGATCGCCTTCGTCGTGCCGAGTTGGTAGCCGCGCCGAACCGCGCGTCGAACGACGGAACGCAGGATGTACCCGCGCTCTTCGTTCGACGGCGTGATCCCGTCGTTGACGAGGAAGACCATCGACCGGGCGTGGTCGCCGATCACGCGCAGCGCGGTGTCGGTGACCGCATCGGCGCCGTAACGCGCACCGGTCAATTCCTCGGCGGCGGCCACCAGCGGACGTACGAGATCGGTGTCGAACACGGTCGGCACGTTCTGGAGGAGCATCAGCCACCGTTCGATACCGCCGCCGGTGTCGATGACCTTCATCGGCAGATCGGCGAGGCTGCCGTCGGCTTGGCGGTCGTACTGCATGAACACGAGGTTCCAGAACTCGACGTAGCGATCCCCGCCGCCGTGGGCCGGGCCGCCCTCGGCGCCCCAGTCCGGGCCGCAGTCGAGGAAGATCTCCGAGGAGGGGCCGCAGGGACCCGTGTACCCCATCTCCCAGAAGTTGTCCTTGCCCAGCCGCTGGATCCGCTCGCCGGGGAAACCGACTGCGTCGCGCCAGATCGCCTCGGCCTCGTCGTCGGTGTCGTGGACGGTCACCCACAGCCGGTCGCCGTCGAACCCGGCGACCTCGGTGACCAACTCCCACGCCAGCGGGATCGCGTGCTCCTTGAAGTAGTCGCCCAAGCTGAAGTTGCCCAACATCTCGAAGAAGGTGAGATGTCGCCGGGTGCGGCCCAACTCCTCGATGTCGTTGTCCTTGCCCGACAGCCGCACGCATTTCTGCACCGATGTGGCGCGGGGCGGATCGGGCGGCGGCTCCTCGCCCAGGATCACCGGTAAGAACTGGTTCATACCCGCGTTGGCGAGCATGGGTGCCTTCGGATGCAGCGGGATGAGCCCGATCGAGGGATACGCCTTGTGCCCGCGCTCGACGAAGTAGTCGGTGAAGGCGCGGCGTAGCTCCTGGGCTTTCATGGGTGCGATCAATCTACCGGGGGACGCCGCCCGGTCTGGGCCGAATAGCTACTCGCCGGCGAGGTGATCGGCGGCGGCCGCGTGGCCGTTGACCTCGAGCTTGAGATGCATCTCGCGCTGGTAGTCCCGCATGGCGTCGCGGCCGTCGGCCACCGCGGCGCGCAGATCGCGTCCGAGACCCCGCACCGCACGCGTCATGTCCTGTGACACGCGGTCGGGCGAATAGCGCTCGACTGTCGACCGCACGAACCGCATCACCCAGAACGACGTCCCGAAGCCGAAGCCGGCGCCGATCATCAGCCAGAACAGTCGCTTGAACATCAGCTGCCGTCCTGCGTCCGGTGGCGGAGTCGGCCGGCGGCTCGCTTGGTCCCGGCGCCGACCGCCAGGGCCTTGATGACCGGCGCGGCGAAGGTCCCATAGGCGAGCTTGGACGCCGACTCGACACGGGTCGAGATGCGGTCCGCCCGCTCCAGCAACACGTCGACGCGATCGATCTCGCCCTCGGTCTGGGCGGCGCTCGCTTGCAACAGCTGCACGGCGGCGTCGAGGGACTGCACCGAGCGGCGCAGGTCGGTGACGGCCACTCGGACGGTGACGAGTACGAGGGCAGTCAGTCCGGCGACGACCAGCGCGACGACACCGGCGACCTCGCCGCCGCTCATTGCTTCTCCCCGCTTCCGGTCTCGCTCTGCAGTCGACGCATCCGCTCGCTGATCTCTCGTTCCCGTCCGTGCTCCGACGGCGTGTAGTACACCCGATCGGCGACCTCGGGAGGGCGGTACTCCTGCTCGAGCCAGCCCCGTGGGTCGTCGTGAGGATACTCGTAGCCGACGCCGTGCCCGAGCTTCCGCGCCTGCCATGGATGGGCGCTCTTGAGGTGACCCGGGACCGGTCCCGCCGGCCGCTCGCGCACGTCGGACTGCGCCGCCCAGAGGCCGGTTGCACTCGTGTTCGACTTGGGCGCCGTCGCCAAGTACACGACCGCGTGGGCCAGGTTGAGCTGTGCTTCGGGAAGGCCGACGAACTCCACCGCCCTCGCCGCCGCGTCGGCGACGACGAGTCCCATCGGGTCGGCCATCCCGACGTCCTCGCTGGCGAGGATCACCAGGCGGCGCGCGATGAACCGGGCGTCCTCGCCGGCTTCGAGCATGCGGGCCAGCCAGTACAGCCCGGCGTCGGGGTCCGAGCCGCGAAGGCTCTTGATGAACGCCGAGATCACGTCGTAGTGCTCGTCGCGCTCGTAGCGGATCGCTCGCGTCCCGCGCGCCGCCTCGGCGTCGTCCAGGGTGACGTTGACGTTGGCCCCGTCGCGCTCTGAGGCCAGGGCAATCGCGACTTCGAGCGAGGTCAGGACGGCGCGGCCGTCGCCTTCGGCCTGGTCGACGAGATGGGCGAGGGCGTCGGCGTCGCCGGTCGCGCCTTCGACCTTGAGGGCCCGCTCGACGATCGTCGCCAGCGCGTCGGGATCCAGCGGGTTGAGTTGGAACAGCGACGACCGGCTGAGAAGCGGCGCGTTGACTTCGAAGAAGGGATTTTCCGTGGATGCGCCGATCAGCGTAAGGATCCCTTCTTCAACCGAGGGCAAGAGAGCGTCCTGCTGGGCCTTGTTGAAGCGGTGGACCTCGTCGAGGAAAAGGATCGTGCCGAGGCTGTGCTCGGCAAGCCGAGTGCGGGCGGCGGCAACGGTGTCGCGCACGTCCTTGACACCGGCACTCACCGCCGAGAGGGCGACGAAATCCCGCTTCGTGACGTCGGCGATCAGTCGCGCCAGCGTCGTCTTGCCGGTGCCAGGCGGGCCCCACAGGATGATCGAACTGAGCCGGTCGCTCTCGATCAGCGCGCGCAAGGGCTTCCCGGGCCCGAGCAAGTGCTCCTGACCGACGACCTCGTCGAGCGTTCTCGGCCGCATTCGGGCCGCCAGGGGCGCCTGCGCACGCAGGCGCTCCGCGAGCCTCGCCTCGAACAGATTGTCCTCGGGCACGCTTGCAGTCTGCTGCGGGCTGCGGCGTGTCCGCGCACGAGGGTCGGGCCCGCCATAGGAGCCAGTGATCGTTGTCACACCCCCGCGGTAATCTCAAGGGTGTAATTCACCGATTTAGGCGGAGGCGCCGATGGCTACGTCACCCGGGTACCCGAAGATCCCTATCAAGGCCTGGGCGGTCATGCGCTCGCGGGCGGCCAGCGCCCCCTCGACCAAGTTCACTGCGTCCGCCGTAGCAGCCATGCTCGGGATGGGCAGTCCGAAGAGCGCACAGAACAATGTCGTCAGCCAGGTTCAACGGGTCGGGCTGATTGACGACGACGGGGCCTTGACTGCTCGGGGCAACAAGTGGCGACTCGACGCGTCGTATGGGGATGCGTGCCAGGAGATCCTCGATGACGTCTATCCCGGAGACCTCGCCGCGCTCACCGACGACGCCGGTGCACCCGACGCATCCGCAGTACGTCGATGGTTTGATCACAAGGGCTTCGGCGAGTCGAACGCGCGCCAGATGGCGGCCACGTACACCCTGATCGCGACCAAGCAGGTGCCCGATGGTGCTGTGAGCGACGGCGTCAAGAAAGTGGCCAAGAAGGCGACACAGGCCAGTGCTCGACCGACGCGCTCAAGTTCCAGTGGAGCGGCGGAAGTGTCCAAGCCCCCGCCGCCAGTCGACCCACCTCCCCCGGCAGGCCCGAATGTTCACCTCGACATCCAGATTCACATCCCTGCCGATGCCTCGCCTGAACAGATCGAGCACATCTTCGAAAGCATGGCGAAGCATCTCTACAAGCGGTGAGTGATGGCGCCGCCGTGGAGGTGTCGATTGCATTGGGACGGCGGCTGGCCGCGGACCTCGCCGAATTTGCGCGACGCCGCCATCCCGACGACCCGCCCGAGACATCACCGCTCGCACCTGAGGCTGATCTACTCGCAGACTTCGATCGCCGCATTCTCGACGAAGATCTCCGCGCGGCCACGCGGTCTCGCTTCGTGTCGAAGCACTACGCCGACGCAGTCGAAGCCGGTGTAAAGGCACTCAACGAATCCGTGCGATCTCGTACGGGCCGTACTGACGACGGCGACCCGTTGATGACCGCCGCGTTTTCGCCGAACGCGCCGCTGCTACGCATCAATCCTGGCAAGACGAAGAGTCATGAAAGCGAGCAACGGGGCCATATGCAGTTGTGCCAAGGCGTCGTCGGTGCTTGGCGGAATCCTCGAGCGCACACGCTTGTCGACGACTCGCCAGCCAAGGCGTTGATGATGTTGGAGATGATCGACGGCCTTATTCTGACTACGAAGGCCGCCACGCGGACGCGACGGCGCAAGCCGTAACTCAAGCGGCCGACTAGGTCGCCTTTGAGGTCGGTGCCCGACGCAGTCGCGCAGCGCGCAAGTCTCTCGATTCGGTCAGGATCGCTTCAACCATCGGGTGACGCTCAATGTCCGAGTGTGACCAACGCTGATCCATGACGTTTCGCCCGATCGACTCAAGCAACACGGTGATGCTGACTTTGTGACGAGCCGCTACTCGCTGCCATCCGTCATACGCGTCCGCTGTGAGTCCGACGTAGAGCGGCCGACGGTTCTCGATCATCTTCCGCCTCGCGAGCCATCGCTCTCGCCCGCTCGGTCATGCTGCGCCGACGTGAGGATGCGGGCGACGAGCATGTAGAACATCTCGTTGTCGATGTAGGGCGGCAGCCCTTGCGCAGCCCGATCAGCGCGCACCTTCTCTGCGAGACACGGCTGACACAGGTTGTATGGAGCAGCGTCTAGGGATCCGCAGCGTTGGCATCGATGCCTTCGAGGTCCAGAGGTTCCGATGATGCCAGACTAAGCGCGCTTAGTGCGCTTAGCAACCGCCGAGCAGACTCACATCCCACTTAGCGTTCGGATTGTGGGCCGCATCCACTACGAAATCCCGGACGATGTTCACCGGCGGGCGAAGGTCGCGGCCGCCGTCCAAGGCGTAACGCTCAAGCAGTTCCTGATCGCGGCACTCGCCCGAGCAGTGGAGGCCACCGAGGCCGAACCGGGCCAGAAACGCCGACCGAAGCAGTAAGCAGTTACGAGCCCAGGCCGGCGAGCGCGGGCCACGAACCCTTCGCCTGCTTGATGTCCGTCTCGCTGAGCAGCAAGTAGCGCCACTCCGCATCCACCCGGTCGGATGCGTTTACGTGATTTACCCAGCGTTTGGCGGCCTGTCGCTTTCCCTGAACTTCGTCCGAGTCGATGTCGCTGTCGCGCTTGACCTCGACGACCCACTTGGTGCCGGACGCGTCGACAACGATCAGGTCGGCGTTGTACTGCCGTCCATCGCTCGTCCAGAGGATGGGGAGCTCACCGGTCTGCAGGCGAACCCAGCAGGTGACGTCATCCGCGTCGTCGACAGCGACAGCGACGGCACGCTCGGGTTCGGAGTCGAACCAATCGACTCCATACATCGACTTGCTCCATCCGTTGTACGCCAAGCTCTTGCGAAACACGCCGGTCCGGTCCTTGGTCACAGGGCGTCTGCTGCAGCGCGGTCGACCGAGCGGTACGACCTCTACGACTTCGTCAAACTTGGGCTTCGAGGCGAAATGGCGCTGCTCGTCGGTGACTAGCCGGACCAGGCGGGCCGTCGCTCGGTCTCGGTACGCCGACAACAACTCCTCTGCGCGTTCGCCGACGCCTGCTACGAACGCTTCGACGAGCCGCGCCGCGTGCGCTCGTTCTTCCCTCCGCGCAGGAACAGTGGGCGATCCGAGTACGGCCTCGACGAGGGAGCGCTTGAGATCCTCAAGGGGAAACAGCGATCTGGCTGCCCCCACTCTGTCCACTGCTGTCGAGGTCACCAGCTCGGTTCGCCGTATCCCGTCGAACCCCTCCACGACCCGCGCGGACACCTTGACCCGTCGCAGCTCTGCGTCCGGGTCGGTCGCGATTCGCCGCCCTAACGTGGCGAATGGCTCCAAGTCGGTGATGTCCCCAAGCGAAAACGCAGATTCGACTGGCGTCATGCGAAGGCGCGGGACGTTGATCGTCGGCATGCTGTCCAGCGGAAGGTACGTCTGTTCGTAGGTCGGCGACTCCTTCTGCGCCTCCTTTTGACGGTCCTCCACGCTGGTGACGACTGCGCCGCCGACCCGTGTTTGAGCAACTGCGGCTGCCGCGCCCTCTGCGGAAGCAGGGAGCTGCACGACTGGGGCCTCGACCGTTGTCGTTTCGACCACGGACACCGTTTGACCCATCGCATTTTTCCGTAGCAGTGCACGTGTGCGTTGATCAACGAACGCCTCGCTCAGAACGCCGGCCTTCTTGAGCAGCTCCTCGTATCGCTCGTGCGCGAGTACCTCGAGGGTGTCCAACATCTCAACGTCGGTGTAGCTGCCCCAAGGTAGGCGAAGCCCACGTCCCAACGTTTGTTCCGTCAGGATCGTCGAGACCGACGCCCGCATTGAAGCGATCACGTACACGTTCTTGACATCCCAGCCCTCGGCCAGCATCCGCACCGCGATGATGACGCGGACCGGCGAGTCGAGATCCTCGACACGGTCGAGTGCTTCGAGCGCTTCTTCGGGGGCGTTGTAGTGAACGACGAGGACACGGTCTGCCCAATCACCGCCGTCGAACTCCTGCGACCGCAGAATCTCGCCGTACTCCTCTGCTTCCTCAGCGGTCTGCGCGACAACGAGCATCACTGGGTTGACTCGAGAACGCCCTTTCTCATCGGCGTAGGCGTGGGCGAGCTCAGTCTTGATGCGGAGGAGGTTGAGCCCGTCGGCCAGTTTGGTTTCCGAATCGGTTCGATCGTCCTTGCGTCCGACGATGACGGGTGTCTTGACGAGACGATCGGCGATCGCGGCTGCCAGCGGGTACCGGAAGATGATTGCGTCCGCGGGAGTCTTCTTGTGCGGTGTCGCGGTCAGCCCAACTATTGCGTGGGGCGTCAGATCGCGGATCGCAGCCGAGAACGCCTCGCCGTAGTAGAGGTGGTGCTCGTCCGCGAACACGACCAGGTCATCGAGAGCATCCAAGTGCTCGTAGAACGCAGCACCGAGTCCCTCTTGGAACTTGTGAGTTCTCTTGCCGACCTTCGTCGTCGGCTTCGTCAGCGCCTGTACCGAGAAGATGAAGAGCTTCACTCGGTCGGGATCATCCATTTCAGCGCGCATGGCGGCAGTATCGAAGTCCTCGGAGGTGATCACGACCGGCTGGATGTTCATCGGGCCAGTGAGGCTCTTCGCTCCGCCTTCGGTGAAGTTCGCGACTGTCTTTCTCAGGATCGTCAGCCCAGGGGCGACGATCGCGAAGTTGCGTGTTCCCTTTGCCGCCAGATACTCGATCGCCGCGGCGAGTATGTACGTCTTGCCGACACCGGTAGCCGAATCGACCACCGCCTCGAACGGCGCGGGCCTGTTGTCGACGTCGTAGTGCTGAGACAGTTCGATGACGATGCTCTCGAGTGCTTCGCGGTTGGGCTCGCGCAGGTCGAGCCGCGACGTGATGTCGGCGACGAGGTCAATGTCAACAGCGACGTCCTTCATGGCGCACCCACGGCCTCGGAATCACCCTCCGGCTCGATGAGCTCCAGGGCTTCGGCCCAGTCGAGGACCTGCGCAAGTTGGCTCTGTGCTCGGCGCTGCTCGCGATACTCCTCGAGGATGGAGCTCGGGATTTTCCGCATGGTTGACCCGGGCCGGAGCTGTTTCAGGACCGAGCGTGCCGCGGGGTCGATCGCAGTGCCGCAGACCACGGCTCGCTCCTGGCCGGCAAGCGCCCCCGCCAGTACGCGGACTACCTCCTCGCCGACGAGACCATCCACGACGGCGAGGCGTGTGCGGCCTTTGAGTCCGCAGAATGGTGGTTGGTCGACGTAGTCGAAGCCGAGCTGTGCTGCGGTGGCTTCTCCCAAGGCACCGTTAGTCGCCCAGTCGGCGAGGACAACTCGGCCGGCGTCGTCCTCGAACATCGAAGGCGCTATATCGAGTACTCGAAAACCTCCGCCTCCAGCCCACCCGGTGTCGTTGGTCACGCCACCCAGATCTTCGCCGCCGGCGACTTTCGTCAGCCGGGGCAGCGCATACGTGGCGACAGTCTCGGGACGCCACTCCATGCCCACCCAGCGGCGTCCCATCTTGTGGGCCACGGCGGCGGTGGTGCCAGATCCGAGGAAGCAATCCACCACGACGTCGCCAGGGTCCGTGGCGATATAGATGAGGCGATGGAGGAGCGCCTCGGGCTTCGGCGTTGAGAAGGGCAGCGCGCCAGGAAACAGCGTCACGATTTCCTGCTTCGCCGTGGCCGTAGATCCGACCTCGTCATGCCCCCATATCGACGTCGGTACCAAGCCGGGATCTACCTCCGACAAGAACTTCTTGATTCGGGGAACGCCCGTACCATGACGACCGAACCACACGCGGTCGTCAGCCACGAGTTCCTCAAAACGCTCCTGCGTGTAGACCCAGCATCGGCCTTCCGGCGGCAGCACCTCGCGGCCCGAAGGCGTTACCAAGGTGTAGTACTGGGATTCCCGCCGACCCTTTTCCGCCTTCGCGTGCGCCGGCGTACGTTTCCACGGACCGCGTGGATCGTCGTCGAGGTTGACATAGTCAGCGATGACCTCGGACGTAGGCGGCAAGCGATTGCGATCCCGAGACCACGCCGTTTTGTCTCTCGCGTAAACGAGAAGGTTCTCGTGGATGGTCGAGATGTCCGTCCGATTCTCCCGCGAATGCGTCTTCCGCCAGATGATCGTTGCGACGTAGTTCGTCGCTCCAAAGACTTCGTCGAGAACGCAGCGCGCACGGTGAACCTCGGCGTCGTCGAGGTGCAGCCATACAGACCCACTCTCCGACAGCAAGCGTCGGATCTGCACTAGGCGGTCCCGCATCATCGTCAGCCAGACCGAGTGCTCGAGGGCGTCGTCGTAGTGCTCGAACGCCTGCCCAGTGTTGAAGGGTGGATCGATGTAGCAGAGCCGAACGTTGCCCGCGTAGACGCGAGCGAACTCCGGCAGCTCAAGCAGGCTGGTCAGGCCGTGGAGAGCATCACCTCGAATGAGGAGGTTGTCGCTCGCGCGGGTCGCGTCCGGCGTCACGTCTCCCACCGTTGAGACGTTGTGAAGCAACCGCGTCTCGGCGACCCGGTAATCCGCCGGCGATACCCACTCGTAGCGCCCGTCCTCGTGGGCCAGCAGGCGCATCTCCTTATTGGTCCAGGTCAGCTCCAACCGACCCGCGTAGCCGCTGCCCACGGCAGTTACGGTATTCGCGGCGGCCGGCCCCGCGGGACGGTTCGCTAAACGCGGCGACCTCGCCGCGGAGATTTGCGCTTCGATGCGGGTCTTCGAGGTAGACGCGACAACTGGGTCGGATGACGCCCGCCGGAAAACCCCTGATCAGGGCTCATGCCCTTGTAAGCGCCTCGTAGGACAAAGAACGGGTTCTCCGTTGTCGCGCCGATCAGGGTGAGAATGCCCTCCTCGACTGACGGCAGCAGCGCGTCCTGCTGCGCCTTGTTGAAGCGGTGGACCTCGTCGAGGAAGAGGATCGTACCGACATCGTGTTCGGATAGGCGCGTGCGGGCGGCCGCGGTGGTGTCACGGACGTCCTTGACGCCCGCGCTGACCGCCGACAGGGCCACGAAGTCACGCTTGGTGACGTCGGCGATGAGCCGGGCCAGCGTGGTCTTGCCCGTGCCTGGCGGGCCCCAAAGGATGATCGAGCTGAGGCGGTCGCTCTCGATCAGGGCGCGCAACGGTTTGCCGTGGCCGAGCAACTGTTCCTGGCCGACGACGTCGTCGAGGGATCGCGGCCGCATCCGAGCCGCCAGCGGCGCCTGCGCGTGCAGTCGCTCAGCGAGGCGCGCCTCGAACAGATCGTGATCCGGCATCCACGAATAGTCTGCTTCGACGATGGAACGCACGCGTCACAAGAGCCTGTTGCTGATCCTCGCCCGGGAGCTGGCCACGAACATGGCCACGCCGATCTTCGTGGTCGATCCCGACGGCACGTTGGTCTTCTACAACGAGCCGGCCGAGGCCATCCTCGGTGCCAGCTTCGCCACGACCGGTGAGCTGAGCTTCGACGAGTGGGGCACGGCCTGGAACCCCGAAGATCCCGACGGCGAGACAATCCAGCCGCGGGACCTCCCGCTGGCGGTGGCGTTCCGCGAGAAGCGGGCCGCGCACGCGCCGATGTGGATCACCGGCCTCGACGGTGCGCGCCGCCTGATCGAGGCCACGTCGGTTCCCCTGCTCGGGGCCGACGACGAGTTGATGGGCGCCATCGCCATCTTCTGGTTGGCTCCGGGCGCGTAGCGATGCGCGCTCGCATCTGGGGTTGCCGCGGGTCGTTGGCGGCGCCGGGTCCGGACACGGTCCGTTACGGCGGTAACACGTCGTGCGTCGAAGTCATCCTCAGTGACGGGACGGTCGTTGTGCTCGATGCCGGGACGGGGATCCGCGCGCTAGGCAACCACCTCGCCACCGCTCACGACGGCCGCACAATCCACGTGCTGCTGACGCACCTCCACATGGACCACCTCCAGGGCCTGGCCTTCTTCAGCCCGCTGTGGGAGGCGGCCACCGACATCGATGTCTACGGCCCGCGGCACCCGACGCGGTCTCTCGCCGAACGGGTCGCCGGCTACCTCTCCGAGCCGCTGTTTCCGATCCATCTCTCCGACGTGCCATCAAACCCCGACTTCCACGAGGTGGGCGACGATGAGTTCGATGTTGGCTGCGCGCGCGTCATGAGCATGCACGTGTCCCATGCCGGACCGACCGTCGGCTACCGCATCGAAGACAACGGTCGCTCGCTGGCGTACGTCTCCGACCATGAGCCGGCGCGCGGCGTCGACTTCGCAGCGCTCGGCACCGAGTGGATCTCGGGCTTTCCGCTGTGCGAGAACGTCGACGTCCTCATCCACGACTCGCAATACAGCGCCGAGGAGTACACGACGCACGTGGGCTGGGGCCACTCGAGCATCGACCACGTCGTCCACCTCGCCAACAGGGCCAAGGCCCGCCAGCTCGTGCTGTACCACCACGACCCTGGACACTCCGACGACCAGCTCGAGACGATGCACGCCCGCGCCTGCGAACTCTGGGAAGGCGACACGCCGCCCGTCCTCGCTTACGAGGGAATGGAGATAGACCTGAGCTAAGGCGTGAGGCGGTTGGGGCCGCGGAAGAGGAACGTGGCTTCGCGGATGCTTTCGAGACCGAGCATGACCATGAGGAGGCGGCCGAGGCCCAGGCCGAAGCCACCATGCGGTGGGCAGCCGAAGCGGAAGATGTCGGCGTAGAAGCTGATCTCGTTGACGTCGATGCCGAGCTCGGCGGCCTGGCGTTTGAGGATGTCGTAACGGTGCTCGCGTTGCGCACCGGTCGTCACCTCGATGCCCTTCCAGAGCAGGTCGTAACTGTTGGTCACGGCGGGATTGGCATCGGGACGCAAGTGGTAGAAGGGCCGCGCCGTGATCGGGAACTCGGTGAGGAACACCCATTCGTGGCCGTCGCGCTGGTGGACCAGCTCGGCGATGCCCCGCTCGCCCGCCGGGTCCAGGTCGCCCTTGTCCCCGGGCCCCGGCTTCCACTCGGTTTCGCGCTGGAGCCACTCGCGCGCTTCCGCCATCGGGACACGAGGGAACGGGACCTCGGGGACGACGATCCCGAGGTCGGGGAACCGCTCGACGACCGCGGTGATGCTGGCGCGGAGCCAACGCTCTTCGAACTGCATCACGTCCTCGTGCGACTCGACCCAGGCGATCTCGGCATCGACGCCGGTGAACTCGGTGGCATGGCGTGACGTGAACGACGGCTCGGCGCGGAACACGGGGCCGACCTCGAACACCTTCTCGAACCCGGCCGCGATCGCCATCTGCTTGTAGAACTGCGGCGACTGGGCGAGGAACGCGCTCGTGTCGAAGTACTCGACCTTGAATACCTCGGCCCCTGATTCGCTGGCCGCACCCATGAGCTTGGGCGAATGCAGCTCGAGGAAGTCTTCATTGACGCAGACCTCGCGCATGGCCTCTTCGAGGACCGTCTGGACTTCGAAGACGCGGCGGTGCTCCGGACGGCGAAGATCGAGGAAGCGCCAATTCATCCGCGTGTCGAGGCCTGACTTGTCGTCCATCGGCAGCGGCGTCTCGGCCAGGTTGAGGATGTCCACGTTTTCGAGGACGACCTCGAGGCCGCCGAGCTTGACCTGCTCGGCGGCGACGACCTCGCCGGTGACGCGCACCGCGGACTCGACGGTCAGGCCCTCGAGCACCGCGCCGAGCGCGTCGTCGCCCTCGGCGCGCATGTGGATCAACTGGGCCGCGCCCGTGTGATCGCGCAGTACGACGAACTGCATCTTCTTCTGCAGCCGGAGTACGTCGACGAAGCCGTTGAGCGTGACGCGTTCGCCGATCTTGTTGGGAAGGTCCCTGACGAGGGTGCGGTCGGTCATGAGAGTCGTTTCCTCACGGCGTCGACGACGGTGTCGCGCGTGAGGACTTCGGGTTCGCCTTTCTCGGTGAGCGTGCGAAGTTGCAGGCCGTCATCCTCGATAACGACCGCGAAGCGCGCCCCCGACCTCTGAGCGGCGGTGAGCTGCGACTTGAAGGACCGCGCGTCGAAGGCGCGGTCGGCGGCCATGCCGGCGGCGCGGAGCGCGTGGGTGACGTCGCGGGCTGCCTCGCCGCCGGTCGTGTCGATCACGAACACATCGACGATCGCATCCGGCGCCGGGAACACCTGCTCTGCGTCACAGGCGAGGAGGATCCGCTCGATTCCCAGGCCAAAGCCAATCCCGGGCGTCGGCTTGCCACCGAGCGTCTCAACGAGGCCGTCGTAGCGCCCTCCTCCCCCCGCGCCGTTCTGGGCGGCGTCGAGCGCGGCGGCGGTGAACTCAAACGTCGTACGGGTGTAGTAGTCGAGTCCTCGCACGAGCTTGGCGTCGACTTGGTAGTCGATGGCGAGCGCGTCGAGGCCGGCCCGCACGCGCGCAAAGTGGGCGGCGCAGTCGTCGCACAGGTGGTCGAGCATTTTCGGCGCCCCGTCGGTCACCGCCATGCATGCCGGTCGCTTGCAGTCGAGCACGCGCAGCGGGTTCTCGGCGATGCGATCGCGGTGCTCGTCGCACAGCTCGTCGCGGTGCGCCTCAAGATAGGCCTGGAGCAACTCGCGGTACTGCGGCCGGCACGTGTTGTCGCCGAGCGACGTCAGCTTGAGCGTGACCTGGTGCAGGCCGAGATCGGCGTAGAGCGCGGCAGCGATCGCGATCACCTCTACGTCGATGTCGGGATCAGCGGTCCCGATGACCTCCAGGCCCAGCTCGTGGTGTTGGCGGTACCGGCCCTTCTGCGGCCGCTCGTAGCGGAACTTGGGCGTCAAGTACCAGACCTTCCACGGCGTGGTCGGCTGGTGCTCGATGAAGGCGCGGGCGACCGGCGCCGTCCCGTCGGGCTTCAGCGCGATGCGCCGGCCGCCCTTGTCGTCGAACTCGTACATCTCCTTGCGCACGACGTCGGTGGATTCTCCGAGCCGGGTGAAGACTTCGGCGTCCTCGAACATCGGCAGCACCACGAGGTCGTACCCCGCCGCCGTGACCCGGGCCGCGTAGCGCGCCACCAACTCGGCGTAGCGCCGCGACTGCGGCGCGAGGACGTCGAGCGTCCCCTTGGGCGCGGTGAACTTGGCCATTACCGGCGGCAGGCTACCGGCCGCCTCCGAAGCCCCGGCTCAGTTACGCGTCGCGCGCGTTCTCAACGCAGGTCTGGAAGTCGGCGTTGGCCTTCTGCGCCGCGGTCTGGAACGCCTGTTGCGCGGCTTGTACCGCCGCCTGCTGCTGGTCGCGCGGCAGGTCATGAGCGGCGCGAATCGCCTGGCGGAACTTGTTCTCCGCCTTTGTCCGGTCGTGCTGACCCTGGGTCACGCATGCGCGGACGGCTGCGCGCTGCGGGTTGTTAGCGCCGCCACCGCCGCCACCACCACCGCCGCCGGCTGCGAAGGCCAGGTTGCCAGGACCGGCCAAGGCGAGCGCAGCTACCGCGACACCGCCGACCGCGAGCTTCTTCAGGACCGATTTCATGCCGCAAACCTTACGACGGTTCACCGCCGACCGCGATCACGGTGGGTCCGCCAGCGCGACGTGTCGGTGCGAGAGCAACGGAAACCGCAACCTGACACCGACACGTGGGTCTGAGCAGCAGCTCAGCCCCCCTTGCCGGGGAGCACGCGGTACGCGTCGTAGACGGAGTCGATGCGCTTGATGGCGGCCATGAGTGAGTCGAGGTGGGCGGGGTCGGCCAGCTCGAAGTCGAAGCGCATGCGGCTGACCCGGTCGGAACCGGCGGCGGTCGAGCTGGCGAGGATGTCGACGTGGTGCTCTGAAAGCACGCGCGCGACGTCGGCAAGCAGGCGGCTGCGGTCGAGGGCCTTCACCTCGATCGAGACGACGAACACGCCGGTGC
>DASRJI010000147.1:0-2255 GCA_035649535.1 Acidimicrobiales bacterium | reverse complement strand
CACGAGCCCGAACCGGGACGGCGCCGACGGCCTGGCCGGCAACAGCGAGCTCGCCGCTGCCCTGGCGCGCACGGGCTGGCGCGTGCCGGGACAACCCACTGTTCGGGGCGTGCGCGACACGCCGGCGCTACCGCGCGGCTCGGGCCTGCCGACCGACCCGGGCTCGTTGGTGGCGCTGCAAGAGACCTGGAGGGGCGTGCCGAAGTGAGACGCGCCATCGGCGCCGCGCTCGCAGTGCTCGCGGTCGCAGCGACCGTGCAGGCGCTCACCCCCGGCGTCGCGCGGGCCGCCGACTGCATCACGGTCGACATGCAGTCGTCGCCGGAGAAGATCGATCTGCTCACGGACCTCGCCAAGCGCTTCAACGACTCGGACCGCGCCAGCCTCGACGGCCAGTGCATCAACGTGCGCGTGGTGTCGAAGTCTTCGGGTGAAGCGGCGTCGTTGCTCGCCGACGACTGGCCGAACCCGAAGGCGAACGGCCCGCGGCCGGTGGTGTGGTCGCCGGCGTCGAGCGCGTGGGGTCAGGTCGTCAACCAGCGCCGGGCCGACGCGGGAAAGAAGGCGATCGCCCCCGCCGGCACTCCGCTGCAGCTCACCCCGCTCGTCATCGCGATGCCGAAGCCGATGGCCGAGACGCTCGGGTATCCGAACACGCCGGTCGGGTACTCCGACATCCTCGCGCTGGCTCGCAACACCGACGGGTGGGGGGCGTACGGGCATCCCGAGTGGGGGCCGTTCCGGCTCGGGAAGACCAACCCCAACTTCTCGACCAGCGCGCTGAGCGCCACCATCGCCCAGTACTACGCGGCGTCGGGCAAGACGACCGGGCTCACGCTCGAGGACCTCAATCGTCCCGAGGTCGACGACTTCGCACGCGGCGTCGAATCGTCGGTGGTGCACTACGGCGACACGACGCTCACCTTCCTCAACAATCTCTACCGTGCCGACCAGCGCGGCACCGGACTGACGTACGTGTCGGCGGTGGCGGTCGAGGAGAAGTCGGTCATTGACTTCAACAAGGGCAACCCGGACGGCATCCTCGATCCCGGCGAGCATCCCAAGCCGCCGCGCGTGCCGTTGGTCGCGATCTACCCGAAAGAGGGGACGCTTTTCTCGGACAGCCCGTTCATCACTGTCGACGCGCCGTGGGTGAGCGCGAAGGAGAAGAAGGCCGCGGCCAAGTTCCAGCAGTTCGTCGAGCAGCCGAGCAATCAGAAGCGGGTACTCAAGTTCGGGTTCCGGCCCGGCAACCCGAAGGTCGCGATCGGCGCGCCGATCGAGGCGAAGTACGGCGTCGATCCCAACCAGCCGCAGACGACGCTCGAGCTGCCGTCGCCGCCGGTGCTCGTCGGCCTCATCGACCGCTGGGGCCAGAACCGCAAGGCTGCCCGCGTGCTGATCGTGATCGACGTGTCGGGCTCGATGGGCGAGCCCGCCAACGGCGAGAGCGGTGATTCGAAGCTCGATCTGGTCAAGAAGGCGGCGGTCGCCGCCCTCGGCCAGTTCAAGCCCGACGACGACGTCGGGCTGTGGATCTTCTCGACCGGGGTGAGCCGCCAGGAACCGACCGACTACCTGGAGCTGGTGCCGATCGGGCCGATCGGCCCGCAGCGCGAGGCGATGGCCGCGAAGATCAACGATCTCGTGCCCACTCAGGGGACGCCGTTGTACACAGTGACGAAGGCCGCCGACGACCAGCTGGTGCAGACGTTCGACGCCCAGCGGATCAACGCCGTCCTGCTCCTCACCGACGGCAAGAACGAGGACGACCGCAACAACGATCTCGACGGATTGCTGCGCTCGTTGCGGGCGCGCAACGAGGGGCAGGTCGCGAACCCGGTGCGCGTGTTCCCGATCGCCTACGGACAGGACGCGGACCTGCCAACGCTCAAGCGCATCGCCGAGGCGACCAACGCCACCGTCTACGACGCCGCCGACCCGAAGAGCATCAACAAGGTGTTCCTCGCCGTCGTGAGCAACTTCTAGCGCGCATGGGCGTCATCGACCGTCTGCCGGACCACCTCAAGAACCGCAAGACGGCGGAGGCCGTCACCGCTCCGTCGGCGCTGTTGCTCGCCGGAGCCGGCACTGCCGCCGGCGTCCTCATCGGCGCTGGTCTGCCGCTCGCGATCGTCGTCGGCGCAGTCGCCTACGGCGTGCGGGTGGTGTTCGGCCTGCCGCGCAAGCCGCGTCCGGAGCGCATCGACCTCGCCGGCCTGAGCCAACCGTGGCGCGCGTACGTGAAGGACGCG
>DASRJI010000146.1:0-5986 GCA_035649535.1 Acidimicrobiales bacterium | reverse complement strand
GTGTCTCCCTCGGGATCGCCGCGCTCTCACTCAACCTCCTGCTCGGCTACGCCGGTCAGCTCTCGCTCGGCCACGCCGCACTGCTCGGTGCCGGGGCGTTCGGCGCCAGCGTCGTCGTCGATCGGTGGTCGGCACCGATGTTCCTCGGGTGGATCGCGGCCGCGGTGGTCGGTGGCGCCGTTGCGCTGATCATCGGCGTACCTGCCCTGCGGCTGCGTGGGATCTATCTCGCGCTGGTCACGATGGTGTTCGGGTTGACGATGCAAGCGTCGGTCCTGCGATGGCAGGTATTCACGCGCGGCTCGGCCGGCGCCGCCCTCCCCCGCCGCTTGATCGGCGACCACATCCTCACGAACACGTCGGTGTACCTGGCCATGACGCTCGTCGTCCTCGTCCTGGTGTGGTTGGTCGACCGCAACGTGCTGCGCACCAAGATCGGGCGGGCGTTTCGCATGATCCGCGAGGACGAGACGGTGGCCCAGGCCTTCGCCATCGACGTCACCCGGTACAAGCTGCTCGCCTTCGTGCTGGCCGGCGCCATCGCCGGGCTGGCCGGCGCGCTGTACGGCCATTCGATCGGCCTGGTGAACAGCGACGTGTTCTCGCTGCAGGTGTCGCTGCGCATCGTGCTGTTCGTGATGATCGGCGGCATCGGCACGCGGTGGGGTGCGGTGGCCGCCGCGATCCTGCTGTCGCTCAACACCAAGTTGCCCGAGTCGTTGCGCGGCTACGACCTGATCATCGCCGCGCTCATCGTGCTCTACAACGTCGTGCGATTCCCCGGCGGTCTGGCCGGTCTGGTCGCCCACTGGCGCGGCGCGGCGACGACGGCAACGGTCGCCGACGACGACGAAGAGGTCGCCATCCCGCACTTCGTCGTCGACCACGACGAAACGACGATCGCTACTGACGAACCGTTGCTCGTGGTCGAGGAGGTCACCGTGCAGTTCGGCGGGTTGCGGGCCGTCGACAGCGTGTCGCTCTCGGTCCGGGCCGGGACGATCGTGGGCATCATCGGTCCCAACGGCGCCGGCAAGTCCACGTTCTTCAATGCGATCTCGGGCTTCGCACCGACGTCATCCGGGCGCGTGTTCATCGACGGGCGCGCCGTGCACGAGCTGCCACCGCACGCACGCGCCGCCGCCGGGTTGGCCCGTACGTTCCAGAACGTCGGCCTGGCCAAGGACCTCAGCGTCCGCGACAACATCCTGCTCGCCCAGCACCGGGCGGCGACGTACAACGGCGGCGCGGCGTTGCTCTACACCCGCGCCGCCAACGAGATCGAGCAGCGGCTGGGCGACGCGGCCGACGCCATCGTCGGCGGGCTCGGATTCGCGGCGCGCGCCGCGACGCCGGTGCGCGAGCTCTCGGGCGGTCAGCAGCGCCTCGTGGAACTCGGCGCGGTGCTGGCAACCGGCCCGCGGCTGCTCATGCTGGACGAGCCGACAGCGGGCTTGTCGCCCGGGGCGGCGGAGAACCTGGCCGACCGGTTGCGCGAGCTGCGCGACGACCACGGGCAGACGATCCTGCTCATCGAACACAACGTCCCGCTGGTCCTCGACCTGTGCGACTACGTGTATGTGCTCAACGCCGGGGCGCTGCTCGCCGAGGGCCCGCCCCGCCAGCTGGCGCGCAAACCCGAGGTGCTGAGCGCGTATCTCGGTGAGGTTGTGTTGTGAGCGCCGTCCTGTCGCTCGCCGGCGTCGCGGCCGGGTTCGGCGCCAACGTCGTGCTGCACGGCGTCGACCTCGAGGTGGCCGAAGGAACGTCGGTCGGGCTGTTCGGTCTCAACGGCGCGGGCAAGAGCGTGACGATGAAGGTGATCGCCGGCCTGGTGCCGGCGCGCGCCGGCGTCGTGTCGTTGCGCGACCACGACATCACCACAGCGTCGCCCGAAGACCGGGCCCGGCGCGGCATGGCCTACGTCCCGCAAGCGCGGCAGCTGTTCCCGAAGCTCTCGGTCGAACAGAACCTGCGGCTGGGCGGGTACGTGCTGCGGCGGTCGGACAAGGCGCGGTACGCGGCGGTGTTGGACGGCGTCTACGCCCGCTTCCCGATCCTGCATTCGCGACGCGGCCAGCTCGCCGGGTCGCTGTCAGGTGGCGAGCAGGCGCAGCTGGCTATCGGCCGCGCCCTCGCCGGTGATCCGCACGTGCTGCTGATCGACGAGCCGTCGGCCGGGCTCGCGCCTGCGGTCATCGAGGTGGTGCTCGAGATGTTGCAACGGCTGCGCGCCGACGGCATGACCCTCGTGCTCGTCGAGCAGAACGTCAGCTTCGGGTTCCGTCTCGTCGACCGCGCCGCCATCATGCAGCGCGGCCACGTTGTCTACGAGGGCGACGTCGCCACGCTCGACACCGCTCGCGTGGCCAAGCTCCTCGGCGTCGGCCGACTCCTGGGCCGCCATCTGGAACGGGCGGTCGGCAAGAAGCGCTGATCCAGCTAGACCTACGGCATGACCACAATCGAGTTGACGGCGGACGACGAGGCCAAGGTCGAAGCACTGGCCGAGACCTTGTTCATGGCGTGCTTGGCAACGATGGAGTTGGCCAACGTCGAGCTGGGCGTTCGGCTCGGCCTCTACGAGGCGCTCGCGGGCGCCGGGCCGGTGACCCCGGGCGAGCTGGCCAAGTCGGCCGGGATCGCGCCGCGCTACGCGCGGGAGTGGCTCGAGCAGCAGGCCACCGCCGGCATCGTCGAGGTCGACGATGCGACCAAAGCGGCGGAGGAGCGCCGCTTCACGCTGCCCAACGCCCACGCGCACGTGCTCATCGACGACGACAGCGAGGCGTGCATGAAGCCCTGCGCGGCCACGGTTCCGTGGGTCGGCAAGGCGGTCGAGATCATGACCGAGGAGTTCCGCAGCGGAACGGGTCAGTCGTTCGGGGCGTTCGACCTGCACGACCTGCAAGCCGCGTTCACCCGGCCGGTGTTCGCCCATCACCTCACCCAGAACTGGCTGCCCGCCCTGCCCGACGTCCAGGCCAAGCTGGTGGGTGGCGGCCGCGTGCGGATCGCGGAGATCGGATCCGGCGAAGGCCTCGCCGCTGTCGCCATTGCCAACGCCTACCCGAACGTTGAGATCGACGGCTACGACCTGGACGAGGCCTCGGTGGTCGCCGCGACAGCAGTGGCGACCGAGGCCAGCGTCGCAGACCGCGTCCGCTTCGAAGCGCGCGACGCCGCCGACCCAACGATCGCCGGGGACTACGACCTCGTGATGGCGATCGAGATGCTGCACGACGTTCCTGATCCGGTCGGCATCCTGCGCACGATGAAGAAGCTGGCCGGGGCCGACGGCGCCGTCCTCGTCGTCGACGAGCGCACCGAGGATGCCTTCGCGGTCCCGCATCGGAGATGGAGCGGTTCTTCTACACGTTCAGCACGCTGCACTGCCTCGCGGTGAGCATGCAGGACGGCGGCGTCGGGACCGGCACCGTGATCCGGGCCGACGCGGTGCGCGCCTACGCACAGGACGCCGGCTTCTCAACCGTCGACGTCCTCGACGTCGACCACCCGCAGTTCCGCCTCTACCGCTTGTCCTAGCTACAGGTACAGCCATGTGTCGGTGTCAAAGCAACGGAAACCGCAACCTGACACCGACACATGGCTGTGGGGTGTCGGTGGTTAGAGGGTGAGGCCGCCGCTGCCGTAGGGGCGGGTGATGATCTCGAGGACGTGGCCGTCGGGGTGGTCCCAGTACACGCCGCGGCCGCCGTCGTGGTGGTTGATCTCGCCCGGCTCGTGATGGTGCGGGTCGGCCCAGTACTGCAGGCCGCGCTCTTGAATGCGGCCGAAGATCTCGTCGAACTCGTCCTCGGTGACAAGAAACGCGTAGTGAATCACCGGGATGTCCCCGTCGTACGTCATGAAGTCGATGCTGACGCCGTTCGACGTCTCGACGACTTGAAACGGTCCGAATGTCGTGGCCGCGGGCAGACCGAGCATCTCGGTCAGAAAGTCGGCCGCCGCCACGTTGTCGCGTGCCCCAGCAATGGTGTGATTCAGCTGAACCGGCATGAGGGCAACGGTACCCCCGCCTCAGGCCCAAATATCGACGAAGGATTGGGCGGTCCCATCGGCGAGACGACGGGCCGTCCACGCGCAGGCGGCGGCGTCGAGCACGTCGTCGGGCGCGGCGCGACGGGCCGCGTCCTCGTCAACGTCGTCGAGCTCGATGCCCTGGTCGGACAAGGCTCGCGTGCGCTCGTCGATGCCGCCCCACGTGGTCTTGGCGTACACCGCCGGGTGGCCGAGCATCACGGAGAACGACAGCTCCGGATGCACCTCCTTCACCGGACACTGCGCACTCGGCAGCCACGCCGCCACCTCGAGGATCTTGGGCCCGAGCCGGTACGCCTGCTGGCTGATGCCACCAGCGCCGGCGGCGATCGACGCCGCAGACGCGTCGGCGTGGGTCGCCGCCTCGATCGCGGCCCGAACCGGCGTGAAGAACAGCGAGTTACGACGAGCGCCCAACGCGGCGCGCACCACTGCGTCGGACTCGCGACGGCCGCTCGCCGGCAGGTCGATCGGGATGTCGATTGCGATCGCCGCCGCGTCGGTGGCGAGGGCTGTCACTGCGTCGATCGTCGGCAGATACCGCGCCTCGGCGCGGTCGCCGCGCAGGCAGACCGCGATCCACCCGGTCCTGCAACCGTCGATCCCCACCACCGGCGCCGTCATGCGGCGTGTTTACCGCGGTCGCTCGGTCCCTCCACGCGAAGTATCCCCAGAACGCGAACGAGCCAAGTGCGGCGGCAACGAAGAGAGTGCTCCCGATTGTCTCGGCCGGTGACCCAAACGGTGCGGGGTGCCAGCCGACATTGCCGGGGTTGGGCGTGGACACGACGGTCACGAGGAGCATCAACGCCATCGCCTCGATCGTGCCCCACGCGTAGGGGTTCCAGTCGCGCAGCACGTCGCCTTCGAGCCACTTCAGCGGGAGATAGTTGATGAGGATTGACCCAAAACCCGTCAGGAAGGCGCCGCCCAGAACGGTGCCGAGGAACAGGCTCAGTGCCCCCGCATGTGTCGCCCGCGCCTGATCGGCAAACAGGCTCCATAGCACCCACGCCGCGAGCGTCAGCAGGGTGACAAGAAACGCGCCGAGCACGACAGCGTGCTCTTCCCACTCCTTGTCGCGCTTGCCGCGCACGACGACGAAGGTGGCGATGATCCCATACACGTACGGTTCGTTGAGTTTCAGAATCCGCGAGCCGAGGGCACAGAACGCCGCGATCACGAGGCCCGCGGGGAATGGCCTGAGCGATACTCCGTACTGATCCCCATGCATTCGCGCCTGGACGAGCTTCGGCAGCTCAAACGCAACGATGGCCAAGACCATCACCACGACCACTCCCGCAAACGCGGGCGCGAAGTGACTCGCCGCCTTGGCGTCAGCCCACGTTGCGGCGACCGACGCAAAGGCGACGAACAGCCCCAGCGCTGCAGGCCGCGGCAGGCGCTTGTACGCAGCGCGCACGGCCCGGAACGCTCCTGAACGACTCAGCCAACCCACGACCTCCTCGTAGTTGTTTTGCAGCGTGCTGTTAAACAACCCGGCCGGGAACGCGATGCCCAGCGTCAGGAAGAGCAGCAAGCCGATCGGGATGCTCCCGGGCCAGCCGGGCGGGAACTTGGGCGTGAAGCAGAGGATCCCGATCGTGTCGCAGTCCTCTCGCGGTGGGATGACCGCGCCGACGGCGGCGACGGTGACGACGCGATCGACGTCAAGGGTGACCGAACACAGGGTCTCGTGAACTACACAGCCGCCGTGCCACGTCGTGCGGGACCCTCGCTTCGGCTCCGCTGTGAGGTGCACCACGGTGCCAGCCGGGACAACCGCGTCGCACACCCGGCCGCAGTCGATGGGGCCGCCTTCGCCGCCGACGTGGTCAACACGCTCGCCGCGGATGACCGTGAGTCGGTGGGTGCCGATTGGGTTGAAGTTGACCTTGATCGTGCGATCGCGGTCCATCCGAAC
>DASRJI010000145.1:0-2020 GCA_035649535.1 Acidimicrobiales bacterium | reverse complement strand
CCAGTTCACCGAGGACGCGGCCGATGCCGAACAACTCATCCTCGGCCGCGAACGTCCCTGGCACCGGCTCACCGTCGATGGCGCGGTGCGCAATCGTGCGGCTCGTCGAGAATCCGAGCGCGCCGGCCGCGATGCCCTCGCGAACGATCTCGGCCATGGCGTCGATGTCGGCTTCGGTCGCCGGTTCGTTGCGCGCCCCGCGCTCGCCCATCACGTAGGCGCGCACGGCGCCGTGCGGCACCTGGGTCCCGATGTCGGCCACCCACTGCCGCGTGGCCAGAGCCTCGAGGTACTCGGGGAAACGCTCCCACTCCCAATTGATGCCGACCGACAACGCGGCGCCCGGGATGTCCTCGACGCCTTCCATCAAGCCAATGAGCCACTCGTGACGATCAGGCGCGACCGGCGCGAAGCCCACGCCGCAGTTGCCCATCACAACCGTCGTGACGCCGTGCCAGCACGACGGCGACAGCAACTCGTCCCACGTGGCCTGGCCGTCGTAATGCGTGTGCACGTCGACGAAGCCGGGCGTGACCAACAGGCCATCGGCTTCAATGATCCGGGCTGAACCCGTCACGCGCCCGATCTCACCGACGTCGGTGATGACCCCGCCGCTGATGGCGACGTCCGCGGTGACCGCCGGCGACCCCGTCCCGTCCACGACCGTTCCACCACGTATCACGAGATCGTGCATGACGATTGAATAGCAGTTCATGCCGACGCCTGAAGTGTGGACAATGGGAGTGGGCCTGCCGGGGCTGGCATCGCGCCAGGCCGAACGGGCCGAAGCCGCCGGGTTCGACGGCATCCAGATGGTCGACTCACAGAACCTGGCCGGCGACCCCTACATCGCCCTGGCCATGGCCGCCCGGGTCACCGACCGTCTCAAGCTGGGCACCGGCGTCACCAATCCGGTCACGCGCCACCCGGCGGTGACGGCGGCGGCCATCGCCACCGTGCAGGGCGAGTCCGGCGGGCGGGCCCAGTTGGGCATCGGCCGGGGCGATTCGGCCCTTGCCCATCTCGGCCGCGCCCCGGCACCGGTCGCCGTCTTCGAGCGGTACCTCGAGGACCTACAGGCTTACTTGCGGGGCGACCATGTGCAGTTCGCCGACCCGAACCTCGACACCCTCGGTCTCGCCGGCGCGCCAACCGACAGCCGGCTCACCTGGCTCGCCCTGGCTGGGGCCAAGGTCCCCGTCGCGGTGGCGGCGACCGGCCCGCGCGTCATCGACGTGGCCGCCCGCCTCGCCGACCGCGTCACGCTGGCGGTCGGCGCCGATCCCGATCGTCTCCGATGGGGCAGCGAGCGGGCGCGCGCCGGCGGCGCGTCATCGGTCGGCGCCTACGTCAACGTGGTCGCCCATCCCGACGTCGACCAGGCGATCGCGCTGGCCGAAGGCGGCCTGGCGTCGTTCGCCCGCTTCTCGGTGATGCACGGCGCGCCGACCGGTCCGGTCACGACCGAGCAGCGCGACGTCCTGACCACCGTGCACGCCGCCTACGACATGAACGCGCACACGCAGGCGGGTACGCCGCAGGCCGCCGCGCTCACCCGCGATTTCGCCGATCGGTTCGGCATCCTCGGGCCGGCCGGCGACTGCGTGCGGCGGCTACACGAGATCGTTGCGTTGGGCCTCGACCACCTCGTGATCGTCGGTCCGTCGATCGGCGCCGATCGCGACGAGGCGGCGGCGGCCCAGCGTCGGTTCGCCGAAGAGGTGCTTCCCGCGCTGCGTTAGCGACGCCACATGTGCATGCGGATCACCGTGCCGCGCAGCGACGACCGCAGCTGCACGAGATCGCACAGATGGTTCACGAGCCACAGGCCGCGCCCACCTGTGCTGTCCGTGGGCGGCGCTTCGCGCCCAGCGAGCGGGTGGTCGATGTGGCCGCCGTCCTCGACTTCGCACACTACGGCCTCGGGGGTGTTCCACATCCGGAGGATCCCACCGCCGCCACCGTGCCTGACCGAGTTGACGACGACCTCGTAGACGGCGAGCGCGAGGTCGTCACGGCG
>DASRJI010000144.1:0-13166 GCA_035649535.1 Acidimicrobiales bacterium | reverse complement strand
GTTGCGGTCGCTGATAGAGCCGCGCGCCGCGGGGAGGGCGACAGTGCGCACCCGCTGTGACTCGCCGTACGCGGTGTAATGCGCCGGGTCGACGCCCTGGATGAGGACCAGGCGCGTCACGATGGCGGCGAAGCCGACCACCAGGGCGATGAGCAGGGCCACGATGCGCCGGCGCGACAGCGGCGGCGCGGCCGCCGCGGCGCGAGCTGGGTGAAGTCGCGGCCGAGCCTGCGGTCGGGCTGGTGGGCGCGACCGTGGTCGCGCCGGAGGCCGACGCGGCCGAAGTGTGGTGGTCATGGGCGGGCGGCGGCGAGATGTGACTTGACGGTCGCCCACTGGTCATCAGGCGCGTCCGTGCCGGCTTTGTGGCCGGACGGCGTCGTGTGACTGGAAGCGAGATAGGTGACGGTTGCCGGCGTCACCATGCCGAGTTGCTGGGCGGCGGCGACGATGCGCTCGGGCGACTCCAGCTCGGCGACTTCGAGGCGCAACCGCTCGTAGCGCGCTTCCTGAGCCGTCGCTTGCTTCTCAAGGCGCTCGAGGCGGAACTGACGCTGCGTGAGGACGACGTGCGCGGCGACGACGCCGAACACGCCGACGAACAGGATCACCGACAGCACCACACCGAGCCGGCGGGCGCGCCGGCGGCGGCCGGCGACGCTCAGCGTGTTGGGCGCGACGACGCGGAGGTGCGGACGCGGGTGAGCGTTGGGCGGACGGCGACGATCCTTGTCAGGTGATGCTTCACCTGGCGCGCCTCCGGCGCGACGACGGGACGGCGCGAGCGACGGTGCGGTCACAACTTCTCGATCGCGCGCAGACGCGCGCTCTCGGCCCGTCGGTTGGCGGCGATCTCATCGGCGCCGGGTTTGCGCGCGCCGCGGTTCAGCAGCTTGACACTCGGTGTCGCACCGCAGACGCACGGAAGTCGCGGCGGGCACGTGCAACCGCCCGTCGCCGCGAACGCGAACCGTTCCTTGACGAGCCGGTCCTCGCCGGAGTGGTAGGCGAGGACGACGCAGCGACCGCCCGGAGCCAGGAGATCGATGGCGTCGTCAATTGCAGGAGCGAGAACGTCCAATTCATGGTTGACCTCAATGCGGAGTGCTTGGAAGACACGCTTCGCCGGGTGACCGCGACGGCGGGCCGGTGCCGGCACCGCCGCGGCCACCACGTTGGCGAGCTGTCCAGTGGATGTGAACGGCCGGGCGGCGACGACCGCGGCGGCGATACGCCGCGCCAGGCGGTTGTCGCCGCTATCGGCGAAGAGGCGAGCGAGGGTGCGCTCGTCGTAGGTGTTGACGACGTCGGCCGCGGTGAGCGGATCGCGCTGGTCCATGCGCATGTCGAGCGGCCCGTCGCCGATGTAACTGAAACCCCGCTCGGACCGATCGATCTGCGGCGAGCTGACGCCGAGGTCGAAGAGCACGGCGGACACTGGCCCGTCGACCAACGTCGCCAGCTGATCGAAGCGAGCGTGGTGGAACGCGATCACCCGATCGCCGAACCGGCGCAACCGGTTGCCGGCGGCGGCGAGGGCGTCGGCGTCGCGGTCGAACGCGATCAGGCGGAGGTCCGGGCGCGCGTCGAGCAGCGCGGCGGCGTGGCCGCCGCCGCCCACCGTGGCGTCGACGCTGACGCCCGGCGGGACGGAGGCCAACAGGGCCTCCACTTCCTCGACCATCACCGGGTGGTGATCGAATGCGTTGCCCAGCGGCTGGTTCATCCGCAGCCCCCCGACCAAGACGGCGGCGTCGGGGTTTTGTCTCCCCGATCGACCTGGATGGAAGCGGGCGGAGAAGGGTTCTTCCACCTGTCCGGTCGAGGGGCTGCGCATGCTCCAGCAGCTGGTTCGGTTCAGTCCTGCTGTCCTGCCATTTCGTTGGTCAGCTGTTGCTCCGTCGGCTCGACGCGCTCGGCGAACAGCGTCGGGTTCCACAACTCGATGCGATCCAGGGCGCCGTTGACCAGCACGTCGCCCTCGAGCTGGGCGTAGTCGCGCAGGTACGCCGGAATCGCCATCCGACCCGACGCCGTCACTTCCACTTCCGTGAGCCCCTGCGCCCAGACCCGGGTCAGGTTGCGCTCGTCTCTCCCCTGCTCCTGCGTCTCGCGCATTTGCTGGATCTGCCGGGCGAACTCGTCCTCCGGCCAGAGGGCCAGACAGCGCTCGTGGTGCTTGCCCAGGTACCCGCCCCGGTCGAAATGGGCGCGGAACTTGGCCGGCAGGATCAGCCGTCCCTTGGTGTCGAGGGAGTGCTCGTACCTCCCGAAGAACACCGTCGCCACTCGCGTCAACTCCCACCTTGCTTGCCCTGGCTCCCTGGCTGCTACAGGCGCCGGGTCCGCCCCTTCGCGCCACTTCGAGCCACTCTATGACCCCCGATGGCACGCGTCAACCCCCATGCGCACTCGGCGTGAACGTGGGGTGACGAGAGCGGGAGCGGGCTACTGCTGTGGAGGACCGACTTGCGCCGCGAGCTTCTTCGGCGCCATCACGCAGTAGCTCTCGGTCAGCAGCTCCTCGAGCTCGGCGAAGTCCGTCGCCTCGCTGAGGACCATCTGCATCACGTTCGACCCCCAGCCGGCCCGGAAGAACGGGTGACCGGACTGAACGAGGATCCCGAACTCCGGCTCCGGCAACCGGAACTGGATGCCGGTCCGGATTCCGCCATCGGCGTCGACCGCGAATACGTGCGCGAACGTGCGTTTGCGGATCATCCAGCGCCGGCCGACCCACGCCTGCTGCTCGTGCACTTCAGGGAGCCCCATGCAGATCGCGCGGACCGCAGCCTCGATCGTGGGCGGTACGTCGGCGTACTCGCGCATGCACGCAACGTATCGTCGGCGCCGTGAATCCGCGCCAGATCGTCGAGCGGCTGAACGAGACGATCAACGCCCACGATCTGGTCGCGGGCCGGGCGCTCTACGCCCCCGACGCCCGCTTGGTGCCGGCGAGCGGGGTGCCCATCGATCTCGACGGGCTCGACGCCATGATGACCGGCAGCATCGCCGCCCTCCCCGACCTGCAGATGACGGTCCACCGCTGGATCGAGGCGGGCGACACCGTCGTCACCGAAGAGGTCATGGATGCCACCCGGCACGACGGCCGGCCCGTGCGTTTACCGATGGCCCACATCACCCGCGTCGTCGACGACCTCATCGTCGAGCGCGTCGCCTACCACGACACCGCCGCCCTAATGCGCCAACTGACCGACGGCTAAGGCGGTTACGACGCGGGCTTGGAACGGCGGACGATTTCCTTGAGCAACTCCTCCACCTGACCCGACTCGACGAGCTTGGCGAGGTCGGGATCGGAGATCCGGACCTCAACGCCCTCGGCCAACGTCACCGATGTGGGCTTGGGCGGACGCACCGGGGGTGCATCCGACGTGTTCTCGATCCCGATCTCGGCGACCTTGGCTTCGACCTGGGCCTTCGTGACGCCCGCGGCGGCCAGCACCTGGGCCGCCATGCTGTCGGCATCGTCGAACAGGGCAAGCAGGAGATCGTGCGTTCCCAGCTGCCCTGGCTGACCGGCCGCCCAATCCTGGACGCGAGCGGCCGGTCCGGTCAGCCGCGGGGTTCGCGGGATCGGCAAGTCGCGCATGCGGCCGCGCCGGCGGGTGCGCCGACCGCGAACGTCGAAGCCCGGCTCCTCGCCCATGGCCTGCCCCACCCACATTCGGGTGCGGTCGTAGTCGACGCCGAAATCCTGCAACACCTGCGCGCCGACGCCTTCGCCTTCGCGGAGAATCGCCAGCAGCACGTGCGCAACCTCGATGCTGCTGTGGCCGAGCGCGAGCGTCTCCCGAAGGGACAGTTCCAACACCTTCTTTGCCCTCGGCGTGAAGGGCCGACTGTTCCCCGCGTCCATCTCGTCGGACATGGGACCGATCAGCGCGGCGACCCGCTCCCGAGCCTCGTCGAGGGTGACTCCGGTCCCCGCGAGCGCCTGGGTGACTATCCGGTCGTCGACGGCGATCACGCCGAGCAACAGGTGCTCGGTGCCGATGAAGTCGTGTTGCAGTAGTTGTGCCTCGTCCTGCGCGCAGACAAGCACCCTTCGACATTTACTCGAGAAGCGTTCGAACATGGTGGTGACCATATCATGATATGGTTCTTAAATGCCAGAGGAACTGGACGACGCTGAACTCGCCCGGGTGGTCGCCGAGTGGCGGGAGGCGGCCGACGTCGAGTGGGCGACGGTGGCCGAGGCCGAGCGGGCGACGGGCGTGTCCCGGTCAGCCCTGCGGGCTTGGTACCGCAACGGCGACGTGCCCTCGCACCTGGTCGACGGCCCCCACGGGCAGCAGCGGCTCGTCGACCTCGAAGCCGTCGTCGCCCGGGCCGCTCAGGCCGGCCGGCGCGTCGGCCGGCGCCAGCCGACCCGGGACGCCACGATCGAACTTCTCCTCGACCGCATCGACGACCTAGAGCGCCGAATCGAGACCTTGGAGCAAGGCCGCTAGGTCAAAGTCGGGGACGGCGCTCACCGCGCCGGCCAACTCCCCCACCGCGATGTCCGGCAGCTGGAGCGCGTGCACGAGCGGCGCCGGATCCCACGTGAGGTTGACCGCGCACTGGAACAGCGCGCCCTCACGCGTGCGGCGCTGTGCGATGCCGACGATCTTGCGCTGCTCGACGTGCACCTCGCCGGGACCGAGCCCGCCGAAGCAGACGGCCTTGCACCACGGTGTGCAGCGGACAACGCCGCCGCGATGCACCTCGCCCTGGCCGAGGGCGGCGGCCCACACCTCGCCGAGCCACCACGTCGCCCGGCCGACGTCGTCGTCCCAAAGCGCGTGACCGCGGGGCAGGAACACGTCGATCCAGATCACGTCGCCGGGCGTCAGCAACACCGCGCCACCGCCGCTCATGCGGCGGCGCCACGGGAGGCCAACCACATCGGCCTTTTGGGCGCGTCCGAGGACAACCACCTGTTCCTCGATGTCGTGGACGGTGACGGGGCCCTGTGTCACCCGGATCGGCTCCGCCTCCGCCTCCGCCTCCCTCAAGCCGTGAGCGCGTCGGCCGGCAGTCGCAAGTACGGCTGCCAGTCGGGGCGCACGCCGCCCGACGCCACCACGATCCACACGCGCTCGCGCGGGATCGCCGGCGGTCGACGCAACGCCATGCTGATCTCGTGCGGAAGGCGGTCCTCCTTGCGCGCGTTGCACGGCCGGCAGGCGGCCACCACGTTGTCCCACGTATGCGTGCCGCCGCGGCTGCGCGGGATCACGTGGTCGATGTTTTCGGCCGCTTCGCCGCAGTACTGGCAGCGGTGCCCGTCGCGGGCGAAGACCGCCCGACGGTTCAGCGCGACGCGCGCTCGGTACGGCACCTTCACGTAGCGCGCCAGTCGCACGACGGACGGTTCAGGGAACGCAGCGCGCTCGGAGTGGAACACGCGCTCGGTTGAGGAGACCAGCTCGGCCTTGTCGTCGAGAATCAGGACGAGGGCCCGGCGGGTAGGGACGACACACAGCGGCTCGTAGCTGGCGTTGAGCACAAGCGCGCGAGCCACGTGGTCCTCCCTAACGAACCCAAGCTGGTGGTACGCGCATTGCTCGGGAACGCTAGCGCAGGGCGCGCCGTTCGCTCTTGCACCATTTCAGGTAGGCGACGACATCGGCCGCGACCGGCTCGTGGTCGGCGTCGCCGTACTGCGTCTGCAAGCGCCACCGGTAGTACTGGCGATCGGGACGCGGGAGGGGCGGAAACCGCCGCCACCATCCCCGCGGCGACAGTGCGAACAACTGCACGACGCCCGTCGCCCACAACGACGGATGCCGCAGAACGGTTACGACCGTGTCTCGGCCCACGAGCCGGCGTCGGTCTTGGGCTCCTTGGGCAACCCGAGGACCATCTCGCCGACGATGTTGCGCTGGATCTGCGACGTGCCCGCGTAAATGGTGCCGGCGCGGGCGTTGAGGAACACCGTGCCCCATGACGCGGTCGAGTTCGGCGCGCCGGGGTCGTCGGTCTGGAACGCCCCGCTCGGCGCTCGGCCGCTGGGCACAAGGCCGGCGGGACCCATGATCGACATCGCCAGTTCGGTGGACACCTGCTGGTACTCGCTCCAGAAGATCTTGAAGATCGACCCTTCCGGCCCTGGCGCGTTACCGGCGAGGAACGAGCTCAGTGCGCGCATTCCGAGATAGCGCATGATCTCGACCTTCGACCAGCACCACGCCAACTTCTGGCGGATCACCGGATCGTCGGCCTTGCCGTACTCGCGCGCCAGCTCGAGAAGCCGGTCGAGCTCGGTGCGGTACATGATCGGCGTCGTGGCCGCCGCTTCGCCCCGCTCGTAGCCGAGCAGCGTCATGGCCACTCCCCACCCACCGTTGACCTCACCGACGACGTTGGCCTTCGCCGTGCGGGCATCGGTGAAGAACACCTCGTTGAATTCGCTGTCGCCCGAGATCATCTTGATCGGCCGCACCTCGATCCCTGGCTGGTCCATCGGCACGAGCAGGAACGTGATGCCCTTGTGCTTCGGCGCGGTGGGGTCGGTGCGCGTGAGCAGGAAGATCCAGTTGGCCAGGTGGCCGTAGCTCGTCCAGATCTTCTGGCCGTCGATCACCCACTCGTCGCCGTCGAGAACCGCCTTGCAGCCGAGGTTGCCGAGGTCGGACCCGGCGTTGGGCTCGCTGTAGCCCTGACACCAAACGTCCTCACCGCTGAGGATGCGCGGGATGAAATGCTTCTTCTGCTCCTCGGTTCCCCACTCGATCAGCGTGTTGCCGATCATCTGAATACTGAAGACGTCATTGGCGCCCCCACGCGGGACGCCAGCCCTCGTGAACTCCTCGGCCAGTATCACGGTCTCGAGCGGCGTAAGGCCGGCGCCCCCATATTCGGCCGGCCAGTTCACCGCGAGGTAGTCGTTCTCGTAGAGCGTGCGCCGCCACTCGGTGGTGAAGTCGTGGGCTGCGTCGGGTTCGAGCGCGCCGATGCCCTTCCAGTCGGCGGGCAGGTGCTCGGCGAGGAACGCCTGCACCTTCTCGCGATAGGCGTCGGCCTCCGGCGGATAGCGAACATCCATACCGCCAGCCTACGGCCCGCTGCTCGCCAATCCCGCGAAGCCGACGGCGGCGGCACCGACCAACGGGCCGTGGGCGCTCAGCCCGGCGGCGACGACGCGAGCGCCGCGGCTGAAGCCGAGCCGACAGCGGGCGTCGAGCTCGGCCTGGGCGGCGGCGAAGAACGGTTCGCCGAAGCCCAGGGCCACCGAGCCGGCGACCACCGCGAGCGGAAGGTCGAGCAGGTTGGCGACCGATGCGATCCCGCGGCCGACGAGCCGGCCGGTGCGCTCGATCACGTCCAAACCAGCGTGGGCCGGCGGGGCGCCGGTGATGGCGGCAATCGCCAACCCGGACGCCTCGGCTTCCAAGCAACCGCGCGCGCCACAGCCGCACTCGCGCCCGTCGGGCTCGACGATCACGTGACCGATGTGCCCGGCGTTGTTGTCGGCGCCGTCGAGGAGACGGCCGTCGAGGACGATGCCGCCACCCACACCGGTCGACACCACCATGGCGATGAAATTGTCATGGCCGACCGCCGCGCCCCGCCAGCCCTCGCCGCGGGCCAGCGCTTTGGCGTCGTTGTCGACGTAGACCGCGAGCCCGGTCGCGTCGGCCAGCCGGTGGCGCAACGGAAAGTCGCGCCACGCAGGGATGTTGAGGGGCGACACCAACTCGTTGCCGTCGCGCATCGGCCCACCGCAGCCGACCCCGACGACAACCTCGTCACCGGTGCGGACCTCGTCGACCAGCGCGAGCAGCGCGGCGAACATGGCCTCGCCGTCGCCCGCGGTCGGCGACGCGGCCGACACCAGCACGCGTCCGTCGTCGTCGACCACGCCGGCGGCCAGCTTGGTGCCGCCGATATCTATTGCGAGTGCCGGTCGAACCATTCGGCTGTCCGCTCGGCGCGGTCGACGAGATGCGAGGGCGCCACACCCAGCGCATGGAACCCACCGGGATACCGCACGTACTCAACCTCGCGGCCGAGGAGCTTGAGCGCGGCGAACAGCTCGTCGGACTGGCCGATCGGGCATCGCAGATCGCCGTCCTGGTGCAGCAGCAGTACGGGCGTATGGATGTCGGGCGCGTAGGTCAGCGGTGAGCGCTTGGCGTACTCCTCCGGTCGTTCCCATGGCAGCCCACCGAGTTCGTAGGCCGCGAACTGCGGGATGTCGGTGGTGCCGATCATGCTCAGCTGGTCGATAACCGGCGCGCCGACTACTGCGGCCTTGAAGCGCGAGGTATGGCCGACAACCCAACTGGTCATGAACCCGCCGTACGAGTAGCCCCACACGTACACGCGGCCCGGGTCGACGACGGGGTCTTCGATCACGCGGTCGACTGCGGCCATCAGGTCGTCGTAGTCGCCGCCGCCCCAGTCCTCGACGCAGGCGCCCAAGAACTCGTCGCCGTACCCCGCGCTGCCGCGCGGGTTGCACAACAGCACCGCATACCCGGCGCCCGCCAGTGTCTGGGTGATGGCCCATGTCGTCGTGAACGTGCCCGGGTGCCAGCCGTGCGGGCCGCCGTGGATGTCCAAGACCAATGCGGGTCGCCGCTTGCCGCGCCGCGTCGGCTCGATGAGGAACGACTCGCTCTCGGTGCCATCCGGCGCGACCGACGTCAGCCGCCGGCACCCGGCCAGCTCCACCGTCTCGCGCAGCTCCCCATTGGCATGACTCACGGCGCGTTCGTTCGACACCTTCCCGACCCGGGTGATGTTGGCCGCGTACATCTCCGACGGTTCGCCCACCCACGTCGACACGAAGGCGATGCGGCGCTGATCGCGGGACAACGTGAACGCGCCGACGCGCCGATCGCCGGTGAGAACGGCGCGTTGCGAACCGTCGATCGCGAAACGGCGAACGACGCCAGTTCCGCGCTCGATCCGCACCGCATACAGCGCGTCGCCCGCCTCCGACCACGCCAGCGCGGGCCCTTCGGGAACGCCGAGTCGCGCGAAGCCGCTCGCCAGCGCCCGCGGCTCACCGTTCGTCGCTGCCGCGTCGATGACCATCAACTCCGCGCTCCGCGACCAGAACCCGGCCCCGTGCTCGCCGCCGATGAACGCGATCGACCGTCCGTCGGGCGACCACGTCGGCATGGCCGCCGCGCCACGACCGCGCGTCACGCGTCGAGCGCGGCCGCCCGACGCGGCCACGACCCACAGGTCGGCACGCAACTGTTCGTCATGACGCTGACGTCGGCGGTCGGAAAGGAACGCGAGCTGCGTTCCGTCGGGTGACCACGCCGGTCCGTCGTCGTCCCAGTCGCCCGTGGTGACCTGGGTGGAGGTGCCGCCATCGACGTCGAGAACGAACAGATGCGGACGGCGGTCGTCGGACGCGCCGACGCCGTCGAGCCGCCACTTGAGCGATGTCACGACGCGCGGCGCGCGGCGCTCGGCTGGCGTCGCGTCCTCACCGGGCGGCGCCGGCCCCACCCGGGCCACGTAGGCGAGGCGGGTGCCATCGGGAGACCACGCCGGCTGGCTCACGCCTCCATCAGCGTCGGTGACCGCGTTCGGCTCGCCCCCGTCAAGCGACGCGAGGAACAGCTGCGGCTTGGTGCCGCGGTCACCGACGAACACGAGCGAGCGGCCGTCGGGCGCCCATCGTGGGCTGTGATCCTTGGGGCCGGCTGAGAACTGTCGGGGCGGCGTGGTCCCATCGACGACAGCAACCCAGACCGCGCTGTGCAATTCGTCGGCTTCGCGGTCATAGCGACTGACGACGTACGCCAGCGTGGTCCCGTCCGGCGACAGCTGCGGGTCACCGACAATGCGCAGCAGATAGAGGTCGTCGGCGCGGAACGGGCGAAGCCGTGTCATCGACCGGAAAGTAGACCACTAACCTTCCCCGGGATGGCCCGGCAGCGATCGGCGATGCGCGGCACGGCGGGCTTCGCAACTGGCTTCGAACAAGTCGTGGCCAACGTGGAGCGCGTCATCCAAGGCAAGGAGGACGCTGTCCGTCTTGCCCTCGTGTGCATGGTCGCCGAAGGGCATCTGCTCATCGAGGACGTCCCCGGTGTCGGCAAGACCACGCTGGCCAAGGCCCTGGCCGCGTCCATTCGCTGCGACTGGAGCCGAATTCAGTTCACGCCCGACCTCCTTCCGTCCGACGTCACCGGTGTGACCGTGTTCAGCCGGACGAAGAACACCTTCGAGTTCCGACCGGGCGGCATCTTCGCCAACATCGTGTTGGGAGACGAGATCAACCGTGGGTCACCGAAGACTCAGTCGGCGCTGCTCGAGGCGATGGAAGAACGGCAAGTCACCGTCGACTCGACGACGTACCGACTGCCGGCGCCGTTCATGGTCATCGCGACTCAGAACCCGGTGGAGCACGAGGGCACCTATCCCCTGCCCGACAGTCAGCTCGACCGCTTCCTCATGCGGACCACGATGGGCTATCCCGATCGCAACGCGGAGATCGAGATGCTCGACAAGCACGCCGATGAACTGGACACCGTGGCCGACCTCAGTCCCGTCGCCGGTCCCGCCGACATCGAAGCGATGATCACCACGGCGCGCGCGGTACACGTCGCGCCGTCGTTGAAGGGCTACATCGTCGACCTGGCCGAAGCGACGCGAAATCATCCGCGGCTCGCGCTCGGTATGTCGCCGCGCGCCGCCCTGGCGGTGCAGCGCGCCTCGCGCTCGTTGGCCGCGTCACTCGGACGCGAGTACGTCGTGCCCGACGACGTCAAGGCCCTCGCCATCCCGGTACTCGAGCACCGTCTGATGCTCACGCCCGAAGCACAGCTCGACGGTTCCGACGCCGGCGAGGTGCTCGAAGACATCCTCGAGACGGTGCCCGTCCCCACCACCCGCGGCGGGCGGTAGCACTGCTCACCCGGCGCGGTTGGCTCGTGCTCATCGGCGCCGGCGCCCTGAGCACGGGTGGACGGATGCTCGGTCTCGTCGAACTGTTCTCGCTGGCCGCCGGCGCCACCGTCCTCGTCATCGCCAGCGTCGTATACGTCCGCCTCGTCCGGTTCGGCTTTGACGCGACGCGCCAACCGCACCCGGCTCGCGTGCACGCCGGCCAGGCCAGCCGCGTCGAGCTGTCGGTGAGGAACACCAACCGGCGCCGCTCGCCGGTCGTCATCGTGCGCGACCCGTTCGATCGCGGCCGGCGCTGGGCGCGCTTCCTCCTCGCGCCCTTGCAACCCGGGGAGACGGCCCGCGCCGCGTACCGGCTGCCCACAGAGCGCCGCGGCGTGTTCGAACTCGGCCCGCTGTCGGCTCAGCTGCGCGATCCGTTCGGCCTGGCCCAGAGCGTGTCGGATGCCGCGCCGGCAACCAAGCTCACCGTCTACCCGAAGGTCGTGCCGATCGAGCCGCTGCCGCACACGCTCGGTCACGATCCGCATGCCGGCGCCGACCACGCCACCGCGCTGGGCCGCGGTGGCGAGGACTTCTACGCGTTGCGCGAGTACCAGGTGGGCGACGATCTGCGCCGCGTGCACTGGAAGTCGGTCGCCCGCACCGGCGAGCTGATGATCCGCCAGGACGAGATGCCGTGGCAGGGGCGGGCCACCGTGGTCGTCGATCTCCGTCTCGGTATCCACGACGCCGATTCCCTCGAGCGGGCGGTGTCGGCCGCGGCCAGCATCGTCAGCGCCTGTTGGCAGCACCGGTCGCTCGTGCGGCTGGCGGCGACCGACGGCACCGACTCTGGGTTCGCCGCGGGCCACGCGCACGTCGACGCGATCCTCGAGTACCTGGCGACGGCGGACCTCGGACGGGAAGGCGGGCTGGTCCCGCTGGTCGATCGTCTCCGGCGTGATGGCAACGGCGGCGCCTTGGCGGTAGTGACAACGAGCGCGGCGGGCGACAGCGACCTCGGCGCCGTGAACCGCCTGCGCGGCCGTTTCGGCGCGGTGTGGCTCGTGCTGGTCGAGGGGGGCGGCCGGGCGTCGGGACGGATGGCGGATGCTGCGAGCGGCGTCATTCGAGTGCGAACCGACGACGACTTCGGGCCGGCGTGGAACAACGCCATCGCCCTCGGTCGCGCGACAACCGCGGGTCGGCGTTGATGACGACAACGCTGCGGCGGCCAGTTCCCGTCGACCAAGAAAGCGACACGCCTTCTCCAGGGACAACCGGGCCGGCGGGGATCGTCGGCGACCCCACCATTCTCGCAACCGCGGCGCTCACGCTCGTGACCGTGACGGTCGCGCTGGGATTCGGCCGGCTCTTCGCCGACGGCTCCTTCGTCGGCCCGGTGCTGGCGACCGCGATCGGCTGCCACGCGGTGGCGTGGGCGTCACGCCGGTGGTCGCTCGGCCCGATCGGCTTCGCGGCCGGCCTGGTCGTTCCGATCGCCGTGATCGCCTGGATGGTCCTGCCCGACACGACGTTCTTCGGTGTCCCGACGCCGGCCACGTTGGGCGCGCTGGGCGACGAGCTCTCGAAGGCCTACGACGCGTTCCGCCACGTTGTCGCGCCGGCGCCCGTCACCGACGGGTTCCTCATCGCGTCGGTGATCGGCATCGCCATCACCGCCCTCCTGGCCGACGCGGCGGCCTTTGCCGTGCGCGCCACGTTCGAGGCCGCGATCCCGTCGTTCACGTTGTTCGTCTTCACCGCAACGCTCGGCGCGTCGCGGTTCCGCTCGCTCGCCATCGGCGGCTATCTCGCCGCCGTGCTGCTGTTCCTGATGCTGCACCAAGAAGCGCTCGACTCGATGAGCGCCTCCTGGTTCGCCAGTCGAGCGCGGGGTGGACGCGCCGGGTTGCTCCGCGCCGGCGGCGTGCTGGGCGCCATCGCCGTCCTCGCCGCCGTACTCATCGGGCCGCACCTGCCGGGCGCCGGCGCCAAGGCCGTCATCCGCCTTCGCGGCGACGAGGGCGAGGGCCGGAGCACGCGCACCACCGTCAGCCCCCTCGTCGACATCCGCACGCGCCTCGTCAACCGGGCCAACGTCGAGGTGTTCACCGTGAGCAGCACGGCGCGCGCGTACTGGCGGCTCACGTCGCTCGATCGCTTCGACGGCGAGATCTGGTCGTCGGAGGGCTCGTACAAGAAACTCGGCTCCACGCTGCACAACGACGTGCCGGCTCCCAGCGGCGAACCGGTCGCCCAGACGTACACGGTGAGCCAGCTCGATTCGATCTGGTTACCCGGCG
>DASRJI010000143.1:0-14651 GCA_035649535.1 Acidimicrobiales bacterium | reverse complement strand
ACGACTTCTGCGACACGCCGGCCGAGGACTGCCAGGTCGACCACATCGAGCCCTACGCCTTCGGTGGCCTGACGGTTCAGTCGAACGGCCGGGCGGCGTGCGGGTTCCACAACCGGGCCGCGTTTCACCCGCGGCGTTGATGGTTAGCGGCGCTAGCCCGTAAGCGCCGGGGCCAGCTCGCGCCAGGCGTCGCGGGGGAATGACATCGGGTCGCCCAGCACTTGCACGCATACGTGGTCGGCGCCGGCGTCGCGGTGGTCCTGTACGCGGCTGGCGATCGCATCGACGTCGCCCCACGCCACGACGCTGTCGACCAAGCGGTCGCTGCCGCCGCCGTTCACGTCGTCGTCGGTGAAGCCGAGGCGGAGCAGGTTGTTGCGGTAGTTCGGAAGCCCGAGATACCCGGCCATGTGCGCGCGGCCGGCGGCGCGGGCGCGGTCGGGGTCGGCGTCGAGGACCACCGGCTGCTCGGGGGCGAGGAGCGGCCCGGCGCCGAGGACGCCTCGCGCCACTGCGGTGTGCTCGGCATTGGCGAGGTACGGATGGGCGCCGCCGGCCCGATCCCGCGCCAACTCGAGCATCTTGGGGCCGAGCGCGGCGAGCACGCGTTCGGACGCGGGCAACGGCGTCGCCGCCGCGTCGAGCCCGTCGAGGTAGGCGGCCATCTGCGCCATCGGCCGCTGGTACTTACCTGCCTCCATCATGTCGATGAGCGGCGCGTGGCTCACGCCGATGCCGACGAGAAAACGGGCGCCGTGTGCGTTGATCAGCGCCGCGTACTGCGCCGCCGTCTCGGCTGCGTCGTGCATCCACAGATTGAGAATGCCGGTCGCGATCACTGTGTCGCGCGTCACGCCGAGCAAGCGCCCGACGGCGTCGAACACATCGCCGCCGATGTCGGGAACCCAAAGAGCGCGATACCCAAGTTCCTCGAGCTCCGCCGCCGCGTCGGCCGCCTCGGCCGGATCGCCGTACCGCAGCGCCGCGCTCCACACGCCAGTTCCCTCGAGCTTCATCGCGGCACTCTACGGGCGGCGGGCGGCACACCGAGCTCGCCGGCGACGCGGTGGCCGCTGCGAACGGCGCTCTCCATGTACCCGGCCAGCGCACAGGTGTGCTCGCCGGCAAACCGGATGCGACCGGTCCCGGCCCGGACGGTCGAGAAGAAGGGTGCGAGCTGGCCGGGCTTGAACGCGGCGTACCCGCCGCCCGTATAGGGCTCGTTGGCCCAGGCCATAGTGGAGGCTCGGTCGGTGACCAGCTGGCGCGCCTCGGGGTAGACGACATCGAGCTGGCGCTGCCCGTCAGCGATCCGCGGGCCGGGCGCGAGAGCCGCGGCGCGTTGCGCGGCTGCCCCGGTGACGAACTCGGTGAGCAGGCCTCGCGCGGTGAGGCGTGAGTCTGTCGGCGACCAGGCCACGCCGAAGGGGAGGTCAGTCACGGTGAAGCCCGAGAATCCCTCGGCGGTCCAGAACGGAACGCGGTATTCGCGAGTGACCTTCACCGCGGGCCCGAGGTCCAGCCCGCCGATGGCGGCCGCCAACGACGCCGGTAGCGCCGGCGCGAACGCCACACGCCGTAGCGGTTGCAAAGGCGTGGCGACGACGACCCACGCGGCGTCCACCGGCTGGCGCCCGGCCGCGAACACGCGCACGAGATCGCGGCCGTGCTCGATGCGGGTGACCGCGCCGTGACGGACCCGACGTCCTAACGAGCGCGCCATGGCGACGGGGAGCTGGCTGTTGCCGCCGGCGATGCGACGGGTCTCGACGAAGATCAGCTCGTCGACCGGCGTGCGCGCTTCGAGGTCGGCTTGGGCCGACTGTTGGGCGATGAACAACGTCGACAGCTGCGTCAGCTCGGCGTTGTAGAGGCTCTTCGCCTGGAGCCGCACGATGAAGTCGGCCTCCGGTATCAGGTTGAGCGACCGGACGAAGGCGTCATACGACAGGGCGTCGAGCCGCGGCGCGTTGGCCGCTCGCTCGGGGTGCTCGGGATCGACCCCGACGCCCAGCGCGGCGGTCGCATCCGAGGCGCGCAGCACGTCGTCCAACACCATGCCGCCGCGACGGGCGAGGAACGCCGGCAACCGATCGTGGCGACCCCGGTAGTACACCGCGGCGTCGTAGGGCTTGAGCGGCGCGCGCCGTTCGGTCCGCAGACCGAAGCGTTTGATCATGGCGAGCAGCGCATGGTGACTCTCGTCGATCGACTCGCCGCCGGCTTCGGCGTGCAGTCCCGGCGAGAAGGGCTCGTGCACGGTGAACACGCGGCCGCCGACGCGGGCGCGGGCTTCGAGCACCACCACGTCCCAGCCCGCGTCCGTGAGGTCGAGGGCGGCGGTGAGGCCGGCCAGGCCGGCGCCCACGACGACAACCCGCCGCGCCGCGCTCGCCGCCGGCCGCGGTCGCGTCCGGACCGGCCGGCGCGCCACGACCGCCGCACCCGCCGCGGCGCGTACGAACTCGCGCCGGGTCAGCACTACCGGCGTTTGGTGAGGTCCTCGACCTCGGCCATCACGTCGGCCGAGAGCTGGGGCAGGACGTCGAGCGCGCCGAGGTTCTCGACGACTTGTTCCGGTCGCGACGCGCCGGTGATGACGGTCGAGACGTGCGGGTTGGCCGCGCACCACGCGATCGCCAACTGCGACAGCGAGCAACCGAGCCGCTCGGCCACCGGCCGTAGCGCGGCGACCTGCTGGTTGCGACGCTCGTCGGTGACGGCGCCGGCCAGCCACTCGTAGCCGGGCAACTTGGCCCGGCTGTCGTCGGGCACGCCGTCGATGTATTTGCCGGTGAGGAGTCCGCTGGCCAGCGGGCTCCATGTGGTTAGCCCGAGGCCGATGTCCTCATAGAGGCGGGCGTACTCGCGCTCGACCCGGCGGCGTTCGAACAGGTTGTACTGCGGCTGCTCCATGACCGGCGCGCGCAGGTGATGGCGTTGGGCGACCTCCCACGCGGCGCGGATCTCGTCGGCCGTCCACTCCGACGTCCCCCAGTAGTGGGCCTTGCCGCTGGCGATGATGTCGGACATGGCCCACACCGTCTCTTCGATCGGCGTGTTCGGATCGGCGCGGTGGCAGAACAGGAGGTCCACGAAATCGAGGCCGAGGCGATCGAGCGATCCGTCGATCGCCTGGAGCAGGTACTTGCGATTCAACGTGTTGCTCATGTTGGGCGTGCCCCGCAGTCCCCAGAACACCTTGGTGGAGATCACGTAGTCGCTGCGGTGCCAGCCGAGCTTGGCGATGGCGTCGCCCATGATCCGCTCGGACTCGCCGCCGGCGTAGGACTCGGCGTTGTCGAAGAAGTTGACGCCACCTTCCGCGGCGGCGGCCAAGCAGTCCTGGGCCAGACCAACGTCGAGCTGGGCGCCGAAGCTCACCCAGGATCCGAACGAGAGAACGCTGACTTGCAGGCCCGAGCGGCCGAGACGGCGGAGAGGCATGTCCATGGACGTCATTCTTAGTGGCCCTAGCGACGATGGGGCTCGTCAACTAGCGGCGGCGAGACACATTGCGGCCTCATGAGTCCTCATTGAGTAGTGATCGCGCCGCGCTTGGCTAGCGGAACCTGCGCGCCCGTACGTCGAAGAAACGAGGGACCCCGGGTTTCGTGGTGTCCACGAGCGTTAACACGTCCCCGGCGACGGCGGCGATCCGCAGCGGTCCGGACCCCGGAGAAGCCACGATGTCTTGGACGACGGAATGTTCCTTCGCGTTGACAACATGGACGAACACGGAGCCGGTGCCGGGACTCGGCGCGTACTCACCCTGCGCGCCGGCAAGCACCATGACTACATGATCCTCGACCATGCCGACCCAGTAGTTAACAGTTCTGAACCGCGAAGGCCTGACGACGTCGCTGTAACCCTCGAAGATTCCAAGTATCGGCTCCGTCCTCGGTGCAGGACGCTCGCCGATGATCTGTCGGCCGTATGCCCTCAGCTCGTCTATGGACATCGCGTGCGGTGGCTTACGCGCATTGGCCGAGCGCTCGCGGAACCTCGACTGGCTGTCCCGACCCTCGGCTGCATTGTCGTCCGCCCCTCGCGCAACGCCAGCAGCCGCGATGGCGGCGATGAGGCTCGCGGCGACAACAAGCCGTCGCATCGACCTCCACCCTCGAGTCATGTGCGCGCCTCCTTTCTAATCCACGTATCCGATGTCGCTACTGGACGGCAAGTTTGGCGGCGCGATGATCCCCTGTACCTGTTGGAGCGCCTGTTGGGGATTGTTGTCCTCGACACCGTGAGCACAGAACTGAGCGCGTTGGATACACGCCAGGAGTTGCGTGAACACGCCGTCGATCTGAAGGTTGTTACCGACCGATGCGCGTAGCCACTTCCACTGCCGTGCGTTGTTTGCGTTCTGCAAATAGATCTCCGGCCATGCTTCGCCGTCGTCGGCGAGCTGCGCTCGTTGGATCTGAGTGTATGTCCACGGTGTGCCGAAGACCGCGCAGACGCCGCCGGTTCCATTGATTGGACACCCGTCGGCTGCTCCAAAGTCGAGGTATGGCCAGCCCGTTGCCGCCGAATACGCGTTCGTCCACTCGAACGTCACGTCTGCGGGGTTCCACGCGACCTCGATATCGATCGCGCCGGAGGGAAACACGTTGAATTGGCCGATCACGACCATGAGCAAATTGAGGCGGTCGATCATCGCGCCCCAGTCAGCACCGTGACCACTGTTGACGTATTCGCCGAGATTGGATGTACCCACCGCGATTTGGCGCACACCCAAGCCCGCAGAGCATCCCCAGTAGCCGAGCGCGTACGAGAACGCGAGAAACTCGATGTCGAGGACCGAAGCAAAGCTCCCATTGTGCAGGAGCGTGCCCTGCTCGCCGCTGAAGTAGGGACGACCAAAGTGGAGAATCGTCGTGCCAAATTCTGGGGACGTCCCGGCGGTGACTTCGAGCCCGTCAGAGCATCCTCGAGTAACGAGGGTCGTGTCGTCCGCAGTGGCTATGTACCAGCTCTGTGTCGCGAACGGGTAGCCGGCGATCGCGCTTGCCTGTGGCACGCGATCGAGGCTCGCGCTCGCGAGCAGAGCCGTCGTCAGCAGTGCGCAAGCGGCAACCCGATGCCTTGCTGAAATGCCCACAGCATCCCCCCTCTAGGAGAACTCGTCGGGGGAACGTCCTTACGTCGCAAATCTTTACGGATTGGTCGGAAGCTGTCGAAGGTGCGCCGGAACCAACTGGGAGCCGAGTCGGTCACCCTTGGATCGACTTCAGCTCCACGTAGTCGGCCAGGCCCTCTTCGCCCCATTCCCGGCCGATGCCCGATGCCTTGAACCCGCCGAACGGTGACATCGGGTCGGGGCCGTACTGGTTGACGCCGTAGGTACCGGCGCGCACGCGCCGGGCGATCGCCCGTCCCGCGCCGACGTCGGCCGTCCAGACCGAGCCGGCCAGACCGAAGTCGGAGTCATTGGCGATGCGGACCGCGTCGTCGACGTCGTCGTAGGGGATCACGACGACGACCGGGCCGAAGATCTCCTCGCGCGCCACCCGCATCGTGTTGTCGACGCCGGCGAACACGGTTGGTCGGGCGTACCAGCCGCCCCCGAGACCGTCGGGACGGCCGCCACCACCGACGACGGCCTTGGCGCCTTCCTCTTCGCCCAGCGCGATGTAGCCCTGCACCCGTTCCCACTGGCGCTCACTCACGAGCGGACCGATCTCGGTGGCGGCGTCGTGCGGATCGCCGACCGGCATGTCGCGGGTCGTCGTGGCCAGCGCGTCAACGACGTCGTCGTAGCGAGCGCGCGATGCGAGAACGCGCGTCTGCGCCGCGCAGGCCTGGCCGTTGTTGACGAACGACACGAACCGGAGGCCCTTCATCGTCAGATCGAGGTCGGCGTCGTCGAGGACGATCGCCGCCGACTTGCCGCCGAGTTCGAGACTCACCCGCTTGAGGCGTTCGCCGCACCGCGCCGCGATGCGGCGGCCCACCGGCGTTGATCCGGTGAAGGAGACCTTGTCGACGTCGGGGTGGTCGACGAGGTATTCGCCGGCGGCGGCGCCGCCCGGCACGATGCTCACGACGCCGGGCGGAAACCCCGCCTCTTCGATGAACTGCGCGAGGAGGAGGCCGTCGAGCGGAGCCTCGGGCGACGGCTTCACCACGACGGTGCAGCCGGCGAGAAGGGCGGGCACGAGCTTGGCGACGATGAGGATCTGCGGCACGTTCCACGCGGTGATGGCGCCGACGACGCCGACCGGCTCGCGGCGCACGGTGAACTCGCCGGCGACGCCGGTGCGTGTCTCCTCCCAGGGGAAGGCGCCGACGAGCGGCGGGAACCCCAACAACATCATCAGCGGCGCGCCCACCTGGCCGAGTTGGGAGAACGTGATGGGGGAGCCGTTCTCGTCGGTGATCAGCGCCGCCATTTCCGACATGCGCTCGGTGTAGATCGCGGCGAGTCGCTCGACCGCGGCGGCGCGATCGCTTGGGTCGAGCCGCGGCCACTCACCTTCGTCGAACGAGGTGTGGGCGGCGGCGACGGCGGCGTCGATGTCGGCGGTCGTGGCCGCCGGTGCGGTGCCGACGACCCGGCCGTCGTGCGGCGACCGGACGGTGATGATGTCGCCGCCGCTCGACGGCTGCCACGCGCCACCGATGAACAGGCGGTCGAACGAGGTCACTGCAAGACGACGGGCATCGCCCGCGCCCCGCGCACGAGCGTCGACGCGGTGAGCTCTGGCACGCCGGCCAGCTGGTAGTCGGGGAACCGGGCCAGCAACTCTTCGAAGACGACGCGGGCCTCGAGCCGGGCCAGGCTGGCGCCCAGGCAGAGATGCTCGCCGAACCCGAACGCGACGTGTGTGGTGTCGACCGGCCGGCGGACGTCGAGTTGGTCGGCGGTCGGGCCGAACGCCGCTTCGTCGCGGTTGCCCGACGCGTAGAGCATGACGACGAAGTCGCCGGCGGCGACCGACGCGCCGTTGAGTTCGAGGTCGACGGTCGCCGTGCGGCCGAACGCCTGGATCGGCGTGACCCAGCGGAGGAGCTCCTCGACGGCGTGCGGAAGGTCGCCCGGCGTCGCCGCGAGGTGGGCGCGCTGATCCGGGTGATTCGCCAGCGCTTCGGCGCCGCCGGAGATGAGGTGGCGCGTCGTCTCGTTGCCGGCGACGAGAAGCGTGAGGCAGAACATGACCAGTTCCTGCTGTGTCATGCCTGAAGCGGCGAGCAGCGAGATCATGTCGTCGCGCGGGTTGGCCTGCCGCTCGGTAATCGTGCGGTCGAGATAGGCGAACAGCTCAACGGTGACGGCGAACGTCTCCGGAGTGGGGTCGTCGCTTATCTCGATCATGGCGTCGGACCACCGGCGGAAGTCGGCCAGGTCGCCGTCGCCCACGCCGAGCAGCTCGGCAATGACGAGGACGGGAATCGGCACGGCCACGCGGTCGACGAAGTCGAGCACCTCCCCGCGCGGCAACTCGTCCAGCACGCCGACGACGAGGTCGCGCACCCGTGGCTCGAGCTGGCCGGTGGCGCGCGGGGTGAACTCGCGGTTGACGATCTTGCGATAGTCGGCGTGTTCCGGCGGGTCCATGTGGAGGATGGACCCCTTGATGGGCTCGGCGTCAGGCCGGCGGCCCGGGTCGTTGATCAGCACGCCGCGCGCCGACGAGAAGCGCGCCGGGTCGCGGCTGATGGCGCGTATGTCGTCGTAGCGCGTGACGAGCCACGTGCCGGGCTCTGACGGGAATACCGGTGATTCGCGGCGCAGTCGGGCCAGCGTGTCGAAGTAGTCCGGCCGCAGGAAGAAGCCGGGCGCGGTGATATCGATCTCGATCGGGGTGATGGCGATGCGGTCATGCTAGGGGGATGCACGCGTTGTGGGGCACCGTGGGCGGCCGCTGGTACGTGACGTTGTTCGGGGTCGTGTTCGCGTGGCGGGCGTCGCGACACATGGGGTGGCGGCGGACCGTGGGCTACGCGGTGGCGGCGGTCGCTGTCGGCGCCCTGGCCGAGAACGGTTCGGTGCATCTCGGGTTCCCGTACACCCGGTACGCCTTCGATTCGTCGCTGCGGGGCGACGAGATCTTCATCGGCGACGTACCGCTCTTCGTGCCGCTGAGTTACACGTTCATGGCCTACTTCGCCTTCGCGTCGGGCCGGTTACTCGCGTCGGGACCGCGCCGAACGCGCGCCGACCGGCCGTGGATGGAGTGGCTGCTGGCGTGGGTCCTCGCGGTGTGGGCGTTGTGGGTGCTGGACCCGATCAGCCGCCTCGGCGAGCACTTCTACCTCGGGCGGGTCTTCCGCTACGCCGGTCCCGGCTTCTGGTTCGGCCTGCCGACGGGGAGCCAGATCGGGTTCGCAGCTACCGCCGCCGTCCTGCTTGCGTTGCTGTTCTTCCTGATGCGGGACGAACCGGATCGTGCCGTCGACGGCGTGGCGCGTCACCCGCACCTCTCCGCCCTGTTGACGTACCACGGGCAGGTGTTCCATCTCGTCGTCATGGGCTTCTGGATCGGGCGCGACGTCCCGGTCGCCAACACCATCGCCGGCGCCGGCATCCTCATTTGGGTGCCCATCGCGGCGATGACCGCGGTGCATTGGTCGGCTACGAAGTAGCGATGGAACTCGATCTGATGGTCGGCCCGATGACATGGGAGCGCAGCGCGCAACTCGCTCGTGACGTGGAGACGGCGGGCTTCGCCGGGATGCTGTTCACCGAGACGAGCCAGACGCCGTGGATGTCGATCGCGGCGGCAGCGACCGCGGCGCCCACGCTGACGTTCACCACCGGCATCTCGGTTGCGTTCCCGCGCAGCCCGATGGTGTCGGCCGCCCTCGGGTGGGAGCTGGCCCAGAACACCAAGGGCCGGTACCGCCTCGGTCTCGGCAGCCAGGTGAAGGCACACATCGAGCGGCGCTACGGCGTGGCGTTCGATCCGCCGGGGCCGCGGATGCGCGACTACATCGAGGCGGTGAAGGCGTGCTTCCGGGCGTTCCGCGGCGAGGAGCCGCTCAATCACGACGGGCCCTATTACAAGCTGAGCCTGCTGCCCGGACAGTGGGCGCCGCCGCGCCACGAGTACGGCGACGTGAAGGTCGACGTGTCGGCCGTCGGTCCGTGGATGTGCCGCATGGCCGGCGAAGTCGCCGACGGTATCCATGTCCACCCGTTGCACTCGCCGACGTACTTGTCAGAGCGCCTGCTGCCCGGCGTCGCCGAGGGCGCGGCGCGCGCCGGTAGGGCGGTGGGGGAGGTCGACCTGATCATCCCGGTGTTCGCGATTCCGGACGACGCGCCCGATCGGGACGCGCTCGTGGATCGCGCCCGCCTCCAGGTCGGGTTCTACGGCTCGACCAAGAACTACGCGTTCCAGTTCGACGACCTCGGGTTCGACGGCACGTCGGCCCGCATGAACGAGAAGTTGAAGGCCGGCGACCTGGCCGGGCTGATGGGCATCGTTACCGACGACATGCTCGAGCACTTCGCCGTCATCGCCCCGTGGGACGAACTGGCGGGACGGCTGGTCGAGCGATACCGCGGCATCGCCACTCGCGTCGTGAGCTACCTCGCCGAGGCGTCGATCGAAGCAGACCCGGGCAACATCGCCCGTTGGGGCACGATCGCCCAGGAGATCGCCGCGGCCAGCTAGACGGCGGGGACGAGGTTGGCGAAGGCGCGGTCGGTGTCGTCCTGTCGCTGCGCATCGTCGAGGGAACGAGTGCCGACCACGCGGTAGTCGTTGGCGTGCTCGGGCTTGAGTCCACCGTCGGCGTCGAGCAGCCATGTCATGGCCATGCGCCGCGGTACCCGGACCACCGTCGGCCGTTGGTAGGTGCCGAACAGCAGGTCCCACAGCGGCGAGGTCACGCCGTAGTTCCCCATCGGCGCGTGGAAGTGGTGGAAGAAGTGGCTCATGCGCACCCAGCGGCCATACGCGTTGCGCGGCGCCCGACGGTGCGCCCGCCAGTGGAGCGTGTCGTAGATGCCGTAGCCGGCGATCCAGCCCAGCCCGAGGGCCCAGCCGCCGATCGGGCGGAGGACAAGAAGGCCGACGGCGAGGATGCCGGTCCACGCAATTGGCCACTTCTCGAGGATCGAGTCGCGGTCAGCGTGGTGACGAAGGTGCTCGCGGCTCGCGAGGCCGCGGCCGCGGAGCTCGTGCATGGCGAAGCGGTGCATCAGGTACTCGCCGAGTGTCCACGCGGCGATGCCGGTGAGAAATACAAGAGGGGTGAGGATGGTCATGGTTGATCGGTCTCCGGGATCGGTCGAGCCAGCGGGCCGCGGGCGGCCAGGGCGTCGACGTGGGTGTGGGCGGCGGCGAGGCGGCCGAGATCGGCGCCCCATCCGCGAAGGAGGTCGTCCACCAGGGCGGCGGCCAGGCGCTCGCCGTCGAGGAGGACGGGGTCGAGGTGGGCGAGACGTCCGACTTGCAGGACGCCGTTGATCGCGGCCACCAACGTGACGGTGCGGTCCATTGCAATACCGGGGCTGAGCGCGTCGCTGTCGATCGCCGCCGCGATCGCCTCGCGTGCGAGTTCGAGGTGTCGGAGCGCGCCGGGTGCGACCCGCACGACGTCCTCGGGACTGAGCGCCTGCTCGCCCTGGGACATGAGCAGTTGCAGCAGCCGCGTTTCCTGCGGATAGACGCGGCCGATGTTGATCCAGAACCGGGCTACGGCGACCACTCGGGTGAGCGCCTGGACCGCGCTGGCTTCGTCGGCCACGACGTCGTCGAGTTCGGCGCGCAGCTGCCCGAAACTGCGGGTGAGCCGCTCAATCGCCTGCTGCTGGACCTCAGCTACCAGGGCGCTCTTCGACGGGAAGTACGTGTAGACGGTGCCGACCGCGCAGTCGAGCTCGGCGGCCAGGCGCTGCATGGTGACGGCGTGCAGGCCCTCTTCGGTGGCGATGCGGAGCGCCGTGGCCAGGTAGCCCTCGTGCCTGACGGCTCGGTTGCGGCTGCGTCGCCCGGTCAAAGTCTGAACCACGTTCATAATTGAACACTATTCAAGAATTACTGTCAAGCCAGACTGCGGCGTGGCCTACCGCCGGGCAATGGCGCTCGTGGTCCTCGTCGCGTGCAGCAGCGGTGCCCCGCGCCCAGCGGCGACGTCGACCGTGCCGAGCACATCGACCACGACGACAGCGCCGGCGACGAGTGCACCGGCTGCGGCCCGTAGCGAGCTGCAAGTCGCCATCGACGCCGCCGTGGCGAGCCGGCCCTCGATGTTCAGCGTCGTCGCCGTCGACCTGCGCACCGGCATGCGAGCGGAGCACCTCGGCCGGCGCGTCGTTCTCAGCGCCAGCCTCTACAAGCTGTTCGTGGCTCGTGACCTGTACCGCCGCATTGCCGCCGGAACCGTGCAGCGCGACCAGCCGAGTGGGGACGGGAGCCACACGGTCGGGGAGTGCCTGCGGCTCATGATCGTGGTGTCCGACGACGGCTGCGGCGTGGCGGGACTGAACATGGTCGGGCGCGGCCGGCTCGATCCCGCCCTGCATACCGACGGGTTCTCAGGGACATTCCTCGACACCCCGCAGCGCACGACGGCGGCCGACGTCGCCGAGCTGGTCCGCCGCGAACGACAGGGCGATACCGAGCTGTACGGCTTGCTGCGCCAGCAGCAGGTCAACGACCGCATCCCGCCGGCGCTGCCGCCGGGTACGCCCATCGCTCACAAGACCGGCGACCGCACGGGCTGGGCGCACGACGCCGGCGTGATCACCACACCCACGGGCGAGCTCTTGATTGCAATCCTGACGGGACCGTGGCCGTCGCCGTGTTGCCACGAGGAGCGCATCGGCGCGCTGGAGCGCGAGGCGTTCGCGGCGATTGGCCGCGTCGCCCGGCGCGCCTATGACACGGTGGCGTGATGGACGATCGCACGCCCGTCGTCGTCGGCGTCGGCATGGTGGAGCAGCGCGAGGAGGATCCGACGCGGTCGGCCGAGCCGTTAGAGCTGATGCTGCGCGCGGCGCGGGCGGCGGGTGACGACAGCCGTGCCCCCGACCTCCTGCGACGCGTCGACCTCGTCGCCATGCCGCGCGGCCAGTGGCACTACGACGACGCCGGCCGCCACATCGCCCGCGAGATCGGTTCGCCCAACGCATCGTCGGTGGTGGCGTTGGTTGGCGTCCTTCAGCAAACGCTGATCGGCGAGACGTGCCGGCGCGTCGCCGACGGTGAGATCGATGCCGCCCTTGTCGTTGGCGGCGAAGCGCGCTACCGCAAACTGCGCGAGCGCATCCTGGGCGCCGAGACGGAGGAGTCGGCCGCGCCGGGCGAGCCCGATGTCGTGATGCAATTCGATGGGCGGCTGGTACTCGAGTCGGAGTTCCTGGGGGGACTCGGCGGGATGCCGGTCGGCTACTACGCAATCATCGAGAGCGCGTTGCGCGCCGCGGAAGGGCTGACCGTCGGCGAGCACCGCGATCGGGTCGCTCGCCTGTACTGCCGGTTTAGCGAGATCGCGGCGTCGAACCCGCACGCGTGGCGGCGCGACGTCGTCGACGCCGCGTTCATCCGCGAGGCCTCCGAGAAGAACCCCATGCTGGCGTTCCCCTACACGAAGCTGCACAACAGCTCCTGGAACGTCGACCAGGCGACGGCGTTGCTCGTCTGTTCGGCGCGCGTCGCGACCGAGGCCGGCGTCGATCGATCGCGGTGGGCCTTTCCGCTCGTAAGCGCCGAGTCGAACCACGCGCTGGCGCTGTCGGAGCGCCCGCGGCTGGCCGAGGTGCCGGGTGTTCGCGTCGCCGGCCAGCGCGCCTTTGACGTCGCCGGGATCAGTGCCGGCGACCTCGACCTGATCGAGCTGTACAGCTGCTTCCCGGTCGCGGTGCAGACCCACGCCCGCGAACTTGGTATCGCTCCTGATGCCGACTGGACGGTGACCGGCGGGATGCCGTTCGCCGGCGGTCCGTTCAACAGCTACGTACTGCAGTCGACGGGGACGATGATCGAGCAGTTGCGCGCTCGGCCCGGCGGCGGCGTTGGGCTCGTGTCGTCGGTATCGGGTCTGCTCACCAAGCACGGTGTCGCCATTTGGTCGACCGAGCCCGGGCCCAATCCCTACGCTTTCCTCGACGTCACCGACGAAGTGGACGCGCTCGCCCAACCCGTGCCGGTGGTCGTCGATGCCTCGGGCGAGGCGACCGTCGTGGGCCACACCGTGATCTACGACAAGGACGGTCGCCACGGCGTCGCCCTCGTGGATCTCCCCGACGGTGCTCGCACGCTCGTCCGCACCGACGACGATGCGTCGATCACCTCGATGGAGGCCGACGAATGGGTTGGCCGCCGCGTCAAGGTCGACGCCGGCCGCCTCGTCTAGCGCGACAGGAGGTCGCGCGCGATGTGCGTGATCTGGATCTCGTCGGTGCCGGCGTAGATCTGGAACACCTTGGCGTCGCGCGCCAATTGCTCGACGCGGTACTCGGCCATGTAGCCGTTGCCACCGAACAGTTGCACCGCCTCCATGGCGACGTCGGTGGCCGCCTGCGCCGAGTACAGCTTCATCGCTGATGCCTCGGCGAGCGTCGGCGTGCGCCCGGCCGCCTGCATCTCGATGTGGCGGAACACGAGGTTCTGCACATTGAGCCGAGCGACTTCCATCTTGGCCAGCTTGAGCTGGATGAGCTGGAACTCGCTGATCGGCTTGTCCCACAGCGTGCGGTTCTTGGCGTACTCGATCGAAAGTTGCAGGCACTCCTCGATGACACCGAGCGACATGGCGGCCACGCCGGCCCGCTCGGTGACGAAATTCGATCGGGCCGAATCGCGTCCCTCTTCGGGCGTGCCCTCGGTCTCGCCAAGGAGCCGGTCCTTGCCGACCCGCACGTCGGTGAGGAACAGCTCGCCGGTCGGCGACGAGTGCAGGCCCATCTTGCGGAACGGCTTGGGCTGCTCGAGACCGGGCATGCCCTTGTCGAGGACGAAGGTGAGGATCTTGCGCTCGCGCGGCGGATTGCCTTCGTCGAGCTTGCAGTAGAAGACGATCGTGTCGGCGTAGGGACCGTTCGTGATGAAGGTCTTGTTGCCGTTGAGGACGTACTCGTCGCCATCGCGCCGGGCCGACGCCTGCATGCCGCCGAACGCGTCGGAGCCGGAGTTGGGTTCGGTGATGGCCCACGCGCCGATCTTCTCGAGACTCATCAAATCGCCGGCCCATCGCTTCTTCTGGGCGAGTGTGCCGCGGCTCATGATCGTGCCGGCGGTGAGGCCGATGCTGACGCCCATCGCGGTGACCATGCCTGGACACACCTTGCACAGCTCGATGATCGGGATGAGCGTGAACCCGGCCATGCTGTCGCCGGCCAACGGGTCTTTCTCGCGCGGCGCGCCTTCTTGCTCTTTAGTCATGCGGTTCTCGAAGCCGGCCTTGGCCATGGCGTCCATGCCGAACGTCGCATAGAGCTTCCGCAGCAAGTCATACGGGGGCATATCGCCGTGCTCTAGGTCGTCGACGTGCGGTCGGATCTCTTTGTCCACGAACGTCCGCACTGCGTCGCGGAGCATCACCATCTCTTCGGGCCACTCGATCACGTCGAGGCACGCTACTCACCGGCAATAGGCCGTGCGGCCTATGACGAATGGCGCGTCCTCGTCATTGTCGCAATGCGACGCACTTCTCACACTCAACCGGTAGTTGCCGCGATAACCGGAGATCGG
>DASRJI010000142.1:0-17883 GCA_035649535.1 Acidimicrobiales bacterium | reverse complement strand
AACCGGGGCGGGAATTCGCGTTCGGCGTCTTGACGGGGGGAAACCCGCTGAACGTCTGGCGCTACCAGCTGGTACCCGCGGGCGACGGCACCGACGTGACCGAGTCGTTCCAACTCGCCAACACGCGCTCGCTCCGGTTGTACTGGGCGCTGCTCGGCTGGGCGCGCGGGCGCACCAACCGCGAGGGGATGCGCACCACTCTCGAGCGCATCAAGGCCGAGGTCGAGGCAAGCCGTTAGTCGAGCGACGCGAGGCTGGCGTCGATCGCCGCCCTCATCGCCGGAAGCGCCTTGGTGACTTCGTCGTAGTCGATGTGGTCGACGATGTCCTCGGCACCGACTTCCAGCAACAACGATCGGAAGTCCGCCAGCTTGCCGATCGTCCACCCCGTCGGGTCGGCCGCGATCGCCGGGTCAAACACGCGGTCGCCGACGTCGCCGTCTTCGAAGTGCGGATGGTGGTGGTAGCGCGGCTCACCCGTGGGCGGATCGACCACGATCAACAGGTCGGCCCGCCATAGGCCGCCTTCGGTAACCGGCAGCACCTGGTAGCCCTCGTTGCCCTCGCGGTTCCCGGGCAACGGCAGCACCGACGAAGCTCGATGCGAGCGCCGGCCTCGAGGTCATCGTCAGGACACGTACACGCCTCGATCGTCACCGCGACCGGTCCAAAGACGAATGCGTACTCCATCAGCAATGCAATCTAGGGGCGCGCTGAGTTGACTGCCTGCTCGGCCAACTCGATCTGCGCCGTCGCGCGCGTGCTGTTCAGCCGCGGTTGCGCTATACCGGGCTACTCGTTCAAAGGGGGGGTGAAAACCGCCGCGATCATGGACACGCCCGTACCCGCCCGTCGGCCGTTGCAGATCTATGCGCTCGACCCGATGCGGCTCGACGATTCTGGCGAAGGCTTCGTAACGCCACGGGCGACGCTGTCGGTCCCGTACGAGCAACTCTCGCCGGGCCCAATCGGCAAGCGCATCCAAGTCATCGACTACGACGGAACCCGCAACGTCTTCTACCAGCCGGTCAACCTCGACGACCCGCACCTCCTAATCACAAACGGACTGACACCGACCGAGACGGATCCTCGCTTCCATCAGCAAATGGCGTACGCGGTCGCGGCGTCCGTGTGGGACGCCTGCGAGGCAGCGATGGGCCGCCGCATCGGCGTGAGCGGCGGCGCCCTCCGGATCTTCCCGCACGCGTTCTACGGGGACAACGCGTACTTCGATCCGAGGCTGAACGCGCTGCTGCTGGGCTACTTCCAAGCGGACGACGATGAACCCGGTCCCAACCTTCCCGGCCAGATGGTTTTCACGTGCCTATCGCACGACATCGTCGCCCACGAGACCGCGCACGCCGTCGTCGACCGACTCCGCCCATACTTCGACGACGCAACCAACGACGACGTGCTGGCTTTCCACGAGGCCTTCGCCGATCTGGTCGCGATCTTCCAGCACTTCGAGATCGACCAGGTGCTTGTCGACGCGATTAACCAACGAAAGGCCGACCTCACGAGCGCCGATGCGATCTCGGGTCTGGCCAGACAATTCGGATTCGCGGCTGCCCAGCGTGCGCCGCTCCGAAGCGCGTTCGACGAGTCGGCCGACCCGGCGGCGTTGGCCCGCACTACGGAGCCGCACGCCCGTGGGCTGATCCTCGTCCAGGCGGTGTTCGACGCGTACCGGACGACGTATCTCGCGCGCGTGCAGGATTTGCTGCGCCTGGCGAGCGGCGGCTCGGGAATTCTCCCGGAGGGACGGCCGCACCCGGACCTCGTGCACCGCATGGCGCGGGAAGCGTCGACCACCGCGAGACAATTCTTCACCCGGTGCGTGCAAGCGTTCTCGTACCTGCCGCCCCTCGACGTCACGTTCGGCGACTTCCTCCGTGCGCTCGTGACCGCGGACGCGATCGCGTCGCCGTCGGATGACTCGTTCCGGACCGCGGTGATCGAAGGGTTCCGGCGCCGCGGGATCTACGCAAGCGACGCTGGCTCCATGGCCGCCTCCGCAATCGAGTGGCCGATCCAGCACATCAAAGACGCACTTCCCCTGAGTGTCGAGGGACTGCCGGCGCGCACGGCCGAAGCCCTAGGCGAGCATTCGCCGCTATCCGACGACGAGAACGAGAGCCAGGCGAAGATTGCGAGAGAATTGCATGAGTGGGCGGAGGAACACGCCGCAGAACTCGGGCTTGCGCCGCAGATCGAAGGCGAACCGGGAGCACGCCCTATTGAAGTCGTTGGCTTCCACTCAACGTTCCGCATCGACGCCAATGGACAGCCCTTCGTCGACACGGTGGTGCAGTTCGTGCAGGCGCGGCACGACCTCGAGGACGTCGATCCAAACCTCGCAGGCATCGTGCCCAAGGCGGGCGTGACTGTCGTCGCTGACGCGAGGCGAAGAGTGCGCTATGTGCTGGCCAAGCCGTTGCCCGGCTCGGCCGCCGACGCACATAACCAGCGCGGTGAGCAGCGATTGAAGCAGCTCGTCGACGTGGCCAAAGCGTTTGACCGGGCTAACCCGGCGGCCGCGTATCGTGCTGACGGAAGGGGCCGTCTCCGCGTGAACTTCGCACGGCTGCACGCTGGCTTCTACGGAACGAGCGACGCGTGACCGTGCACGTGCGAATGTACAACGTTGGCTTCGGCGACTGCTTCCTTGTGACGCTGCCCGATCCGCGGGGCGAGCGTGATCGGACAATTCTCATCGACTGCGGGCGCCATGTCGGCACGCTGGGTGACGACCCGCCGTTCTGGGACGTCGTCGACCAGCTCGTAGCCGACCTGCCCACCCTCGACGGCACGAAGTTCATCGACGTGCTCGTCATCACTCATCGCCATCGCGACCACGTTCACGGCTTCTCGAGGGCGGCGACATGGGAGGACGTGCGCGTTGGGGAGGTATGGATGCCGTGGACCGAGAATCCAAGCGATTCGATTGCGAACGGCCTGCGGCAACAGCAGGACCGTGTCGCTGCGCTCGCGCTTCACGGGCTGCTCGCGCTGGGAAGTGGAGCAGCCGATCCGTCGGTGTCCATCGCCCTGAACTCGCTCACGAATCAAGCCGCCATGACCACGATCGACGCTTTTGACGCACCGACGCAATATCTGCCAGATCCCCTGCGTCCGGCTTCGACGGTGCTGACCAGCGGCGGGGCGACTGGACTACCCGAAGGCGTACGCGTCCACGTGCTCGGGCCATCGCGCGATCCGGCGGTCATCCGGCGGCTGAACCCGCCGTCGGGTCAGGCCTACCTCCGGCTCGTGCCGGCGGAACGTCGCGCCCCGATACTTTCGCTCGATGGCCCGGACGGCCCGGAGCTGCCCGATCCGCCGGCGACGCCGATCCTATGGGGAGGCGCCTGGGATCTCGATCGCGCCCAGTTCGAGGCATTGGCCCTCACGCCGCGCGCTGATCTCAAGCCGCCATACAAGTCCAAGGATCTCGAAGCAGTGAGCCGATCGGCGCTCGCCGGCGCGAGTGACCTGGCCGTCTCGGTCGACGACGCATTGAACGGCACGAGTCTCGTGCTGCTGTTCGAGATCGGCGAAACGCTCCTCCTGTTCCCCGGCGATGCCCAGTGGGGCACGTGGGAAGCGATTCTCAACGACGACGCATGGGTCGCGCTGCTCGACCGCGTCGCCTTCTACAAGGTTGGTCACCACGGAAGCCACAACGCGACGCCAGTCGAGTTCGTTGAACAACATCTTCACGCGGGCGTCGCCATGGTGTCAGTAAGCAAGACCGTGTACGACACCAAGGGATGGAAACAGATCCCGAAGACCGAGTTGCTTGATGCGATGCGCGGCCATGGCGTCGCGCTGCTCTTGCGCAGCGACGACGATCCGGCGGTGCCGCCCGGCGACCCACGCGTGACACGGAAGGACAACGTGTGGACCGAGGTGGCGCTGGGTTGACTGCCGTCGACATCCGGCCAGGCACACTGTCCGCTCAGTTTCCCGCCTACGCGGAGGGATGGACCCTTCAAGGCCAGTGGCATCCGAATGAATCGGAACGAAACGCATCGCGGGATGTGCTGGTGGAGCTCGTCACTCGCATCTCGGTCGTGTGCCTACCCGATGACGAGGGACGGGTCGACGAAGCTCTCGCGAGTTTGTACAGCCTGTTCGGGTCCATTCGCGGCACGCTGAAGGTACACGGACCGAGCGTCGCCAACGACCGGCGGGGTGAGCTGTCGTTCGCGGTGATCGCCGCTCACCTGCTGAACCGCACGCTCCGCCCGGTCCTCTCGGAGTGGCACATAGAAGTTGCGGCAGGCACCGCCGATGAGAACGAGGTGCGCCAGGTCCTAAGGGCGCTGCGCCACGTACTCGTCCAGTACGCAGAGCTGTTCGCTTCGGCGTGCGGGGCCGAGGAGTTTGTGCGCTCGTTGGTCGAGGGCGAGCGGCGCCGATCGCGCTGAGGGCGCGTTCACGCCCAGCAACACCGACACCATCTACTGTCGCCGTGTGCCCGATACGGCGTACGCGACGTGCGGCGACCTCAGTCTCGCCTACCAGGTGTTCGGCGACGGTCCGATCGACCTTGTGTTCGCGGGTTCCTTCGTGAGTCACGTCGAGTTGTTTTGGACGCTCCCTGAAGCCAAGGCCTTCTTCGACCAGCTCGGAAGGTTCTGCCGCGTCCTGCTCTTCGACAAGGCCGGCGTCGGCCTGTCTGACCCGGTGCCCAAGGTCCGCTGTCTCGAGGATCGCGCCCTCGAACTCGAGGCGGTCATGGACGCAGCTGGCTTTGACAAGGCCGTCGTGTTCGGCATCAGCGAGGGCGGTCCCGCCGCGGTTCTGTTCGCAGCAACGCGGCCTGAGCGGACTCGGGCGCTGGTGCTGACCGGGACGTTTGCCTACGCCGGCTATGCCGACTGGGACGACGTTGACCGGGACCCGGCGGAGCTTCGCGAGCGACTCCTTCCGGAGCTGGGCGAGCCCTACACGCCGACAATCGAGCAGATCGTCCGCGTCCAGTCGATGGGTCGAGCCGTGCGCTCCAACTGGGGAAGTGGCGAGGCGCTGACGTGGCTGTTGCCGTCGGTCAAGTCCATCCGCCAGCTCGGCATGCTCGAGCGGATGAGTGCAAGCCCGGGCATGGCGCGGACGACCATCGAGGCCACGTTCCGTATCGACGTTCGACAGGTCCTGCCGATGCTCTCGGTGCCGACGCTCGTGATCCACGCCAAAGACGACCCCGTCCCTGTCCAGGGTGGCCGGTATCTCGCCGACCACATCCCGGGCGCCCGAATGATCGAGGTCGAGGGCAAGGACCACGCGCCGTGGTTCACCGATCCGGACGGCATCACCAGCGCGATCGAGGAGTTCCTGAACCGGAACGCACGCGGCACCGGCGTTGACCCATCGCGCACTGCGCACCGTGGTCTTCAGCGACATGGTGTCCTCGACCGCGCGCGCCGCGGCGATGGGCGACGAGCGCTGGCGCGCTGTACTGCAGCGATTCGGCGATATCACCGCGCAACTCGCAGAGCGCTTCGACGGGACGCTGGTGAAGAGCACGGGCGACGGCCACCTCGCGACATTCGAGGGCCCGACGCAGGCGATTCGCTATGCCGAAGCGCTTCGCGATGGCGCCGAGGGCATCGGTATAGAGATTCGCGCCGGCGTTCACACCGGGGAATGCGAACTCATCGGCGATGACATCGGCGGGATGGCGGTGCACATCGCGGCGCGGATCCTCGGCGAAGCGGCCGCCAATGAGATCCTCGCATCGAGCACGGTCCGCGATCTTGTTGTCGGCTCCGGCACCGGCTTCGACGACCGCGGAACCTTCGAGCTACGTGGCGTGCCCGGGCAATGGCAACTCATGACGGTCGATCCGACGGGCGCGCGCGCCGGGTCGCCCGAGGCCACCCTGGCGGCGACGCCGACGCCCGGAACACAGGCCACCCTGCGCCGATCCGACCGCGCCGTCGGCGTCGTGGCCCGACGGGCACCCTGGCTCATTCGCGGCGTGGCCAGGGTCGCGCCGGCAACTGCCCGGACCTAAGCGGAGGCGCCAACGTGACCTACAAAGTGATCCAGTGGGCGACGGGCACGGTCGGCGTCCACGCCGTGCCGGCGATCGCCGCCCATCCCGACCTCGAGCTCACGGGCCTTTGGGTTCACTCCGACGCGAAGGTCGGCCGCGACGCCGGCGAGATCTGCGGCGTGGCTCCGCTCGGCGTGACCGCCACGAACGATGTCGACGCGTTGCTGGCCAGCGACGCCGACTGCGTCTGTTACATGGCCCATTCCGACGTCCGCCCCAACGAGGTGATCGAAGACCTGGCCCGGATGTTGGAGTCCGGCAAGAACGTGGTCAACACGTCGTTCGTGCCGCTCCTCTACCCGAAGGCCGCGGGCCCAGGCGTGCTCGATCGCCTCGACGCCGCGTGCCGCGCCGGCGGCACGACCTTCTATACATCGGGCATCGACCCGGGCTACGGCAACGCTGGTGTCGCGATCGGCGCGCTGGCGTTGTGCAAAGAGGTGCGTTCGGTCCGGATGGCCGAGATCGTCAACTACGCCACCTGGGACAACCCCTTCACGATGTTCGAGATCATGGGATTCGGAAAAGCCAGCCCGACCGAATCCCTCCTCTTGTCGCCCGGGTCCACCGCGCTGGCATGGGGCCCGGTCATCGAACTCGTTGCCGCCGCGCTCGATGTCGCGCTCGACGAGATCACCGAATGGCACGAGGTGGTACTCGCGGACAAGCCATTCGACATTGCCTCTGGGCGGATCGAGGCGGGAACCATCGCGGGCATGCGGTTCGAGATCCGCGGGATGGTCGGCGGCGAACCGCGGATCGTCGTCGAACACGTGACCCGGCTGCGCGACGACGACGCGCCCGATTGGCGCCACGGCCACGGCTACGTGATCAACATCGACGGTGATCCGACCGTGAAGATCTCGGTCGAGCTCGCGAGCCACGTTGGTGACCACAACTACGCCGGCTGCCTGGCGACGGCGATGCACGTGATCAACGCCATCCCGGCGGTATGCGACGCCGCGCCTGGCGTGCTGTCGTTCCTGGACCTTCCTGTGTACAGCGCTCGACATCTGATGCGCCCGTAGCCCATCAGACCCGCAGGCGCGGGCCGGACAACTCGGGGCACGCAACCGAACTTGGGCGACATCGGTTGCAGAACTGCATCTTGGGCGCAGCCGCTCAGGCGACGATGAACGACTTGGACTCGTGACTCTGGGTGATGTTGTCGGCTTGGTCGGTCGCGACGATCGCGTACGTGAACAATCCCGGCAAGACGCCGGAGCCCGACCATGCCGTCGTCCCGTAGACGGTCTGGCCTGGGCTCGCGATCGTCACCGTCCCCACATCGATCTGCTTGACGTCCCTCCGGACGGCACCCCGGAGGCGTCGTCAGAGGAAACCACGCTCACCGACGGCGAGGGCGCGGCGTTGACGATCGTTGCAACGGGCGCCGCGCTGTCGATGTCGACGGCGAGACATTTCTCGACCTCTGGGTTTCCGGCCCGGTCGGAACTGGCGAAGCACACCTGATGGTCGAGCGGCGTTACCGCGAACGGCCCGTGGTATGCGGCCGGCGTGGGGGCCGAGGAGTCCATGCGATACGTCGTCTGCAATACACCCGAACCATCGTGACCGTCGCTCGGCACGAGAACGATCCACGGGACCCCAAGGTGCCAGCGGTTGGTCCCCTCGGCCGCCAACTCGGTGAGGGCTGTGGTCGTTGGCGACGCCGTCAACCTTCACGACCATCGTTCCCCCGGGGTCCGCTGCGCTCGTCGCATTGCCGGCCTCGTCGAAGGCTCGCTTCGATGTCCAGCGCGGCCGCCACCATCTCGACGCTCGCTCCTGCAGCGTCGAGGCGAAGCGTGACGGCATAGGGCTGCGGAAGTTCGTCGATTTCGCGGCTGGGAGCCACGTTGGCGACCATACGGCCGAATCCGTAACTCGTCCCGCGTAGCCGAGTACGCGTTCTCGCCCGTTGCGTTCGAGGGAGGTGGATGCGCGTCCGCTATTGAGGCCGGCGCAGGACTCCCCCAAGCGGTCCGTGCCGACGTCGCCCGGAAGGCAGCTTGCCGCTCTTTGCGCTCACGACCTGGACCAAGTCGCCGGCAATCGTAAAACAGCCCGGCTGCGGCTCCAACGGGAGAACAGACTCGTCAACCTTCACGACCACGTTGAAGTTCTCCTTTGGGTCATGGAAGTGGGAGTTGAACAAGAGGACATTGAGTGCTCCGGGCGCGAACGTTCCAAACGGGGTCTCGATTTGAAGGTCGATGTCCTCGTCCTTGTCGAATGTGCCGTCTGCACCGAAGAGCGACATGCCTGCCTCGAGCAGCGTCTCGACGATGTCACCAACGGGGGACTGCCCTTCGATGTCGAGCAATCTGCCGTGCGCTGCCGCACGCAGCTGCCCCTCGGCAACCGAGAAGTGAATCCGGTACTCAGCCTTGAGTTTTTGGCCTCCAGCCATGTTCGTCTCTCCCTCGACCGTGCCGAAGATGTGGTCAAAGGTGAAGTTCTCCGCACCGTTCGTGATCCAATGCGTCGTCGGCCCGACCATCGAGTGCAAGTCCTTGATCGCCGTATGAATCAAGCCCCGAAGCGTGTTCTTGATGATGTGGTTGAGCATGTCGTACCAGACGGTGATCGAGGCGTCGTGTTTGCCCGGATCACCAGGCGACTTGAAGGCGGTCGACAGGAGCACGCCCCACACGTCGGCTGCGACCGCGACCGGCGTGGTGATCGGCGCGATGTCGAGAATCAGCGAGACTCGCTCGACTTTGCCGAGTCCACGCGGCGTGATGGCGACGTTCGCTATCGGATTGACCTTCGGGTCCATGTCCAGTGCGGAGTAGAGCGAGGCAAGATCGACGTCCTGTTCGAACGAAGCGTCCGCGAGGGAAGCGTCGATCGACTTGTGCAACTGAATTAGCTCAGTGGCGAGGTCAACCGCAGATGAAGTGAATTTGAACGACTCGTAGTCGCCCATGATCGTGATGCCGTCATCCGATGTGACGACGTCGAGTCTGAACGTCGCATCGGCCGGCGGCAGCAACACTGGCGTCGGCAAACCGGTAACGGTGGACTCGACGCGAGCCACAACGCCGAGGAACTTGCCGTTCACCGTTGCCTGGGTGCCGTCTGCTCGCGACACGTGGTGCGGCTTCGACTTGAGGTTTACAAGCGTCAGGTCAGTGATGGCGAACTTGACAAAGGCCGACCCCTTGAGCAAATCAAGCGGATCGAGTCCAAGGAGTTTCGGTAGCGAAGGCAGTACCTCTGTCACGTCTACCTGCGGCAGTCCTTCTGCCGTCAGTTCCGACAGAAACGCCTCAACCTTCGACGCGACGACATCCAGTTGAACCCACATTGTCTTCCCCCCTGACATCGGTGCCTCACGTCGGGCGAGGCAACGATGTGGATCATCTTCTTCGTCCTCAAACGTGTCAACGTGCTTACCGTCACACGCGACCACGCCGACCGATCATTTCCACGACCTGCGTCACCACGCATCGCAAGTCGCCGCGGTGCCGTACCACGCGGAGGTGACGCCGCCGATTCGGCGCCGCCCGGGGCCCGGCGACGACGCCGGGACCAGGAACGTCGCGAGCAGCCCCAACGGGATTCGAACCCGTGCCGCCACCTTGAGAGGGTGGTGTCCTAGGCCGCTAGACGATGGGGCCAAGCGGAGGGTTGAGATTACTCCGCCTCAGGCGGACCCAGTCCACGCTTCGCTACGACGCCACAACTCCGCCGCCAGTTCAGGCGTGGCGACTGCGCTGGGCGCCTTCTCCTTGCAGTCGTCGTAGTACTTGCCGGACTCGTTGGCCAGCTCGGGTGCGGTCGCGCACCACACCGACGTCTTGGCGCCCTCGGCCGGCGACCGCATGATGAGACGCGTCAAGAGCGCGACCGGCGGCTTGAGTATCCCGGGCATTCGCCGCTCCCAGATGTCCGATGCGATGGCGCCGGGGTGGAGCGCATAGGTGGTGACGCCCGTGCCATCGAGCCGCCGGGCCAACTCCTCGGTGAACAGCACGTTGGCCAACTTCGAGACCGCGTACTCGTGCATGGCGGTCACGTGCGCCGTCGGCTGGCGGACCGCCTCCCAGTCGATGCCTTTGGCCTGGTAGTGGCCAACACTCGAGACGTTGACGATCCGCGCCGGCGCCGACGCCTTGATCCGATCGAGCAGCAGGTTCGTCAGCAGGAAGTGGCCGAGATGGTTGACGCCGAACGTGAGCTCGAACCCGTCGGCGGTGATGCCGCGCATCCCGGCCACGCCGGCGTTGTTGACGAGGACATGCAGCGGGTCGCCCGTCGCGATGAACGCAGCGGCGCACTCGCGCACCGAGGCGAGGGAGTTGAGATCAAGCGGCAGGAAATGAAGGCCGCGGTTGCCACTCGCCGCGCTGATCTCGTCGATCACCGGCTGGGTCTTGGCCTCCGACCGGCACGCCAGGTAGATGCGGTCGCCGCTCGGCGCCAGCGCTTCCACCGTCGCCTTGCCGATGCCCGTGTTGGCGCCGGTCACGAGAATCGTCTTCGTCATAGTCACCACTCCGTAGGCCAGCGGGGCCGGCTCGTCGGGTAATACTGCTTCCGCCGGTCGCGCCGTAGCCACAGCGAGTAGGCGATGAGCGCGACCAACACCGCGGCGGTGGCGATGATCGCTCGCCGGTAGCGTTTGATGCCGCTCTCGCTGGTCGACGACGTGGCGCCCGGCGCGGCCAGGGCTCTACCCGGGCGCGTCGGTGCCGTTGTCCCCGACACGACGCCGGCGGGGGCGGACGTTGTGGCCGAGCCGTCCGGCGGCGCGGTGTCCGGCGGCTGCAAGCCACCGGGGACGATCGGCACAGACGTGGGGATCGTCGGCGCGTCATTACCCGGCTTGTAGACGACCGGCGTGCGATCGCAGGGGCACGCGAGGTCCTCGCACGCAACACCCTTGGTGTTGTTCTCGTCGTTGTTCGGACCCGGCGGACCGTCGAGGCCGTCTGGGTCGTAGGGGTGCTCGCGCAGGAATGACTGGGCGTCGGCTTGCGTCGAGAAGTCCTGACACCGAATGCCGATGGGCTGCGTGTGGTTCGCCGACGCGGCGCCGATCCACGCCAGCGTCGACGCGCCAACCAGCGCGCCCGCCACCACAAGCCGCACCACCGACCGCATCGCCGGCAACGGTAGTGGCGACCGCCGCGCATTCTGGAGGCAATAGCTCGCCTAAAAGGCTAGTTATTGCCTCCAGAATCGTGGCTCGGGGGGGAGGACTCGAACCCCCAATGTCTGGACCAGAACCAGATGTGTTGCCGATTACACCACCCCCGAAGGGCGCTTCACTTTAGCTGAGGCGATCGCGGGCGCTGCGAAGACGCTCGAGCGTCGGCTCCCGGCCGAGCACCTCGAGGGCGTCGAACAACGGGGGCCCGACCGCTCGGCCGGTGACGGCAACCCGCACGGGAAAGTGCGCCTTGGTGAGGCTGAGGCCCAACCCCTCCCCCACGGCGACGGTCGCATCCTTGATGGCGTCGGCCGTCCACTCGCACTCGGCGTACAGGCGGAGCACACCGTCGAGGATCTCGGCCGCGTTCCCCTTCATGTGCTTGTCCCACGCGGCCTCGTCGATCGGTGGCTCGCGAAGGAAGAGGAAGTCGACCATCGCGGGCACGTCGCTCAACACCTCGATGCGCTCCTGCACCAAGGGCGCGATCTGCTCGAGCACGTCGTAGTCGACGAACGGAATCGCGTCCTGGAGATAGGGGCCGACGGCCGAGACGAAGTCGCCGGCGGACAGCTCCCGGATGTAGTGGCCGTTGAAATGCCGCAGCTTCTTCACATCGAAGAACGCCGGCGCGCTCTTGACGGCTTCGAGCCGGAACGCCTCGATCATCTCCTCGACGGTGACGAACTCTCGGTCGTCGCCCGGCGCCCACCCCAGCAGGGCGAGGTAGTTGCGCATGGCGACGGCGAGATAGCCCTCCTCCTGGTACTGCTCGAGCTCGACGCGGTCGCCCGGGCGCCGCTTCGACAGCTTCTGGCGCTTCTCGTTCACCACGACGGGCAGATGGGCGAACACCGGCAACTGTGTCCTGCCTCCCGAGCCGGCGGGCTCGCCGCCGCCCAGCGCGTGCCACAGCAGCACGTACTTCGGCGTGTTGGGCAGGTGCTCCTCGGAGCGAACGACGTGGCTGATGCGCATGTCCATGTCGTCAACGACGTTGGCGAGGATGAACAACGGCGAGCCGTCGCCGCGCTGGAGCACGAAGTCTTCGATCGTCGAGTGCTCGAACGTCGGCTCGCCGCGCACGACGTCGACGATCGTGGTCGCGCCATCGTCGGGGGTGCGGAACCGAAGGGCCCGGCCGGGTCCGGGCTCGAGACCTCGATCGCGGCAAAAGCTGTCGTACCCGGGCGTGGCGTTGCCCTTCGTGCGCTCGACGACGACCTCCCGCGTGCAGTCGCAGTAATACGCCTTACCGTCGGCCGCCAGGCGTCCGGCCGCGGCCCGGTACAGCTCGAGCCGCTCGGATTGCCGGTAGTACTCGTCCCAGTCGAGGCCCAGCCACCGCATGGCGTTGTGGATGCCGAGCACCCACTCTTCCTTGTTGCGTTCGGCGTCGGTGTCCTCGATGCGCAGGATGAACTCGCCGCCCAGCCGCTTGACGAGGAGCCAGTTGAAGAGCGCGGTGCGGCCTCCGCCAACGTGGAAGTAGCCCGTGGGCGACGGGCAGAAGCGCACTCGAACCATCGCGGGAAGACTAGGTGGAGTGGCGGACGACCAAACCACGGTGATCTTGGTGCACCGCGAGCAGCCGGCGGCGTGCGTGGTGACATCGCGCGCGCTCGTTGCGCAGGGCGCGCGCATCCTCATCGTCGACAACGCCTCGTCGGCCGCCGCCCGTGATCATCTGGTGGCCAACATCCCCGACGCCGAGTTCGTCTGGCTGGACACCAACAGCGGCTTCGGGCCTGCTGCCAACGCCGGCTTCCGCCACTGGCTCGAACACGGTGAGGGCGACTGGGTGGGGCTCGGCCCCCACGACGTGCTCCCCGAGCCCGACTGCCTCCCCCGCTTGCTCGACGCCGTGCGCGACCGCCCGCGCGCCGGCTTGGTGAGCGCCGAGTTCGGCACGGACGAGAGGCCGGTAGTCGACCCGTACTTCGGCGGTATCCAACGGCCGGCGATCCGCGGCACCGGGTGGCAAGAAGCCGGCCACCCCCACGGCACGTTCATGATGGCCAGGCGCGAGTGCCTCGAGGACATCGGCCTGTTCGACGAGCGCTACTTCGCGTACTGCGAGGAAGCCGACCTCGGTCAGCGGGCGCGCGACCGCGGGTGGGAGGTGGGCATTGTCTGGAACGCGATCGTCCGCAATCCGAACCAGGCCTCGCCCATGCCGCTCGTGGAGTACCTCCAGCTGCGGAACTCACTACTGCTCGTGCGCACCCACTTCGGCCGGTACCGCACGTTCATCCGCATCTGCTGGGCGGCGGTAAACACGACTCGCCTCTGGTTCCAGCCATCACAACGAACCGAGTGGTACGCGCCGCGCGCCCGGGCGCGCGCCGTCGTCGACTTCTTGCGCGGTCGGTTCGGTCCGCCGCCTCAAACGATGCTGGTGGCGCGACCTTCCCAGTAACCATCGCGCAACAGTCTCTTGTAGAGCTTGCCGGTAGGGAGTCTCGGTAGCTCGGCCTCGAAGTCGACGGTGCGCGGGCATTTGTAGTGCGCGAGGTGATCACGGCAGAACGCGATCAGCTCGCGCTCGATCTCCGGCCCCGGCTCGATCCCCGGCATGAGTTGCACCACCGCCTTTACCTCTTCGCCGAGATCGTCGTTGGGAACGCCGAGCACCGCGGCGTCCATGACCTTCTCGTGAGTCACCAGCAGGTTCTCGGTCTCCTGCGGGTAGATGTTCACGCCGCCCGAGATGATCATGTACGTCTTGCGGTCGGTCAGGTAGAGGTACCCCTCGTTGTCGACGTACCCGACGTCACCAACGGTGCTCGCGGTGCCCGTGTTGTCACGGGACTCCGCGGTCTTCTCGTCGTCGTTGAAGTACGTGAAGTTGGTGGCGTTGGCGAACCACACCGTGCCCGACGTGCCGACCGGGCACGGGTTGCCGTCGTCGTCGAGGATGCGCAACTCACCGAGGATCGGCTTGCCGACCGTTCCCTTGTGGGCCATCCAGTCCTCCGACGTGCACCACGTGAAGCCGTTGCCCTCGGTCGCGCCGTAGTACTCGAGGATGATCGGCCCCCACCACTCGATCATCTTCTCCTTCACCGGGACCGGGCAGGGCGCCGCCGCGTGCACGATGTACTCGAGCGACGAAACGTCGGCGGCGGCCCGCACCTCCTCCGGCAGCTTCAATAGACGGGAGAACATCGTCGGCACCATCTGCGAGTGCGTGACGCGGTGGCGCTCGACCAGGTCGAGGAAGTGCTTGGGGTCGAACTTCTCCATGACCACCGCGGTGGACCCGAGGCGGATCGCCGACGACACACTGGCTTGCGGCGCCGAGTGGTACAGGGGCGCGGGCGACAGATACGTCATCTCCTCCCGGAAGCCGAACATGAACTTCACCGCGGCCATCAGGGGGATGGCGTCCTCGGGCGCCATGTCGGGCAGCGGGCGCAGGATGCCCTTGGGCCGGCCGGTCGTTCCCGAGGAGTAGAGCATCGCCGCGCCGAGCCGCTCGTTGTCGACCGGCGTCGTCGGGTAATCGGCCACCGCCGCCCCGTACGGCTCGTAGCCACCGTCGGGCGCGTCGGTGTCGACCATTAGCCACCGCTCGACCTTCGGGCACAGTGCCGGCAGTTGCAGAGCGACGTCGCGTTTGGCCAGCGACGTCACGACGATGCGCGACTCGCTGTCATTGACGATGTACGCCGCCTCGTCAACCGAGAGATACGAGTTGATGCAGGTGAAGTAGAGGCCGACCCGCTCGGCGCCCGCCTCGCACTCGAGCATCCGCGGGTTGTTCTCCATGAAGAACGACACGTGGTCGCCCGCTTGCAGACCGAGGTCGCGGAGGAAATGGGCGAACTGGTTCGCGCGCTCCTCGTACACGGCGTAGGTGATGACCTCGCCGCTCGTGGCCATGATGATCGCCGGTTGGTCAGGGTGATCTTTGGCGTGCGTGGCCCCGTACATGCTGGTTCTTTACCAGGTATCGATGAACGGCCGCTTCTTGCCATGGCGGGGCGGTGGCGGCGGTGCTGCGTCGAGGGCGGTGAGAATCCACCGCCGCGAGTCGGCCGGGTCGATGACGTCGTCGATCTCGAAGTAGGTGGCGGTGTTGAGCGCCTTGCCGTGCTCGTACATGCGGGCGACCATTTCCTCGAACGTCTTCTGGCGCTCGGCCTCGTCGTCAATGGCGGCGAGTTCGTTGCGATAGCCGAGTCGAACCGCGCCCTCGAGGCCCATCCCGCCGAACTCGCCGGTGGGCCAGGCCACGGTGAAGAGCGGCGCCTTGAAGCTGCCGCCGGCCATGGCCTGGGCGCCGAGGCCGTAGCCCTTGCGCAGGATGATCGTAAAGAACGGCACGGTGAGGCTGGCGCCGGTGACGAACATGCGGCTCACGTGCCGCACCAACGCGGTCTTCTCGACATCCGGCCCCACCATGATCCCGGGTGTGTCGCACAGGAACAGGATCGGGATGTCGTACGCGTCGCACAGCTGCATGAACCGGCTGGCCTTGTCGGCGCCGTCGGCGTCAATGGCGCCGGCTAGGTGCGTCGGGTTGTTGGCGATCACACCGATGGGCCGGCCTTCGACGCGGATGAACGCGGTGATCATCCCGATGCCGAACTCGGGTCGCAGCTCGAGCACCGAGTCGGTGTCGGCCAGCTTGTCGACCGCGGCGCGCACGTCGTAGATACGAAGCCGGTTCTCGGGGATCACGGCGCGCAACTCCGACTGATCGGCGCACGTCCACTCGTCGCGCACGCCTTGGAAGTACGACAGGTACTTCTTGGCCGCGGCCACGGCTTCGGCCTCGTCGGCCACCGCGATGTCGACGACACCATTGGGCACCTGCACCGACATGGGCCCGACTTCGGTGGGCGCGTACACGCCGAGGCCGCCGCCCTCGATCATCGCCGGGCCGCCCATGCCGATGTTGGAGTTGGCGGTGGCGATGACGACGTCGCAGCATCCGAGGATCGCCGCGTTGCCGGCGAAACAGAACCCCGAGTTGATTCCGATAAGCGGAACGTGACCGCTCAATTGGGCGAAGAGGGCGAAGGCCATGCAGTCGAGGCCCGACACGCCGCTGCCGTCGGTGTCGCCCGGCCGCCCGCCGCCGCCCTCGGTGAAGAACACGATCGGGAGTTGCAGGCGGTCGGCCAGCTCGAACAGGCGGTCCTTCTTGCGATGGTTCTGCAGGCCCTGGGTGCCGGCGAGGACCGTGTAGTCATACGACATCACGATCGTGCGGTGGCCGTTGACGGTACCGATTCCGGCGACCAACCCGTCGGCCGGCGTCCGCTCGATGAGGTCCTCGGGGGCGCGGCGCCGGCGTTGCGCGGCGATCACGACCGGTCCGTACTCGACGAAGCTGCCCCGATCGACGAGGTCGTCGACGTTCTCCCGCGTCGTGCGCTGCTCGGTCTTGCGCCGCCGGGCCACCGCGTCAGGCCGCCGATCGTCCATCCCCACCGCGTGCCGCTCCACCACCTCGGCCAGGTCAGCCCGAATCGCCCCACTTCCCGGACTTTGTTGCAGTTCTCGTTCTCCCAGACCGTCAACTGCAACAAAGTCGGCGGCGGGAGGGCCGAGGTCGACCAGCGGGTCGCCGGGATAGACAGTTTGGCCGGCGACGACCGGGATGGCGGTGACAATGCCGGGGGCGTCGGCGGCGATGACGTGTTCCATCTTCATCGACTCGAGGACGACGAGCTGCTGGCCGGCGACGACGTGCTCGCCGACGACGACGTCGACCGAGACCACCGTCCCTTGCATCGGCGCTTCCACGGCCACCTTGCTTAGCCGCCCGTCGAGGAGAAGTGCTGGTAGTCCGGCGTCGCCGCCCACCGCCCGCCCCACTTCCAGCCGACGGACTCGAAGGCCCGCACCAGAACGCCGCCGTCGACCGCCATCCCAGGTCGGTACGGGGACCGAGTCAGGTAGTCCCGCCCGCTCTCCGGGTGCACGCGGCCGCCTTCGAGGTACGGGTTCTCCACCGGGTTGACGTCGATCGCCGTGCCGTACGCGTGCGCCGACCACCGCGGCGGACCGGAACCGACCACCCGACGGCAGTTGTACGCGGCGGTGTTGTCCGCGTCGAGTGACGCCTCGTCGCTCCCACCGAAGACGTCGATCGGATCCATTCGGCGGATCGGGAACCGCTCGCGCAGCAACGTGGCGAACGCGCGCATGACCGCGTCGGCCACGCGCGCGTTCACGACGAGCGTTCCTGTGTGCGGCTGCTCGTCGAAGCCCCAGTACTCGATCTGGAGTGCGCGCAGCTGGTCGGGCGTCATCGGGCATCCGGCCTGCCGAGTCGACGTCGTCCTCGTAACGGCGGCGGTAGTTGAGGTGGTCGAAGCCGTCACCGATGTCGACGTAGTCGCCCGCGGCGCGGCGGCTGGATCATGCGCGCAGGCCGCCGCCAGCACGAGCAAGACGGGTGCGAGCCGCCGGCGCATCGCCGCTACCGTATCGGTGTGACCCGACGCCGCCGGTGCCGGGCTCTGCCGGTCTTGGCGGTGGCCGCGATATTGCTCGTTGCGTGCGGTTCGAGCGCGCCCGAGTGGGAGGTCGCCAGCGTCGACACGATCGTCGCCAGCACCACCACTACCGTCGCACCCACCACCCGGCCGGCGCCGATGACGACACCGAACGCGACCACCACCAAGCCCGCGGCGCGCCCCAGGAC
>DASRJI010000141.1:0-32903 GCA_035649535.1 Acidimicrobiales bacterium | reverse complement strand
ATTCGCGCCGACTCGATGCGCGCCTGGCACCGCGGACACGGACGCCCCGCTCGGTTGTAGACGCGGGGCCGGTAGACGACGCCGAGTCGGGCGTGGGCGTGCATCAAGCGCGACGCCGTGCGGACCAGTTCCTCGATGTCGACATCGGTGTGCGCGGCGCCGGGGTGCACGCCGCAGTTGAAGAGCGTCTCGTTCCGCCAGATGTTGCCGATGCCGGCGACCACCTGCTGATCGAGCAACAGGTCGCCGATCGGGACGTCGGGCGGCTGCTCGGCGGCGCGCCGGCGCACTTCTTCGATATTGACCGGCGGCTTGAGGATGTCGGGTCCCAGCCCGGCCAGGACCGGATGGGCCCACTCGGTCTTGGTCGGCAGCAGCTCGATGACCGGGGCGCTGAAACACACGGCGACGCGGTCGCCAAACTCGAGCACGACCCGCGCCAGGTGCTTCGGTTTCTGCCACTTCGCGCCGGTGCGATACACGTGCCATGACCCGGTCATTCGCATGTGCGTGTGCAACGTGAGTCCGCCGGCGAAACGGATCAGCAGGTGCTTGCCGCGTGCTTCGACCGAGTCGACCTCGTCGCCGACGAGACGCTCGGCTCGCACTTTGAGCGACGCGGCACCGGTGACCTGGCGGCCGACGATCCAGGCCCGCATCGCGGTCGCCGTGCGGAAGAGGGTGTCGCCTTCAGGAATAGAGCACGAGTCCCTTCGGCGTGACCACGAAGCCAGCCTCGCGCAGGAACGGTTCCAGCGCGTCGGCCACCTTCTCCACCGACATGCGGCGGAACCGGCCCTCGCCGACCAACTGCTTGAGCGCGTTGACGGCGACCGCCTCCCAAGTGCCGTCGAACTCGCGCAGTACGACGAGCCCCTTGCCGCCCTTCTCGACGTACAACGACGCCACGCCGCCGGCCAGTACGACGTAGGCGCCGGCCGCCCGTTGCAAGTTGGCGACGGGCCAGTCGACCGAGATGCCGTACGGATTGGCCGGATCGGTGGCGGCCAGCACGAGCGGCCGCAGTTCGTCGCCCGGCTGACGAACCGCACGCAGCCGGTCGACCGCGCCGGGCAGCGCGAACTGCGCGCCGCCCAGGCCAGCCACGAAGTAGCCGCGGCGGATGCGGCCCGCCTCCTCCATCGCACGCAGCACGGGGTAGACGGCGGCGAAGCCGCCGGCCACGCCTTCGGCCTTAGCGGCCTGGCGGGTCAGCACGCCGTGGCGGTCGAGCAGCACCCCCGCCATCGCGTGTCGCGACTGCGTGGGATCCGCGGTGCCCGTGTCGACCAGCGACCACCGACCCTGCGCCGTCGGCGGACCGAGCGCGCTCAGCGAGGACAACCGAGGGCGACCGCCGCGCGCCGCGCCGCCCGATCGCTTCTTGGCCGACAGGGCGCGTACTGCCGCGAAGCTGTCGTTGGTGACCTCGCCGGCCCACACCAAGTCCCAAAGCGCCTCAACGGTGACCCGCTCGTCGGGCCCGGCGAAGTCGCGGAAGAAGCACGCGCCACGCGTGGACAGGACGTCACGCAAGCGGTCGTGCTCGGCGTGGTCCGGCTTGTCGCCCACCGCCGAAAGTCGGGGCAGCAGCAGCGGCAGCTGGTCGCGAAGGAACAGCCGGACCTTGCCATCGTCGCGGCCGAGTGACCCGGCGCCGACCCACATCACCTCACCGGCGGCGAGCAGTTCATCGAGCAGTCGGGGCGAGTAGTCGCGCACGCGGATCGACAGCACGTCGCGCTCGAGCACCGACGCAGGCAAGGCGACGCCTTGCAGCTGCCGGATGACTTCGAAGGCGCGGTCGAGGCCGCGGGCGTCGCTGTCGACGCCGTGCCAGCGGGGCAGGAACCGCGCCAGCGCCTCGGCCTCGGTGGGCTCGACCTCCTTGCGCAGCGCCGCGAGCGAGCGCTGCCGCAGGCGCCGCAGGACTTCGGCATCGCACCACTCGCGATCGACACCACCGGGCCGGAACGCGCCGCGCAGCAAGTTGCCGTCGGCGGCCAGTTCGTCGAGCACCAGCTCCACCCGTTCGACCGGGAAGCCGAACCGCTCCGCCGGTTCCTGGGCCAGGAACGGCCCGTGGGTGCGGGCCCACCGCCGCAGAAGCTGCGTGGCCGCGTCGGGCACCGGCTCGAGGAACGCTTCGGGCACGCCGCCGGGGATCGCCGCGCCGACGGCGTCCCGGTAGCGACCGGCGTCCTCGACCGCGATGAATCGCGCCTCGCCGCCGACGCGGATCTCGACGGCGCGCCTACCGGCCTGGAGGGCGGCGGCGAAGTCCTCGGTGGAGCGGGCCCGCAGCTCGAGATGCGTGAGGTCGCCGAGCCGCCGCAGGAGGTCGTGCGCGCCGTCGAGCGATGAGGCCCAGCGATCTTCCTCGAGGCATTGGAGCTCGGCCTCGAGGCCGGCCAGCGCGTCGGGGTCGATCAGCTCGCGCAACTCATCGGCGCCGACCAACTCGGCCAGCATCCGCCGGTCGAGCGTGAGCGCCTGGGCCCGCCGCTCCGCGATCGGCGCGTCGTACTCGTACATGAACTGGGCGACGTAGGCGAACGCGAGCGACGTGGCGAAGGGCGACGGCTGCGCGGTGTCGACCGCGGCGACGCGAACCGCGCGTGACTCGACGTCCTTCATCAGCGATACGAGCCCGGGAAGGTCGAAAACATCACGCAGGCACTCGCGGTAGGTCTCCAGCAGAATCGGGAACGAACCGTACTTCGATGCCACACCGAGAAGGTCGTGCGCCCGCTGCCGCATCTGCCACAACGGCGTGCGCGATCCCGGCCGCCGGCGCGGCAACAGCAGGGCGCGGGCCGCGTTTTCCCGGAACCGCGACGCGAACATCGCACTGTTGCCTACCTGGTTGACGACCAGTTCCTCGACCTCGTCGGGGTCGACGAGCACCAGCTCGACCGGCGGCGGCTCATCGGCCTCGGGCAGGCGCACGACGATGCCGTCGTCGCTCCAGATCGCCTGTACCTCCACGTCGAGCTGCTGGCGGATGCGCGCCTCGATCGCCAGGGCCCATGGCGCGTGCACGCGCGCGCCGAACGGCGACAGCACGCAGATGCGCCAGTCGCCCAACTCGTCGCGGAAGCGCTGGACGACCAACTGCCGGTCGGTGGGCAGCGCGCCCTGTGTGTAATCGCGCTCCTCGTCGAGGTACGCGCGGAGGTTCTTGATCGCCAGCTCGTCGAGCGCGCACTCGTCGCGGAGCCGGTCGTTGGTGATGTCGTCGAACTCACGAAGGAACTGACCGACGGCCCGCCCGAGCTCATACGGCCGCCCCAACTGATCGCCGTGCCAGAACGGCATCTTCCCCGGCTGCCCCGGCGCCGGCGTGACGACGACCCGCTCGCGCGTGATCTCCTCGATCCGCCACGTGGTGGCGCCGAGGATCATGTTCTCGCCGACGCGGCTCTCGTAGACGCACTCTTCGTCGAGCTCGCCGACGCGCGTGCCTTCGGGCGTGAACACACCGAAGAGACCGCGATCGGGAATCGTGCCCCCGCTGGTCACCGCCAGCATGCGCGCGCCGGGCCGAGCCGAGAGCTGGCCCTCGACGCGGTCCCACGTAATGCGCGGCCGCAACTCGGCGAACTCGTCACTCGGATAGCGGCCGCTCAACATGTCGAGAACGCCCTCGAGCAGGTCGCGCGTCAATTCGGCGAACGGATACGCGCCGCCGACGATCGCCTCGACCTCGTCGACGGACATCGTGTCCATAGCGACCATGGCGACGATCTGCTGGGCGAGGATGTCGAGCGGGTTGCGAGGGACGACGGTCTCCTCGATCAGCCCGTCCTTCATGCGCTGGCTCGTGACCGCGGCCATGACGAGGTCGCCGCGGAACTTCGGGAACACCCGGCCCTTCGACGGTTCGCCGACGCGGTGGCCAGCCCGACCGATTCGTTGCAAACCACTTGCGACGGTGTTGGGCGCCTCGACCTGCACGACGAGATCGATCGCGCCCATGTCAATGCCGAGCTCGAGGCTGCTCGTCGCGACGAGCGCGGGCAGCCGGCCCGCCTTGAGGGCGTCTTCGATCTCGAGGCGCTGCTCGCGCGCGATCGACCCGTGGTGAGCGCGGACGAGCTCTTCGCCCGCCAGCTCGTTGAGGCGGGTCGACAGCCGTTCGGCCAAGCGGCGCGAGTTGACGAAGATCAGCGTGGACTGGTGGGCGCGGATCAGCTCGAGCAGCTGGGCTTGGATGGCGGGCCAGATCGAATGACGCTCCTCGGGCGAACCAGCCGCCGGCCCGTTGAGCACCGGCTCGCCCTCGCGGAACACCGGTCGGCCGAGCTCGCCCATGTCGTCGATGGGAACGACCACCTGAAGGTCGAGCTGCTTGCGAACGCCGGCGTCGACGATGGTGACGGGTCGCGGCGCGCCGTTGATCCGCCCACCCAGGAAGCGGGCGACTTCTTCGAGCGGGCGTTGCGTGGCCGACAGGCCGACTCGTTGCGGTGGCCGGCCGCCGGCTTGGGTGACGATCCGTTCGAGCCGCTCCATCGACACCGCCAGGTGCGCGCCCCGCTTGGTGGCTGCCATCACGTGGATCTCGTCGATGATCACGTACTCGACGCTCGCCAGCACCTCGCGGGCACCTGACGTGAGCATCAGGTACAGCGACTCCGGGGTGGTCACGAGGATGTCGGGCGGGTGGCGGACGATGTCGCGCCGCTCGCGCTCGGGGGTGTCGCCGGTGCGGATGCCGACCCGGACTCGGCCGGCGACCGACGGGTCCTCCAGCGCGATGCCCGTAAGGGGCGCGCGCAGGTTGCGCTCGACGTCGTACGCCAAGGCCTTGAGCGGCGAGACGTACAGCACGCGGCAGCGCTGCTTCTCGTCGGGCGACGGCTCGGACAACAGGCGATCGAGCGTCCACAAGAACGCGGCGAGGGTCTTGCCCGACCCGGTAGGGGCCAGGATCAGCGTGTGGTCGCCGGCGCTGATCGCCGGCCAGCCCTGCGCCTGCGCCTCCGTGGGCGCGCCGAATGTGGCCGCGAACCAGCGGCCGGTTGCCGGCGAGAAGCGCTCAAGTGGCTCCACTTGGAGCCAGGCTACGCCCGGGGTGTAACAACGCATTCGCCGACCGGGTCGAGCGCCTCCCGCGCCACTACCCCTAACTAGTCACGTCACGCTACGGGCACCACCCCAACGGCTCATTGTCCCGGGATCATTCGTTTCGTACCGTGCCAACGTGCCCTCGATGTTCGCTGTAGGCCGATTCCAGTCAGTTCGTGCACCGCATCAGAGTGGTTCAAGCGTGCGTCTCATGTTCACGGAATTCAGGAGGCGTACGCGCATCATCACGGTTGCGATTGCCCTAGCGGGTGGGCTGAGCGCCTGTGGTCAGGCGCGGGTGGCGACACGGGCGCTGATCGACACCTCGGCTTCGTTGACCAACGATCATGTCATCGTCGGAGATTCATCGTTCCTCTACGCGGGCGACCGAACGACGGGCGGCCTCTCGATCTGGACGCTTCGTGTCGTGAATTCGAAAGTCGCTCTCACCGACGAAGCCGTAGTCGGGACCGGCCATCACCTGGAGGCGCCGCGCGCCATCAACATGCCTGACGGATCATGGGCGGTTACGGCGCCGGGATGTGCCTCGGAGCCTCGCCCCGACGAACCGTGCGGGCAAATGGCGACCTTTCTCTTCAGGATCGATCCGGACGGGCGTGGCAAGGAGATCGGGACAATCGGCGGCTTTGGAGCCCCTGTCTTCAGCATCGCCGGCTACACCGATTCGGCCCACATCGTTCTCCGCGTCCAAAGTGTCGACTCGCCGGCCGGGATGCACAGCGAAGCCGAGAAGGTCCAAGGAACGCGCCACGAGCGGTTCACCGTCATCGACCTCAAAGACGGCCACGCCGCTGACGTCTCTTGGAAGCCGAGCGACCTCAGTTTCAGCATCCTGACATCGGAGCCGCCGACAGCAGCGAACTCGTCATTGCGTCTCACGTGCGTTGCCGACCGGACCCTTTACGTGCTCGACAGCATCGCGACAGGTGACCACGTAGACCGCACCTTGACAGTCGTCGATCTTGAGCGGAGCAGTGACGCCAATTCGCCCGTCCAGTTTGTTCCCGGCTACCTCCCGTCCGCGCTCTTCTGCGACTCATCTGGACTCAGAGTCTTTGGTCAAGATCCAACAGCACGGACGTTCAGCGTGTTTCCGCTCGATACTTTGGGGCGTGTCGGGGAGGGCGAGTCAACGACGTACGGCGACCGCGTCCGCAATCTTCTGCTCAACAGGACCTCAGCGTTCCTCGAGTCGGGTCCAAGGCCCGAGCTCAAGAGCGATGCCGCGATCAACGAGCCCAGCAGCATCCAGCGCTTCGCAGACGGCAAGTGGACACGGTTAAACGTCGAAGCCGCCGCGGAGGACCAACGGTGGATGTCGGGCGATGGTTCGTCGCTGCTCACTCGCCGGGCCAGCGACTTGAGCTTTGAGGGGAGCGGGCTCTGATGGGCCAGCGACGGCATCGCCGGTGGTGGGTAGCGCTGATCGCCGTCGGGGTGAGCATGTTTCAGATCGCCGCGGCCAACGGCGCCGGCGCTGCCAACGTGTACATCCAATACAACATCTATGGCCACGTTGGCCACCCTGGCGACTTTCGCAGTGTCGACGTCCTGCTGACACGGGTCTTTGAGTGGTACAACGCGGGCTTGGCGCCGTCGGCCGTCTCGAACCAGGAGATATGCAACGGCCATTTCGCGGACATTCAAGGCGCGCTTGGTCCGCTTGGTTACGAGGGCGAGTTCTACAACACCGGGTACAGCGATCCGGGTTCCTTCCTATGTTCGGGGTGGTATGGCAATTCCGTCTTTGGGTGGGAGACGACTGCCAACAACCCATCCCAACAGTTCGCGGGCCGGTACAGCGCCCAGTCATCGAACGGACCTGAGCAACGAGGGATCGTGTGCGGAGTGTTTCCGATCTATGGCTTCATTCACACGGCCTGCTCCACGCATCTCGACACCGACCCTGGCACTGCGAACTGGGAGTTGCTCGAAGCTGCACAAGTCGAGCGGAACACGATCAACGCCTATCCAGGCCTAACGCATTACCTCGGCGGCGACCTAAATCTTTGTTATCCAACGGTTAGGACCTCGCTGAATACCCTGTACACCGATCACGTAGAAGCGAACGGGGGCGGGTGGGCGCTACCGGGCGGTACTTCGTGCAGCGCAGTCAACGGTCAGCCGCTATACACCTTCAACGACTTGAGCGGACCGTTCCACAGTCTCACTGTCAAGTACGACTACGCCTTTACAAACTCCGTGTTCACCCACAGTCAATTGTTCCGGTACAACAACGACGCCTCTGATCACTCGCTCATCGTCGGTTACTACTTCTAGGCCCGGTGAAACACCGCTTCCCGGCGTCGGCCTACGTAGCATTTCGGCCATGGCCGATGAGCAGCCCACGCCCAAGCCGGAACGCAAGGAGCAGGCGCGCCTCGCCGGCGCCGTGATCCTCGTAGTGGTGATCGCCGCCCTGGCGTTCGACAACCGGCAGGACGTCCGCATCGGGTACGTGATCGGCGACGCCCACGTGCGGCTCGTCTATCTGCTGCTCGTGACCGCCGCGTTGGGCGCCGTCGCCGGCCGCCTCGCCCGTAGGCGCCGTAAGCGCTAGGAGCGGGTACGGTCGAAGGCGTGGCGAACCACGTCATTTGGGAGGACCGTCCTCGCCTTCGCGACGCCGTGTTGATCACCGCGTTCGAAGGCTGGAGCGACGCGGCGGACGCCGCGTCGAGCGCCGGCGCCTACCTCGCCACGACGTGGTCGGCGCGGCGGTTCGCGTCGATCGACCCCGAGGAGTTCTACGACTTCACCGCGGTGCGGCCGCGCGTGCGTCTCGACGACGACCTCGAGCGCCACATCGACTGGCCGACGAACGAGTTCAGCGCCGCGGCGATCCCGGGCGCGGGTCGCGACGCGATCTTTCTCCGCGGCGTCGAGCCCGGACTCAAGTGGCGCACGTTCTCCCAGCAGATCATCGACGTCGCCAATGAACTGAACGTCGGCCTGGTTATCAGCCTCGGCGCGCTGGCCGCCGGCGTTCCGCACACGAGCCCGGTCACGGTGATGGGCACCACCACCAACAGCGAGCTGGCCGAGCGGTGGACCCTCGGCCGCTCGCGGTACGAGGGCCCGACCGGCATCGTCGGCGCGGTCAACGACGCACTCGGGCGCGCCGGGTTCCCGGTCGCCTCGCTGTGGGCCGCCCTGCCCCATTACGTCTCGCAGACGCCGTCGCCCAAGGGCGCCCTCGCTCTCGTCGAGGCGATCGGGCGCTTGTTGGAGATCCCTGTCGTCACCACCGACCTCGAGATCGCGGCGGCGAGCTACGTCCGCCAGGTCAATGAGGTCGTCGAAGCCGACAGCGATGTCGCCGAATACGTGCGCCGCCTCGAGGAAGACGTTGAGGAGGGCGACGGCGACGACGACGAACTCGACGAACTGCCCCACGACCTGCCGGGCGGCGACGCCCTCGCCGCCGAAGTCGAGCGGTACCTCCGCGAACATCGCAGCGAGTAGCGCGGCGGCGCGGTGATCGTTGCCTATGTACCGGACCTGATGGACCGGTCCAAAGTTGCCGCGGCGGGCGATGTCACGTTCGTCACTCGTCCGGCCGACCTCGCCGCCCATGGCGACGCGACGGTCATCGTCGACTTGTCACGGCCGGACGTACTCGACGTGTTGCCGACGATCGGCAGCGCACGGATCATCGGGTTCGCCAGCCACGTCGACCACGACCTGATGGACGCGGCCCGCGCCGCGGGCTGCACCGAGGTGCTGCCGCGGTCCGCGTTCTTCGGCCGGCTCGCCGAACTTATGCGCTGATCGATTGACCCAGCGCGTCGAGGCACTGGTCGAGCTGGTCGTCGCTGATGACCAAGGGCGGGCAGAACGCGAGGGCGTTGGCGCCGAGCGGCCGGGGGATCACGCCCCGTTCGAGCATGCGATCGCGCACGGCGCTCGGATCGACACCGTCGGGCAGAACGGCGGCCCACATACCCGCCTCGCCGCGCGCGCCGACGAGCGCGCCACTGTCCACTAGCTGGCGCAGCCCGTCGCCCAGACGCTTGCCGATCTTGGGCGCCCGCTCGGCGAGCGACTCGCGCTCGAGGATGTCGAGGTTGGCCAGCCCGGCCGCACACCCCGCCGGGTGGCCGCTGTACGTGTGGCCGTGGCGCAGAACGAACGCCGGATCCGACTCGAGCGCGGCGCGCACGCGGGCCCCGACGACGACGCCGCCGACGGGTTGGTACCCGGACGTCACGCCCTTGGCGAAGGTCATCAGGTCGGGCGTCACGCCGTAGCGCTGCGCGCCGAACCAGGTCCCGAGTCGGCCGAAGCCGCAGATGACTTCGTCGAGGATCAGCAACGCGCCGGCGCGGTCGCACCGCTCGCGCAGCCCTTCGAGGTAGCCGTCGGGCGGCGGCAGCACGCCTCCGGCACCAACGATCGGTTCAGCGATGACGGCGGCCAGTTGATCGCCCCGCTCGGCGATGATCGCGTCGAGCGCGGCGAGGTCGTCGTACGGAACCTGCACGATGTCCTCGACCAGCGGTCCGAAGCCTTGGCGGTTCATCGGCAGACCGGTGGCCGTCATCGCGCCGTAACTCACGCCGTGATACGACGGCTCTCGGCTGACGATGAGTGTGCGTTTCGTATCGCCGTTCAAGAAGTGCGTGATACGGGCCAACTTGAGCGCGGTGTCGACCGACTCCGATCCGCCACTCGTGAGGAACACGCGAGCGTCGGGTATCGGCGTGAGGCGGGCGACGCGGTCGCACAGCTCGTCGGCCGGCGCGTTCGTGAACCGGTCGAACGTGTGATAGCCGGCAATCTTGCGCAGCTGGGCGGTGATGGCGTCGACGATCTCGTCGCGACCGTGACCGACCTGGCAATACCAGAGGCTGCCGAGCGCGTCGACGTACTGCTTGCCATGGTCGTCGGTGACGGTCGCGCCCTTCCCGCTGACGATGCGGACGTAGTCCGCCGCGGCGCGGGCCGGCGGCGCGTACGCGTGCAAGAACGTCGGTGTCGTCACGCGGCGGGTGCGAACCGGGGCCAGGGGCGGGCCTGCTCGAAGATGCGGGCGAGACGCAGCGGGACTTCGTCGCGATGACGGCGGCCGATGACCTGGAGCCCGATCGGCAACCCCTCGCTGTTGAGACCGGCCGGCAGTGAGATCGCCGGGTTCCAGCACAGGTTGGCCAGCATCGTGAACGGCACGGCCATCCCCGCCGCGACCTCACGCCCGTTGATCTCCATCGGCATCGGTCCGGCCGCCGGGAAGGCGGGGACCGCGGTCGATGGGGTGAGGAGGACGTCGACGTCGTCGAAGATCGCGGCCACCTCGGCTTCGAGCCGCTGGCGGTACCGCATGCGCCGGGCGAAGGTCTTGATCGTCATGTCCTCCGACAGCTCGTAGCCCCGGCGGACAAAGCCCATCAGCTCTTGGGCCCGGTCGGGCCACATGTCCTCTTCGAGCGACAGCCAGCCGTCGACCGCGTTGATCGACATCCACGTCTTCAGCGGGTCGGTCAACTCGATCGGACGCTCGATCAGTTTGAGGTCGGCGGCGTCGGCGAGTTGGAGGGCCGCCGCCTCAGACAGTTCGGCGACTTCCGGATCGACGGCGGCGAACCCGAGATCGAGCGACCAGGCGGCGCGCAGGCCGCGAACGTCGAACGACTCGATGGCGTCCTCGTAGCTGAGCAGCGGGGCCGGCAGCGACAACCGGTCGCGGTCGTCGGGGCCGGACACGACGTCGAGATGGCGAGCCGAGTCGGCCACCGTCGTGGTGAGTGCGCCGTAGACGCTGGTCTGCGCGGTGCCGGGCGGCGGGTGCGGAATGCGGCCGTGGCTGGGCTTCATGCCGACCAGACCCGTGAAGGCGGCGGGGATGCGCGTGGAGCCACCGCCGTCGCTCGCGGTGGCGAAGGGAATGACGCCGGCGGCGACCGCGGCCGCCGAGCCGCCACTTGACCCGCCCGGCGTGCGCTCGGTGTTCCACGGGTTGCGCGTCGTCCCCCACGCCTTGGTGTGGGTGAAGGCGACGGTGCCGAATTCGGGGGCCGCGGTCTTGCCGACGGGGATGGCGCCGGCGGCGCGCAGCCGAGCCACGTGCGGCGAGTCGGCGGTGACCGGCGGGCGGTCCTTGTAGAGCAGCGAGCCATGCGACGTCGGCAGCCCGGCGCAGTCCTCGAGATCCTTCACGCCGAACGGGACGCCGGCGAACCGGCCGGGGTCCTCGCCGCGCGCGACGGCGGTGTCCACCGCGTCGGCCGCCTGGCGGGCCAGGTCGGGGTCGAGCACGACAAACGCGTTGAGCTCCTCGTTGCGACTGGCGATCTTGTCGAGCACCTCGTCGAGCACCTCGACCGCCTTCAGCTCCCCGCGCCGAACCGCCTCTGCAATTTCGATGACCGTCTTCACGGTGACGACGTTACGCCGTAGGCCGCCAGCTTGGCCGGGGCGTCGACGACGACTGTGGTCGCGGCGGCGATGAGGTCCGCCGGTCGCGCGATCCGGTACGCGTTGCGGGCGATGTAGATGCGCAACGCGCAGTCGACGCGGTCGACCGGTCCGAGTGTCCCCAACGCCTGCACACCCTGCACGTACACACCGCGGTAGTAGGTCGGTTGGTGTGCGTTCCAGTACGTGATGGGCGACGTCAGGTGCCCCTTGCCGTCGGCGGGAATGGACGTCGAACGGAACATCGGCAAGCTGTTCTCGGCTCGGCCCTCGGCGTAGCTCGCCAGGCCCTCGTCGAGCCACGGATCACGTCCTTGGTCGTTGCCGACCAGTGCGTAGAACCATTGGTGCGCGAGCTCGTGCGACGTCGTGCGGCCGATCGTGCCCGTGCCCTGCATGACGTGCGACGGGTACTCGATCCCGCCGCGCAACTGGCCCGTCACCGCCATCGTGTACACCGGCCACGGGTACGCACCGAACCATTCGGTGTAGCTCGCCAGCTTGGCGGCGATCTTGGTCGCGAAGGCGGCGGCGGAGTCCGGGAGGTCGGCGGCGACGCCAACGGTGATGTGCACGCCCGCCGCGTCGGCCGACGCCATGCGGAAGCGACCGATCGAAAGCGCGACGTCCCGCATGGCCGCGGCGTGCCAGCGCGCCCCACTCGCGTCGGGAACGCCGCTGGCGAGAACGGTGAGCCCGGCGGGGACCGTCACGCTCATGTCGAAGTCGGCGGTCGGCGCGGTCGAGCCTTCGGCGAAGCCGGTCGCCGGGGGATCCGTCGCCCACCCGACACCGGGCTCCCACGGGAGGATCGGGAAGAACGAACCGAGACGGATCGAGTCGCCGACCTGGGCGATGCGGTCGTTGTTCGGGCCCGCGAGCTTCAAGTCCCACGTCATCGAGGCTTCGATCGTCTGGCCCGCGTTCAGGGGCGAACCCAGCGCGACGACAAGCGTGGTCGGATCGGGTTGGGTCGTCGCCGCCGGGTGCGCGCCGAGTTGCACGGCGCCAACGCTGAGGTGGGCGCCGGCCGCCGCCAATCGCGGGCCGTTGGGCCAGAGCCGGAACACAAGGCGGTCGGTCGGCAGGTCCGGCGTGAACCGCACTGTCAGGTCGCCCGCCACGCGGTGCTCGCTCGGCACCACGTTCACGTGGAGCACATACCGAGGCCGCTTCGGATCGGGCGTGGCCCGCGCCGGCACCGCGCAGCCGCCGACCGAGGTCGTCGGCGGCGCCACGGTCGTCGTCGTCGATGACGTGGTGGGCGTGACCGCCGAGCGGTGCGGACTCTTGCTGCACGCCGCCAAGGCGAGCCCCACCACCACCACCACCACCACCACGGCCGCCCACCGCGTGCAGTAGTTGGTGTGTACACACCAACTACTGCACGCTGGGCGACGAGAACGGCGGCGCATCCGTCTAGCTTGGCGTGGTGCCGCGGCGGCCAGTGCTCACCCCGACCTGCGTGTGGCGGATCAGCGACGACCTCATCGTCGCCCTCGAGCAGCGCTTCGGCGAGCCGACCGACGCCTACGTCAACGGGTCGCAGGTGTGGATCATCGACAACGGCCCCGCCGATGTCGCCATCGAGTGGCGACTCCACCCGGTCGCCGGATATCAGCGGCCGAGCGGCGTGGAGACCGACGACGTCTTCCCCGCCGCCGCGCTGGCGCTGCAATCGGGCGATGTACCGCCCGCCGACCTCGGCTTGTTGTGGGACGGCCTCGAGGCGTTCGCCGCGTTCGGCGACGAGGTCGAGCCCGCGCCGCTCGCCGCCGCCGTCACCACCGCGCTGGGGCTGGCGCCCGACGCGTCGGGGCTCGTCGACCACGAGGCCATCGCCGATGAGTGGGAACGGTCCCGCGGCGGCGTCTCGATCATCGACCGACTGCTCGCCGCCCTGACGGCGTAGTTACGCGTTGATCTTGATCGGGAGGTGGCGCGGACCGCGGACCTGACCGCCGGACCAGCGCACCGCGTCGGGATCGGCGAGGTCGAAGTCGGGGAAACGCTCGAGCCACACCTCGAGGGCGACGCGCAGCTCCATGCGAGCGAGATGGGACCCCGCGCAGCGGTGCACGCCGAGGCCGAAGGCGGCGTGGCGGTTGACCTCGCGGTCGATGATCACTTCGTCGGGTTGCTCGAACGCTTCGGGATCGCGGTTGGCCGACGGGAACGGCAGCAGCACCCACTCGTTGGCCTTCATCGGGCAGCCCTTGAAGTCCATGTCCTCCCGGACGAGTCGGGCCATCGTCACCGGCGCGTACGCCCGCAACAGCTCCTCCATGGCAACCGGCAACAACTCGGGCTCGGCAACCAGGCGCTTGCGGTCGCCCGGCGTCTTGGCCAGATGCCAGATCGACGCGCCGATCGCGCTCCACGTCGTGTCGATCCCCGCGATCAGCAGTAGGCCGATCGTGCGGCCGACGTGGAACGGGCTGACCTTCTCGCCGTCGAGTTCGGACTCCAGCAACACGGTGATGAGGTCGTCGCGCGGGTTGGCGATGTGATCCTCGATGTGCGTCTGTAGGTAACCGAACAGCGCGAGCATCCCTTCGGCCCGTTGCTCCATCGGCAGGGAGACGCCTTCGAGCACATGGTTGACGAAACCGCGGAACACGTCGGCGTCGGACTCGGGCAGCCCGAGCATGTTGGCGATGACGCGCACCGGGATGTGCTGTGCGTACTGCTCGGCCGCGTCGACGATGTCGTTGCCGCTGACGGCGTCGAGCAACTCCTCGCAATACGCCCGCGTCGACGGCTCGAGCCGATCGATGACCTGGGGCGAGAAGAGCGGCAGCAGCATGCGGCGCGCGCCGGCGTGGAACGGCGGGTCCGACGAGATCGGCGGCGCGATGCCTTCGGGCGCCAGGTTGTACGGCGGACGGAACTCGCTGACCACGACGCTACGCGACGTGAATCGCTCCGTGTCGTAGGCGATCTCGGAGATGTCCTCGTACCGCGTCGGCAACCACGCCCCGCCGTATCGCGTCGTGTGGGCGACGGGGCATGACTCGCGCAGCTCGCCCCAGATCGCGTACGGGTCGGCGGCCCACACATCGTCGGTGTGGTCGAAGTCCGTCTTCCAGTCGGTAACGGGAGGGTGGTCCCCCATCAGTCCTTCTCCTCGATATTGATCGCCCGCTCCGGGCAGTTGGCGACGGCGACCCGCGCCTTGTGTTCCAACTCGGCCGGGACGCGTCCGTCACCGATCTCGTGGCCGTTGCCGATGTCGTCCATGTCGAAGACCTCGGGCGCCACCGCGTAGCAACGCCCGTGGCCCTGACACAGCTCGGGGTCAACGTGAACTCTCACTCCCGACAGCATGGCTGAGTTAGGTGGACTAGTCGGTATCGGAGCGCCACATGGGCGAACGCGGAGCGTCGAAGAACACGTCGACGGGCTCGCCACGGATGGCGGCGAAGGCCGGCGCGGCCCAGCGTTCGGCGCCGGCGATCGGTTGCGGCAGCGCGTCCTCGGCGAACCACCCGACGTCGGCGCATTCCAACGGGTGCGCGTTGAGCTCGCCACCAATCGCCCGGCAGTGAAACAGGAGCAGGTAGAAGGGCATACGGCCGAAGCCAAGGCGCAGCGCGTCGAACACCGCGATGAGGCGCACGACCTCGACCTCGATGCCGGTCTCCTCCTCGACCTCCTTCATGGCGACCTCGGACGCCGAATAGCCGACATCGGCCCAACCGGTCGGGTACAGCCACAGGCCCGAGCCGGCCCGCTGCACGAGCAGGATCTCGCCGCGATCGTTGCCGACAACGGCGCCCACACCGACCTTGGGGGTGACGTAGCCGGCGATGCCCTCGCCGACGGAGTCGAGCCACTCCTCGACCAGCGCTTCGGCCTCCAACTCGTGACCGGCGGCGACACGGATGTCGGCCGCCACCTTCAAGACCTCCTCGAAGCGCTCGCGCTCGTAGAGGCTTTCCGTGAACCCGAGGCCGGTGCGGGCGATGCCGGCCAGCGCCTCGCTCCACCGCAGCAAGTCGTGGGCCGAGACCGCCTCGTCCATCAACCCGACCCTAGGGCGGCGAGCACCGCCGTCTCGATGGCGCGGCGATGTTCGCCGGCCACGACCTTGGACCCGTCGACCTCGGTGACGTAGAACGCGTCGACGACTTCGTGGCCGAGGGTCGACACCTTGGCCGACCGGATGTCGACGCCGCAGCCGGCCAGCGCCCGCGTGACGCGGTACAGCACGCCGATCCCGTCGGGCGCCCGCACTTCGATCACCGTGGCCCGCTCCGACGCGCCGTCGTCGAACAGCACGACCGGCGGCGTCGGGCGCGCGGCACGAGGACGGCGGACACCGCCGTAGTTGCTCGCCCGCTCGGCGAGCCGCTGCTCGATCGGGAGGCGGCCTTCGATTGCGTCGAGCAGATGGCCGCGCAGGCGGTCGGGCGGCGGTGATTCGCCGAAGCGGGGGACGACGTCGAGCACCTCGACGGCCATGCCCTCTTCGCCGCCGGCCACCGCGGCCCGCACATCGAGGCCGATGACCGCGAGGCCACCGGCGACGCGCGACAGCAGTCCCGGCGCATCGCGCGCGACCACCGTCACCTGACTGGGCTCGACCTCGACGACCGTCTCGCCTTCGGCCATGAGCGCCCGGTGACGATCAGTCGGCACCGCGGGCGGCGGCAACGGATGACCGGCGAGAACCTCACGCACGCGGGCGACCAGTTCGGCGATGAGCCCCGCCTTCCAGTCGCTCCATGCCGTCGCCCCGGTTGCCTTGCTATCGGCCTCGGTCAAGGCGGCGAGCAGTTCGAGCGTGACCCGGTCGCCGACGGCGGCGGCGACCGCTTCGATGGTCGCCGGGTCCTCCAAGTCGCGTCGCGTGGCGACGTCGGGCAACAGCAAGTGGTGCCGCACCATGGCAACGAGCGTGGCCACATCCGCATCGGCGAAGCCCATGCGGCGGCCGATGCGGTCGACGAGATCGATGCCGACCTCAGTGTGGTCGCCCGGGAAGCCCTTGCCGATGTCGTGCAGCAGGGCGCCGACCAACAACAAGTCGGGGCGCTCGACGCGCCGGACCATCTCGGCGGCATTGGCCGCCGCTTCGCAGAGATGCCGGTCGACAGTGAAGCGGTGATACGCGTTGCGCTGGGGCTTGTTGCGCACCGCCTGCCACTCGGGGAGCAGCCGCACAAGCGCGCCGTGCTGATCGAGCGCCTCGAGCGCGCTGATGGCCCGCCCCCCGGTCCCGAGCAACGCGACCAGCGCGTCGCGGACCGACGCGGGCCACGGCGCCGGCGGCTCGACTGCCTCGCTCGTGATGCGGCGGAGCGTCTGGCGGTTGATGGGCGCGCCCAACCGCGCCGACGCCGCGCCGACGCGCAACGGAATGGACGGATCAGCCGCCAAGTCGGCGTCGGCCGTGATCACGACCTCGCTGTCGCGCTCGACGAGCGCCGGTCCGATGATCCGGTCGCGCCCAGCCGTGCGGCCGCGGGGACCTTGCAGCGCCGAGCCGACGCGCGCCCACGCGTCGTCGCTGCGCCACGCGATGGCCCGGCCCGCCGTCGCGATCGCCGCCATGAGCGCGTCGGCGTCGGCGTACCCGAGATCGTCGGCCACGCCGTCTTGGTCTTCGAGCAACAGACGATCGTTGGCCCTGCCGCTCCGCTTGTGGAGCGCAATGCGGGCCGACAGCAGATCGCCGTACGCGACAAATACGTCCTCGCCCAGCGGCGGCACGACCGTGACGGCTTGCATGACGGCACGCAGCACTTGCACGTCGCGCAGGCCGCCGTGGCCTTCCTTCACGTCGGGCTCGAGGAGGAACGCCACCGGCCCAGCCCGCTCGTGGCGCGCCTCGACCTGCTCGGCCAGCTCCGGCAGGAAGACCGAGCCGCGCGTGCGCCACAGCTCGGCCACCCGTCCGGTCAACTCCGATGCCAGTGCGGCGTCGCCGGCGATGAGGCGGGCGTCCATGAGACCGAGGACCGTGCGCAGGTCCTTGGCCGCGACCGCCACCGCGTCCTTCAGCGTCCGCACACTGTGATCGAGCGCGACGCCCGCGTCCCAGATCGGGTACCAGATGCGATCGGCGATGGCGGCGATGTCCTTGCGGCCCGCATGCAGCAGCACGACGTCGAGATCGCTGTGCGGGCACAGCTCGTAGCGGCCGTAACCGCCGACGGCGACGAGGGCGACGTCGGGCTCATCGCCCAGAAGCTCGCGGAGCCACGCGTCGGTCTTGACGGCGCGGGCGCGGCAGTCGGCGAACGGATCCGCGGCGCCGGCGCCGGTCACTCGGCGCTCAGCGTCTCGGCCAGCTTCCGCGCCGCGACCAGCACCGGATCCCAGACCGGACCGAAGGGCGGCGCGTACGACAGGTCGAGGGCCGTCATCTGTTCGGCCGTCATCCCGGCGCTGACGACCGTGGCGATGACGTCAATGCGCTTGGCCGCCCCTTCGAGCCCGACGATCTGGCCGCCCAGCACGCGACCGGAGCGCCGCTCGCCGACGAGCTTCACCGTGATCTTGCCGCCGCCCGGGTAATACCCGGCGCGCGTCGTACTCTCGATCGTCGCCGCCCGCGCCGAGAAGCCGTACCGCTCCGCCTCGCGTTCGGACAGCCCAGTGCGCGCGACCTCGGTCGCGCAGATCTTGGTGACCGCGGTGCCGATGACACCCGGGAACGTGGCGTAGCCGCCGCCCATGTTGATGCCGGCGACGCGCGCCTGCTTGTTGGCGACGGTACCCAATGCGATGTGCACGGGCCGGTTGGCGACGAGGTGGAACGACTCGCAGCAGTCGCCCGCCGCCCACACACCGTCGGCCGACGTCCGCTGCCGGCGATCGACGACGATTGCATCGCGTACGCCGGTCGTCACGCCGGCATCGGCGGCCAGCTTGCTGTTGGCGCCCACCCCGATGCCCAGGACCACGAGGTCGGCGTCAAGAGAACCCGCGTCCGTGTGGACGACGCCCGGTTCGAAACCGGTGACCCGGCGCTCCAGCTCGACGACGACGCCCTTGTCGCGCAACGCCGCCGACACCAGCGCGCCCATGTCGGGATCCATGGTTGGCATGACCTCGGACCCACCCTCGACCACGGTGACCGATGGTGCGCCGCGATTGATAAACGCCTCGGCCATCTCGAGACCGATGTAGCCGGCGCCCACCACGACGATGTTGGCGTGGGCGCTTGATTCGGCATGGTCAAGAAGGTGGGCGCCGTCCTCGAGCGTCTGCACGCCGTGAACATGGTCGCCGTCGATGCCCGGGAGATCAGGACGGATGGGCGACGCGCCGGTCCCGATGTGCAGCAGATCGAACCCCAACGCGTAGGTGGTTTCGGCGTCGTGGTCCCGCACCTCGACCTCACGGCGGTCGAGGTCGATCGCCATCGCCTCGTGGCCCATGCGGGCGTCGATGTTCGACTGGTCGCGGAACTGCGCTGGCGTGCGGACGACAAGATCGTCCAACGCGTCGACCACGCCGCCGACGACGTACGGAATGCCACACGCCGAATAGCTCGTCCACCGCCCCTTCTCGAGGGCGACGATCTCCATCTCCGGCCGCCGGCGGCGGACCTGGGTGGCTGCGGCCATCCCGCCTGCGTCACCGCCGACGACGACGAGGCGTTCACTCATCGCGGACCTGTCAGTTGCCGAGTTCGCGGTTGGCGGCGCCGAGGAGGGCGGGCGGCAGGGTGCGGATGGTGCACGAGAGGCGGACGCGGTCGGCGAGGAGGGTGGCGTTGGTCGCACACGGCACCAGGCGGGTCTTGGGGATGGCCAGCGTCCGCACGCCGGCGATGACCAAGGCGTTGTCCTGAACCGACACGCGAGCGATGCCGACGCCGGCGACTTTCATCTGCCCGTTGGAAATCGTGATCGGGACGCCCGCGGCCTTGCTCAGCACCGCGGCGGTGATTTCGATCGTGACAGTGCCCTCGTCGATGGAAACCAGCTCGACTTTGCGATCGTGCAACAGCTTGTTGCGATTGATGCGGACGCCGTGCAGAACGATGTCGACCGCCGACAGTGTCAGCGCGCCGGCGGGCACGTTCTCGAAATGCCCGCCGACTTCCGACACGCGGCCGGCGATGAGCAGCGGCGGCAAGAACGGGAAGGCGCGAATGTGCGCGCCAACCGACACCTCCTTCGGAATTTCGGCCCGGGCCCGTGTCTCGATCTGACCCTGCGCCCACGTCCGGGCGCCGACGTCGACCGCGAGGAACGCACCGCCCAACACGACGACGGCGATGATGAGACGGCGCACCGGCGGACGTCAGCCCTCGACGACGTCGTTCATGCGGTCGACGCCGACGCCGAGGTCGTGCAACCACTCGATCGAACGCTCCACAGCATCGTCGTCGCCGCCCAGTTCACAAATCATCCAGCCAACCGTCTCTTCGACCTTGGCCCGCCGAATGTTGGGCATCACATCGAACTCGCGCGCGAGCCGGGCGATGATCGGCTGGCGGATGAGGTTCTCGGGAAACGTCAACTTCAGCCGTACCGACACTTGGCTGCTCATGTCTTAGCTCCCCAGTGCTTGATTGAGATTCCCCGACCGTAGGCCCTCGAGGTCGAGCGTGACGTACGCGTATCCCGCGGAGCGGACCGCGGCGACGACCTCCACGCGACGCGCGATGGCGACCGGCAGGTCTTCGAGCGGCAGCTCGACGCGCGCCGTGTCGCCGTAGTGGCGCACACGCAGCGCACCAAAGCCCAACGCCCGCAGCGCTCGCTCGGCCCGCCCAACCGCGTCGAGGACGCCGAGGGACACCGGCGTGCCGTACGGAACGCGCGACGCGAGGCAGGCGGCGGCCGGCTTGTCCCACGTGCGCAAACCGAGGGCGCGCGACGCGTCGCGCACGTCGGCCTTGGTGAACCCGGCGTCAACGAGCGGGAACTGCGCGCCCCGCTCGGCCGCGGCCTGCTGGCCGGGACGGTGATCGCCGAGATCGTCGACATTGACGCCCAACACAACGGTGGCGTCGATGGCCAGGCCGTCGATCGCGTCCATGAGCTCGGTCTTGCAATGGAAGCACCGGTCGCCGGCATTGGCGACGTAGGCCGGGTTGGCCAGCTCGTCGGTGACGACGGGGGTCCAGTGCAGGCCCCACTCGCGCGCCAGGGATTCGCAGTCGTCGCGCTCGTCGGCCGCCAGCGACGCCGACACGGCCGTCACCGCATGAGCGCCGTCGCCCAGCTCGTCGTTGGCAACCCACGCGAGGAACGCCGAGTCGGCGCCGCCGCTGAACGCGACGACGACCGGCGCCAGTTCACGCAAGCGGGCCCGGAGCCTCGCCAGATCGGCCATCAGGCCTTGATTCTGCCTGTTCGCTGCATATGCTTCCGCCCGAGCAAGACCGACTGAGGCAAGGGAGGGCCAAAGCATGTCTGTATCGACGGGCCGACGCTGGCGGCTGATCGCAGCGGTGGTGGCCGCCGGCGTGCTCTTGGCCGCCTGCGGCGGCGACGACAACAAGAGCAGCAACGCTGGTAGCGGCAAGAAGACGGTGGCCATCGGCTTCGTCGGGCCGCTCACGGGCGACAACGCCAACCTCGGCATCAACGTCCGCGACGGCATGCGGGTCGCGGTCGAGGAAGCCAACGCGGCGAGCAAGGACTACACGTTCGTCATCAAACCTTTCGACACCCAGGGCGATCCCGCCCAGGCGCCGGGCCAGGCCGCCAAGTACATCCCCGATGCGCAGATTCTCGGCATCGTCGGCCCGACATTCTCGGGCGAGACACGGGCCGTCCTCCCCGATCTCGAGAAGGCCAAGCTGACGATGATCAGCGCGTCGGCCACGAACCCCGGCCTGCCGACCGTCGTCAATCCGGAGACGGTGTTCCACCGCGTCATCCCGGATGACGACGTGCAGGGGTTGGGCGTGGCGAACTACGTCGCCAAGGGCCTCAAGGCCAAGAAGGTCGCCCTGATCCACGACAACAGCGACTACGGCAAGGGCCTGTGGGAGTCCACCCTCAAGGGCCTGGCGCCGCTCGGCGTGTCGACCGCGCTCACCGACGCCATCGATCCCAAGTCCACCGACTACTCCGCCGCGGTGAACAAGGTGAAGGCGGCCAAGCCCGACCTCGTGTTCTTCGGCGGCTACTACAGCAACGCCGGCCTGCTCAAGAAGCAGCTGAGCGACGCGGGTGTCACCGCCAAGTTCGTGAGCGGCGACGGTGCGCTCGACCCGGGCTTCATCACCGCGTCCGGTGCGGCCGGCGGTGAAGGCGCCATCATCACCTGCCCGTGCAAGCTGGCGACCACCGACGCCGGTGGCGCGCTCGGTTCGTTCGCGACCAAGTACAAGAGCGTGATCGGCAAGGACCCCGGCACGTACTCGAGTGAGGGTTACGACGCCGCCAACATCTTCATCAAGGGCGTCGAGGCGGGGAAGACCACCAGGGCCAAGCTCCTCGACTACGTCGAGACGCTCTCGCCGTACGACGGCCTCTCGAAGAAGATCGAGTTCGAGGCCAACGGCAACGTCAAGGGTGGCAGCGTGTTCGTCTACCTCGTGAAGAGCGGCAAGCTCGTCGAGCTCGGCACCACCACCGACCTGGCCAAGTAGTTCTCGTTAGCGACGACCGGGGACGCGCCTGCGTCCCCGGTCTCGCTAGATAGGGACGCCGTGCACGCCTGCTTCACGTGCCTGAAGGACCAGTTCGGTCCACAGACGATGGACGGGCTCACGCTGGGCGCGGTGTACGCGCTCATCGCGCTCGGCTACACGCTGGTCTACGGCGTGCTGCGGCTGATCAACTTCGCCCACTCCGAGATCTTCATGATCGGCGTGTTCGGCAGCTTGTTCGCCATGCACGCGCTCGGGATCGGCGACGCTGACCCGACCAAGACCGGCGTGGTGTTGATCGTGACGCTCGTCCTCGTGCTCATCGCGTCGATGGTGATGTCGGGATTCGCGGCTCTCGCCATGGAGCGCATCGCGTACCGACCGCTCCGAAAACGGGGCGCGCCGCGCCTCGCCGCCCTCATCACCGCCATCGGCATCTCGCTCTTCCTGCAAGAGCTGTTCGCAGCGCGTTACGGACGCGATCAGCTCGGCTACCCGCGAGTGCTCGCCAAACGCGAGCTGTTCAACATCGGCGGCGCCAACGTGCGGTCCGACAAAGTCCTCGTCCTGGTGGCGTCGTTCATCCTGATGCTCGCCCTCGATCGGTTCATCGCCCGGTCGAGACTCGGGCGGGGCATTCGGGCGACCGCCCAGGACGCCGAGACCGCCGCGCTGATGGGCGTGAACATCGAGCGGGTCATCATGCTGACGTTCTTCCTCGGCGGCCTGCTCGCCGGTGCGGCCGGCATGCTCTACGCGGTCTTCTTCGAGACGATCAAGTACAACATCGGCTTCCTCCCCGGCATCAAAGCGTTCACCGCCGCCGTGCTCGGCGGCATCGGCAACGTGCGCGGCGCGCTCGTAGGCGGCATCGCCCTCGGACTGCTCGAGCAATGGGGCGCGACGGTGCTTGGGGGGCAATGGAAGGACGTCTTCGCGTTCGCCGTCCTCGTCCTCGTGCTGATGTTCCGACCCACCGGGCTGCTGGGCGAGTCACTGGGGAGGTCACGTGCGTAAGTTCGCAGTGATCGAGCCCGTGGCGCGGTGGTGGGCGCGCCAGCGCTGGCCGGTCAAGACGCTGATCATCGTCGCCATCGCCGCCTTCGTGATCCTGTACCCGCGGACGTTGACGACGTACTGGCAGCAAGTGCTGTTCTATCCGGTCGGGCTCTTCGTCCTGCTGGGCCTCGGCCTCAACGTTGTGGTCGGCGCCGCCGGGTTGCTCGACCTGGGCTACGTCGCGTTCTACGCGGTCGGTGCGTACACGACCGCGAAGCTCACGACGACGAGCCACTGGACCGCGTGGGAAGCGCTGCCGGTCGCCATCGCCCTCGCCATGCTCGCCGGCGTGGTGTTGGGCGGGCCCACCTTGCGATTGCGCGGCGACTACCTCGCCATCGTCACGTTGGGCTTCGGGGAGATCGTCCGCATCGTCGCCCAGAACAGCGCGTCGTTGGGACAGGCGCGCGGCATCACCGGCATCGCCCACCCCGGGCCGGTGTTCGGCGAGCCGTTCGAGCTGGCGCCGCTGCCGTACTACTACCTGACCGTCGTCGCCATCGCGCTGTCCATCGTGATGATCGTGCGGTTGAGTCGATCGCGCGTCGGCCGATCGTGGTCCGCCATCCGCGAGGACGAGGACGCGGCCGAGGCTATGGGCGTGCACACGTTCACGATGAAGTTGTGGGCCTTCGCCATCGGCGCGTCGACCGGCGGGCTCGGTGGCTGGATCTACGCCAGCAAGGTCAGCTACATCAACCCCGACAACTTCCCGTTCTTCCTCTCGGTCACGATCCTCGCCGGCGTCGTGCTCGGCGGGATGGGCTCGATCCCCGGCGTCGTGGCCGGCGGTTTCGCTATCGCCTTCCTCCCTGAGTACCTGCGCGACGCGGCCGCCGGCAAGGAGATCACTCGGCTCCTGAACTTCCTCACTGGCGGCGACGTGCAGACGATCACCGAGTACCGCGTGCTGTTGTTCGGCGCCGCCCTCGTCGTGATGATGATCTTCCGGCCACAGGGGATCATCCCGAGCAGACAGCGCGCCGCAGAACTAACCGACGAGGTTCCCGAGGACGCCCCCGTCGATGACGACGAGCCGGTCGCGCCGGGCACCGCGACGGCCGGCGCGGTCGTGGTGGGCGAGGCGGCGCCCGACGTCGTCACCATCGGCGCGGTGACGATGGAGTTCGGCGGCGTCGTCGCCTTGAAGGACGTTTCGTTGACCGTCCGCAAGGGTGAGATCCTCGCCATCATCGGTCCCAACGGCGCGGGCAAGACCACGCTCTTCAACTGCATCACGGGTGTGTTCGACCCGACGGCCGGCGCCATCGAGTTGAACGGCGCGTCGATCGTCGGCCGTCGACCCCACCGCATCACCGAGGCCGGCGTGGCCCGCACCTTCCAGAACATCCGGCTGTTCCCCAACATGACGGCGCTCCAGAACGTGCTCGTCGGGGCCGACGCCCGCCACCGCACCAGTGTCCCCGGCGCACTCGTCGGCACCCCGCGCCATCGCCGCGAGGAGCGGGTTGGTCGGGAAGAGGCCCAGCACCTGCTCGACTACGTCGGCATCGGGCGGCGGCACGACGACCTGGCCCGCAACCTTCCTTACGGCGATCAGCGCCGGCTCGAGATCGCCCGGGCCATGGCGACGGGGCCGAGCGTGTTGTTGCTCGACGAGCCCGCCGCCGGCATGAACCCGTCGGAGAAACGGTCGCTGGTCGAGCTCATCCGCCGCATCCGGTCGTCGGGGCTCACCGTCGTGCTGATCGAACACGACATGGGTTTGGTGATGGGCCTGTGCGACCGCGTCGTCGTGCTGGACTTCGGCGAGAAGATCGCCGACGGGCCGCCAGCCGACATCCAGCAGAACCCTCGCGTCATCGAGGCGTACCTCGGAACGGCCGCCGATGCTTCTTGAACTGCGGGACGTTCACGTCCACTACGGCAAGGTCGAGGCGATCAAGGGCGTGTCGTTCACGGTCGACGAGGGCGAGATCGTGACGCTCATCGGCGGCAACGGCGCGGGCAAGACGACGACGCTGAAAACGATCTCCGGCGTACGGCCGCTTTCAGCCGGGCAGGTGCTGTTCGCCGGCGAGGATCTGGCGGGCGTTCCCGCGCATCGGCGCGTCGAGCTCGGCATCTCGCAGTCCCCCGAGGGGCGGGCCATCTTCCCCGGCATGACAGTCAGCGAGAACCTCGAGATGGGCGCCTACGCCCGCAAGGGCTCGCTGACCGACGACTTCGACCGGGTGTTCGGCCTGTTCCCGCGGCTCGAGGAACGGCGGCGCCAGGCGGGAGGGACGTTGTCGGGCGGCGAGCAGCAAATGCTGGCCATCGGGCGGGCGCTGATGGCCCGGCCCAAGTTGCTCCTGCTCGACGAACCCTCGATGGGGTTGGCGCCGCGGCTGGTCGGGCAGATCTTCTCGATCATCACCGAGATCAACGCGCAGGGCACGACGATCCTGCTCGTCGAGCAGAACGCGGCCCAGGCGCTGCAACGGGCCAAGCGGGCCTATGTCCTCGAAACCGGGCGCGTCGTGAAGGCGGCCGACGCCGCGGTCCTCCTGAACGACGAATCGGTCCGGGCCGCCTACCTCGGCGGCGACGTCACCAAACCAGAGTGACGCGCCTCACGTTTTGATCCTCTCCGGCGTTTGATATGGGTGTGGAGCTTCCCCCGTTCCAGCGGCTGCTCGACGAGCACGGCGCCGCGCTGTACCGGTTCTTGTATTTCAAGGTCGGCCCGTTCGACGCCGGCGACTGTTACCAGGAGACGATGGTCAGCGCGCTGCGCGCCTACCCCGACCTGAAGAGCGCCGACAACCTCCGCGCCTGGTTGTTCACCATCGCCCACAACAAGGTCATCGACCGTGGTCGGTCGTCGCAGCGCCGGCCGGTGCCGGTGGCCACCATCCCCGAACAGCCGGCGGCCGCCGTTGACGTCGACGTGCGCGACGACGAGTTGTGGTCCGCGGTGAAGAAGTTGCCCGATGGGCAGCGCGACGCCGTGCTGTTCCGCTTCGTCGGCGACCTCACCTACGCCGACGTCGGGGCCACGCTCGGGTGCACCGAAGCCGCGGCGCGCCAACGAGTGAAGGAAGGCATCGCCAAGCTCAGAGAGGCAGTCAAGTGAGCATCGAGGACACACTCCGCCGCACCGTCGCCCCACCGGCCTTCGTCGCCCCGGCCAACCTCATCGACGTCGCCTACACGACGATCGACTCGCCGATCGGTCCGCTCCTGCTCGCCGCCACCCGGCGCGGCCTCGTGCGCCTCGGCTTCGCGACCCAGGACACCGACGACTTGCTCGACGACATGGCCCACCGCCTCTCGCCGCGTGTGATCGAGGCGCCCAAACGGCTCGACAAGGTCCGGCGCGAGCTCGACCAGTACTTCGCCGGCCGCCGCCACGACTTCACCACGCCACTCGACTGGTCGCTGAGCAAGGGCTTCCGCCAAGAGGTTCTCAAGGCGGTGGCCGCCATCCCGTTCGGACAAGTCCGCAGCTACAAGGAGATGGCGAAGGCCGCCGGCAGCCCGAACGCCGTGCGCGCGGCCGGCAGCGCGTGCGGGTCGAACCCCATCCCGCTCATCGTCCCGTGCCACCGCGTGCTCGGATCTGACGGCGGTCTGCACGGCTACGGCGGCGGTCTCGACGTCAAGCGGCGGCTGCTCACTCTGGAGGGCGTAGCGTTTCGGGAGTGAGCAGCTACGTCTGCCCGCAGTGCGGGCTCGACTACGACACGATCCTGCCGATCGACGCCGTCACCGCACTGCGCTCGTTCCCGCGTCGGTACGGCGAGCTGCTGGTGCCACGGGATGACGACGAGAAGCCCGACGGGGTGATTCGGCGCCGGCCCGAGCCATCGGTCTGGTCGGCCCTCGAGTACACGGCCCACGTCGCCGACGTCGAAGAAGAACTGGCCGACGCGATCCGGGTCATGACCACACAGGACAACCCGACGATCACCGGCGGGATGACCGACCCTGACCAACGCGCCGTCGATGCCAAGTACAACGAGCAGGATCGCGAGGCCGTGCTCACTCGGCACCGCGCCGCATGCGAGACGGCCGCCCAGACGATCGCCGACGTGCCGAATAACGCGTGGGCGCGCATGGCCTCGTTCCCGTGGGGCGATCGCGACGCGCTCACGATCGCCCGCAATGCGGTGCACGAGGGCTACCACCACTTGCGAGATGTCGCCGACGTCCTGCGTCGCGTGATCGGCAAACCGGTCGACGTTCCCGGCGAGGACGACGAGTAGCGATGCAACGCATGGGCCGCGTCCGCCTGTTGCTGCTGGCCGTGGCCGGCGCGGTGTGCGGCCACGTCGTGTCGTACGGGCTCGTGTTCCCCGAGCGGGCGGCGCGCCAGTCGGTCCTGCGGCTTACGGGTCACGCGTACTGGCACGCCGCCATCGGCGCCGCCATCGTCGGCGGGGCCTGGTTCGTCGCCACACACGCGGCGCGCCACTTCCGCGCCGGCCGTCGCCGCCAGCCTTTCAGGACCGACATCGCGGGATTGTTCCCCCGGCTGGCCCTGCTCCAGATCGCCGTGTTCATCGGCATGGAAATGTCCGAGCGGGCCGCCGTCGGCGCGCCGCTCAGCACCGTCCTCGATCACCGCATCCTGCTGATCGGTGTGAGCGTGCAGCTCGCGGTCGCCCTGCTGCTGGCGGCGGCGTCGCACGCCCTCGGCCGCGCCGCGCACACCGTCGGCGGGCACTTCGCCGAGCGGGACGCACGGCCCCGCGCCGTTCTCAGCTTCATCCCGCCGGTTGCCCTCGCGCCGCGGCTCCTCGCCGTCGCGCCGTGCGGTAGCCGCGGACCCCCGCTGTCGTAGCGATCGTCCTCAACACGACCTCGCTACATACCTACGACAACGGAGAACTCACATGTATTCGCGTTTTCGGCGCGGCCTGGCCCTCATTGGCGCCAGCACCGTCGCGCTCCTCATGCTCCATCCGGCCGCCGCCTCGGCGCACGAGCACCGTCACGTCGCCGGCGGCAAATACAGCTTCACTGTCGGCTGGGGCGATGAGCCCGCGTACAGCGGCTTCAAGAACAGCGTTTCGCTCGGCATCGAAGACGCCAACGGGAAGCCGGTGAACGACGTGACCGACACGCTCAAGGTTGAGGTGTCCAGCGGTACTCAGAAGACCACCCTGACGATGGAGCCCAACTTCGAGATCGGCGAGTTCGGCGATCCCGGCGATTACCGCGCCTGGATGGTGCCGACGCGATCAGGGACGTACACGTTCCACTTCACCGGCACCATCCACGGCGATGCGATCGACGAGACCTTCAAGTCATCGGAGACGACGTTCGACGACATCAAGGCGGCGTCGGAGGTCGAGTTCCCGGCCAAGGACCCGACCAACGGTGAGCTGGCGCAACGGCTCGAGCGGGCCGAGACCCGGGCAACCGCCAGCGCCAAGAAAGCCAAGGACGACGCCGGCACGGCCCGCACCTTCGGGATCGTCGGCATCGCCCTCGGCGCCCTCGGCCTCGTCGTCGGCTTGTCGGCCCGATCGCGTCGGAGCTGACCTTGGCCCGGCGGATTGCCGCCGCCGGTGTCCTCGCCCTCGGGCTGGCGTTTTTCGTCGCCAGCCCGAGGGCCGAGGCCCACGCGCTCCTCCGGTCGTCGGATCCCGCCGCCGGCGCGCAACTCGACCGCGCCCCGGCGCGAATCGTGCTGTCGTTCACCGAGACCCCGGATCCGTCGCTGTCCGTGGTCCACGTTCTGAATGGCGCCGGCAGCGCGGTCGAACGCGGCCACGCGACGGTGGTCGCCGGCGATCGCAACTCGCTGGTTCTCGCTGTCCCGTCCCTCGAACGGGGCTCGTACACCGTGACGTGGCGCACCACGTCGTCGGTCGACGGCCACACCACGGCCGGCGCGTTCGCCTTCGGGGTGCAGGTGCCACCGAACGCGGCGCCGACCGTGAACGCGCCGCGCACGCGGCCACCGTCACCGCTCTCCGTCGGCGGGCGCTGGGCGCTGTATCTCGGGCTGGCCGCCGTTCTCGGCGCCAGCCGGTTCACGCCGTCGCGCCGCGGGCTCGGCCTGGCGTGGTTGGTCGCCATTTCGGGCGGTGCGGCGCTCGCAGTCGACCTGGCGCGCGCGTCGCACGCCGCGCTGAGCGACCTGGCGACATCGACGACCGGCACCAAGCTCGGCGTCGAACTGGCCGCGGTTGTTCTCGTCGGCCTGGCGATCGCATTCGTACCGCGTGCGGCCGGGTGGACGGCAGCGGGCGCGCTGCTCGCCCGAGCCTGGGCCGGCCATGCTGCGGCGTCGACGGTTCCCTGGTTCACCATCGGCGTGCAGTGGCTGCATCTGGTCGCGATCGGTCTCTGGATCGGCGGCCTTCCCTGGCTCGCGATCGCCCTGCGGCGCGCCGCGCCCCACGATCGCGGCGGCATCGTCCAACGCTTCTCGCGGCTGGCGACGCTCGCACTGCTCATCACGGTCGTCACCGGATCGCTGCGCGCCCTCAGCGAAGTCGGCTCGTGGCGCGGCCTATTCCACACGAGCTTCGGCGTCACCCTGCTCGTGAAACTCGGCGTCGTCGCCCTCGTGATCGGCCTCGGAACCTTCAACCGCCGCCACGGCGCGCCGGCTCGCTCGCTGCGGTTCGAGGTGATCGCCGCCGCGGCGGTACTCGGCGTCACCGCGGTGCTCGCCGGCTTCCCGCCGTCGGCGTCGGTCCGCGCGACCGCCGTGACCGGCCGCGTGGTTGCGACCGGCAACGACTTCGGAACGACGGTCCGCGTCCGCCTCGAGATCACGCCCGGGAACGCGGGGCCCAACCGGTTCACGGCGCGGATCACCGACTACGACACCGGCGACGTCGTCGCGGCGCGCGCCGTCACGGTGCGCTTGATGCCGGCGGATCGCATCGACGTCCCGCCGAGCACGATGACCCTCGCGCGGAGTGGGAGTCGGTGGGTTGTCGATAGTCCGGTCGTCGCCATCGCCGGCCCGTGGCAGGCAACCGTCGGCGTGGACGGCCCCGACGGCGCGGTCGACGTCCCGCTCCGTTTCTCGACGCGCCAGCCGCCCCAACAGGTGACCGAGCAGCGCACGCCCGGTCTCCCGACGATCTACACGATCACGATCGGCGGGCGGAAAGTACAGACCTACGTCGATCCCGGGCGCGCCGGCAACAACGAAGTGCACTTCACGTTCTTCGACAGCAGCGGCAACGAAACGCCGACCGACATAACCGCCGTCAGTGCGCGCCGCACCGGCGGCACGTCACAGTCGCTGGAGTTCCGCCGCCTTGGCCCCGGGCACTTCGTTGCCGACGCGTCGCTTACGCGTGGGACGTGGCGGTTCACGGCGCGGACGACCGATGGCTCAGCGCCCGCGTTCTCGCAATCGATTCGCTAGACGCGAGCGAGGACGTCGTCGATCGACGCGATGAGGCCGGTGTAGAACGGCCCGAACTCCGCGTAGCGCGCCGATGCTTCGTCAAAACGCATCGTGTACACGACGTCCTTGAGGTCGTCGGGATTCACCGCGAATAGCGACACACCCCACTCGTAGTCGTCGAGCCCGGCCGAACCGGTGACAACTTGCAACACGCGGCCGGCAAACGTCCGTCCCGTCGCACCGTGACCCATCATCTGCTCTTTGCGCTCGTCGAACGGGAGCGAATACCAGTTGAACTGCTCGCCGCGCCGCTTCGACATCGGATAGAAGCAGAACGCCGACTTTCCTTCCGGCGGAAGCTTGGGATAGAGCCGGGCTTGCAACATCTCTTCCGGCATTCCCTTGGCGTACTCCGATACCTCGGTGAGCGACACATACGACGCGACCAACTCGAGGCCGGCGTTCTGCACCGCGGCTTGAAAGGCGCGCAGGCGCCACAAGTCGGGGCCGATCGCCATGAAGCCGAGATCGGCTTTGTGGCCGAGGACGGCGAAGGACACGACTTGGTGATCGTCGGCCTCGGCCGCTTTCACGGCGCTGACCACCGCCTCGCGGTCGGCGTCGTCGGGGACCAGGCAAAACAGGTGCAGCACACCCCAACCGGTGGACGGGGTCATTTCGTCAGGCACGCCCAAATCCTACGGCGTGTTCAGTGGGACGAGTCCGGCGCGGACACCTACAACTCGTCGACGGCGCTCATCACGTCCGCTGCTCCGAAGACGCGCCGATAGCGACGCCCGCTCATCTCGTGCAGCACTCCAATCTCAACGAGCCGATCGATCGCGCTCTTGGCGGTGGGTGCACTGACCTCGTACCTGTCTTGAACCCATCTCGCACTAATCACTGGCCACTCGATCAGCGCGTCGGCCAGTTTGGCGACCGTGCCGCTCCAATGACGCTCATGCAGGTCGGCGCGTACGTCACTGATCCAGTCAAGTAGCCGCTGAGCAACGGCGACGTGCGCATCGGCCTGATGACGGATTGCTTCGCAGAAGAACTGGATCCATGGGTCCCAGTCGCCGGTGCCACTGATCGAGAGCAAATGCGCCTGATACTCGTCCCGCCGCTCCAACAGCCACGGCGACAGCGTCAGTGCAGGGCCGGGAAGCGTTCCTTCGCGCAACAGTTGCAGCACGATGACCAGCCGACCCACCCGACCGTTCCCATCCCCGAATGGGTGAAGACATTCGAACTGGTAGTGCGCGAGTGCCGCCCGAATGACTACGGGGAGGTCGTGCGATTCTCGGATCCACAGCTGCCATTGCTCAAGTCCGGCGCGCAACAGATCACCGGGCGGAGCCGGAACGAAACGAGCGTTGTACACGGTGCATCCGCGTGGGCCGATCACAACCTGGTGTTCGCGCACTTGGCCGGGGTCAAGCGTTGACTCGCGCGAACCCTCTGCGAGAATTTTCTGGAGGTTGCAGAGCATGCCGACGGTCACCGGCCGTTCGTCGATCCACTCGAACGCGTGGCGTGCCATGTCCTCATAGGCGACGACCTCGCGAACCTCCGGCGATCCTGCGTCTCGAGTGAACGGCGCCAGCCTCGCCTCGAGAACATCGGGCAGCGCGGCGTACGTTCCCTCGAGCGCGGAGGTCGTCAGTGCTTCTTTGGTCAACGCGGGCACGATCAACAGCGCAGGGTTCGGCAGCTGCGCGCAGGCCTGGCTGAGGCGGCCGAGCGACTCCATCGCTGTGGCAGCCGCGGTCCACGTTTCCTGTCGGAGCTCAAGCGCATCCGGTAGCGCGGCCGGCACGTACGCCCAATGGTCGTAGTGCTTGCCTGTACGTCCGTCGGTGCCGCTTATCGAGACGAGCCCGCCAATCGGGCTGTCGCGGAGAACCTCAGCGTCCACAAAGTTAAGTGTATCGCCAAAAGTCCTAACTTCTTTGCCTAGTTGTTAGGACCGACCCCAAATGAAGGACCAATGGCGCTCCCCCTTCGATTACACGCGTGAAAGTTAGGACGGCAGGCGCTCCAAAGACTTCAAGCACCCACGCCCGAAACCTAGGCTGAGCGGATGCACAGGAGATTCTGGGGTCTCCTCGTCGCGGCCAGCGTCCTGTCACCAGTGGCCCCGGCGCGGGCGACCGTTCCCGTCGTCATCATCGACGGGACCGGCTGGGGCCACGGTGTGGGCCTGGCCCAGGACGGTGCGTTCTGGATGGCCAAGGCCGGCGCGAGCACCCCCCAGATCCTCGGGCAGTTCTATCCGGGCACCTCCCTCGGCAAGGTAAGTGGCGGCATCGTGCGCGTCGCGGTGTTCGACGACCCATCCGTCACCGTCGCGTTTCCTGACGGCGGCCGCATCGACGAGCGGGCCGACGGCCCTACGTCGCCCGGGCTCCCGATTCGCGTCGATCCCGGCGGCCAGGTGCGGTTGCGCAC
>DASRJI010000140.1:0-10235 GCA_035649535.1 Acidimicrobiales bacterium | reverse complement strand
CGCTTCTTCGCCGGCGGTCGTTTGACAGCCGCGCGCTTCTTGACCGGCGGTCGCTTCGCCGCCGCCCGCTTCTTGCCCGGCGCGCGTTTGGGTGCGACTCGCTTCTTGGCGGGGGCCTTCTTGGCCGCCACCCGCTTCTTCGCGGGGGCGCGCTTGGTGTTCGCCTTCTTGGCCGCGGCGCGTTTCTTGACCGGGCGGGCCAGCACGACGGCCTTGGCCGCCTTGCGCGCCGGCGGCGCAGGACGAACCACCGGCTTGGCCGCGGGCGGGAGGGGCGCCGGCGGCTTGCCGCGGCGCCCGGGCTCGATGTAGCCCAACTCGGAGCCGAGGCGGTTGCGCGCCGTCAGCGTGCCCTCGCGGGTGTCGACCTCCCACTCGGCGCGCTGGCGTTTCTTGCGGTTGATGAAGTCGAACCGCACGATCCACGCCGAATCACGGAGGTGGTTGGCCGTCCAGCACTGGTCGAAGGTGTCTTCGGCCATCATCACGCCCTTGTCGGCGACGTTCCACCAGACCGACTCGGCCAGCGGTCGGCCGGAGGCCCCCAACCGGGCCTTGGCGAAAACGAGCTTGTGCGCCTTGGCGATGACGAGGGCCTGCTCGGCGAGGATCGGTGCGGCGAAGCGCATGACCCAGTCCTCGTCGACGCCCGCTTCGTTGGCTACCGCGGCGACGCTCCGACCGGCGCGCAGCCGCATCTGGATGTCGCGCGGCGAGAGCGCGCTCTCTTGTCGAGGGATGGCCCGGCGGGTGGCCTTGCGGCCGTCGGCGGCGCCGTCGCTGTCACGCCGGCGACCGACCTCGTCGAGCGTGTCGTACAGCGTGTCGTCGAGCGCGACCACGAAGCCGCCTGACTTGGCACCTTTACGCGCGCTGAAGATGAGTGCGTCGTGGTCAGTGGTGAACCCGACGAGGTGGAGCTGTTGCAATCCCGCTCCTTGGCATGCCACACCCGGACAAGCGGGAACGTAGCACCCACTCCAAGGTGCCTCGTGGATTCCTAGCCGCTTCTTTGGACGTGACGAAGGTCGGGAACGAGGCCGGCGCCGATCAGAAGCTTGAACGCGCGGGCCTCCTGGGCATCGATCACAACCGCGTCATCGGGCTCGCGGCCGAGGATGAACGTAACCACGCAGTCGCGGCAGTGGGCCGTGTGCTGCATCGCACACTCGTCGCAGCTGATCGAGAGGGTGGGCTCGTCCATGGACCCCACTATGACGAGGGGGTGTAACAGCCGGTCCGTCAGTCGGAGACAGGCGTTACCGAACTGCCGGTCCCGCACCACCGGCAGCTGACCTCCTCGACCGCTTCGGCCAGCACCGTTTCTTCCTCCACGGTCAATTCGCCGCCGAGGGTGTAGTGGTGGAACGCCTTCGTGCGCCGCGTGGCGACCACGTCGAATCGCGTGAGGTTGCCGCACGCGTCGCACCGGTACCGGGGGGCGCTCATCGGGCGGTCACTCTAATACCCAAACACCTGTTCGGTACCCTGCCGACATGCTCGCCGTGCAGCGCTCGTTCGATGACCTCGGTACACCGCTCTGCGACGTCACCTTCGTCGTCCTCGACCTCGAGACCACCGGCGGCTCGGCAAACGGCGGCGACATGATCACCGAGGTCGGTGCCGCGAAGTACCGCGGCGGCGAGTGTCTCGGCACGTTCGCCACGCTGGTGAACCCCGACCGGGAGATACCGCCCTCGATCACGTACCTCACGGGGATCACCGAGGCGATGGTGCTGCCCGCGCCGCGCATCGAGGAGGTATTGCCCGCGTTCCTCGAGTTCGCGGGCGACGCCGTGCTCGTCGGCCACAACGTCCGCTTCGACATGAGTTTTCTCCAGGCGGCGATGCAACGAACGCACCGGCCCCGCATCACCAACCGCGTGATCGACACCTGCGCGCTGGCGCGCCGGCTCGTCAGTGACGAGGTGCCGAACTGCAAGCTCTCCACGCTGGCCCGCCACTTCCGGACCTCGCATACGCCGACGCACCGCGCCCTCGACGACACGCTCGCCACGGCCGAACTACTGCACTCGCTCCTCGAGCGGGCGGGATCGCTCGGCGTCACCGCCCTCGACGACCTCATCGACCTGCCGTCGGTGAAGGGCCACCCGCAGCTGTCGAAGTTGCGGCTCACCGCCGGATTGCCGCGAGCGCCCGGCGTCTACATCTTTCGCGATCGCACCGGCCGCCCGCTGTATGTCGGCAAGGCGATCGACCTGCGCCGGCGGGTCCGCTCGTATTTCACCGGCGACACGCGGCGCAAGGTCGGCCAGTTGCTGCGCGAGACCCAAGCCATCGATCACATCGTGTGTGCGCACGAACTCGAGGCGTCGGTGCTCGAAGTCCGGCTAATCCATTCGATGCTGCCGCGCTTCAACCGCCAGTCGAAGGTGTGGCGCAAGTACGCCTACCTTAAGCTCACCCTCGACGAGCGCTTCCCGCGGCTGTCGGTCGTGCGGGCGGTCAAGGCCGACGGCGGCCTGTACCTCGGGCCGCTGCCGTCGAGCAATGCCGCCCAGCTCGTCGCCGAGGCCATCGAGTCCGCCGTGCCCATTCGCCGCTGCCGCCGACCGGTCCGCAAGCTCGTCCTGCGGCCGGCGCCGTGCACGCCCGCCCAACTCGGCGTGGCCACCTGCCCGTGCGCGGGCGCGATCTCCGAGACCGAGTACGGGCGCCTCGTCGACGACGTCGTCGTCGGCCTCACCGTCGACCCGGCCCGCCTGCTCGAGCCGCTCGTCGCCCGCATGCGCCTCCTCTCGGAGGCGCATCGCTTCGAGGAGGCCGGGTCCGTGCGCGACCGGCTCGACGCGCTCACCCGGGCGCTGAGCCGGCAACGCCGGCTCGACGCCCTCTGCGCCGCCGGACGGGTCACTGTCGAGGTTCTCGATGGTGGCGGCGCCACCATCGAGAACGGCCGCCTTCTCGACGCCTGGTCCGAACCGCAGGCTTCTGGGCGGATCCGCGTGCCATCAGCGCCAGAAAATCCGCCCAGAACGCCGCTGGCATGCGACGCGGCGGACGAAGTGGCGTGCATCGCGGCGTGGTTGGACCGCGAGGCGCCGCGGCTGCGACTGATCAGCTGCGGTGGAGAGCTGACCTCTACGGTGCCGCGGGTTCCTCGCTTTTCGCCTGCTGAGAAACCCGAACGAGGGCGTCGAGAGCGCTAGCGGCCTGGCCGCCGTCGATCGCCTGGGCCGCCGCCTCCAGTCCGGCAGCGATGTCGGTCACCTTGCCGGCGACAACCAGCGCGGCCGCCGCGTTGAGCAGGACGATGTCGCGGTGCGGCCCGGGCTCCCCGCCCAGCACGCGTCGGGCCAGGTCGACATTGGTCGCGGTGTCACCGCCCGGGGGTGCGGCATCGACGCGCGTCAGCCCCAGCTCCGCGGGGTCGACGTCGTAGCTGCGAACCTCGCCGTCGAACAGCTCGACGATGGTCGAGGTCGTCGCTGTAGTCAGTTCGTCGAGCCCGTCGTGGCCGTACACGACCATCGCCCGCGTCGAGCCGTTGGCCTTCAGCACGCCGATCAGCTTTTCGGCCATCGACCCGTCGGCCACGCCGACGACTTGCCGGCGCACGCGGGCTGGGTTGGCCAGCGGGCCCAGGAAGTTGAAGACGGTGCGGACGCCAAGCTCGCGGCGCACGGGCCCCGGATGTCGCATGCCCGGGTGGAAGCGGGGCGCCAGGCAGAACCCGATCCCCGCCTCCGCCACGCAACGGGCCACGCCGTCGGGCCCGAGGTCGACGGCCGCGCCGAGCGCCTCGAGGAGATCGGCCGACCCACTCGTCGCCGACGCACGGCGGTTGCCGTGCTTGCACACCTTGACGCCGGCGCCGGCGACGACGAGCGCCGCGGCGGTCGACACGTGGAACGCGGCCTCTTGGCGATGGGTACTGCCCCCGGTCCCGCACGTGTCGATGGCGTCGCCGTCGATGGTGAGCGGCACGGCGGCATCGAGTAGCGCCCGCACCATGCCGGTCAGCTCGTCGGCGGTGACGTCCTTGGCCCGGAGCGCGATCAGCAGGCCGCCGATCTGGCCGGGCGTGGCGTCACCGGCCAACACACTGGCTATGGCGGCCTGTGCTTCTTCGAGCGAAAGGTCGTCGCCCGCCAACAGCCGCGTCAGAACCTCCGGAACGGTCAGTCCCACCAGAGATCCCGGTCGAGAACGCCCTTGGCGATGAGGCCCAGCTGCACCTGGCTCGTGCCCTCGACGATCGTGAGCTGCTTGGCGTCGCGGTACCAAAGCTCGGTCGGGTGGTCCTTCATGTACCCGGCGGCGCCGAGGAGCTGGACGGCGAGGCCCGACGCCCGCACAGCCAGCTCGGTCGCGTAGTACTTGGCCATCGACAGGTACGGCACCCACTCCTTGGTGAACTTGCCCTGATCGGCGAGCCAGGCCGACCGGTACGTAAGGAGCCGGGCCGCCTCGATCTCGACGGCGAGCTTGGCGATCTCCCACTGGATGCCCTGAAAGTCGGCGATCGTCTGGGTGAACGCCTCGCGCTGCTGCACATACTCGGTCGCGTACATGAGCGCGCCCTCGGCCAGGCCGATGCCGCGTGCCGCCACGATCGGGCGCATCGAGTTGAGGCCCAGCATGGCCAGCCGGAACCCGCCGACCTCGCCGATGACGTTCTCGGCCGGCACCCGCACGTCGTGCAGCAACAGTTCGCCGGTGTCCACGCCGCGGACGCCCATCTTGCGGTCCGTGTTGCCGACCTCGACGCCGTCCCAGCCGCGCTCGACGATGAAGGCGGTGATGGCGTCGTGCTTGCGCGCCGTCACGTCGGTCGCCGTCTTGGCGAAGACCGTGTACCAGTCGGCCTGGACCACACCGCTCATCCAGCACTTCGTGCCGTTGAGGATCCAGTCGCCGCCGTCCTGCACGGCGCGGGTCCGCATCCCCATCACGTCGCTGCCCGCCTGCGGCTCGGACAAGCCGAAGCCCGATCGCTGCGAACCGTCGGCGATCCCGGGCAGGTACTTCTGCTTCTGCGCCTGGTCGCCGGCGATCATCACCGGGCCGGTAGGCAGCCGGGTGAGCAAGAGCATGAGGGCTGCGGTGTTCGAGTACTTGGCGACCTCTTCGATGGCGATCGTGAGCCCGAGGATGCCGGCGCCCGACCCGCCGTAGGCCTCGGGGATGCACAGACCCAGCAATCCCGCGTCGCGAAACGCCTCGAAGACGTCCTGCGGGTAGTCGCCGGTGTCGTCGATCTCACGAGCGCGCGGCTTGACCTTGTCCTGCGCCAGCTTGCGGACGGTCTTTTGGAGCTGCTGGAGCTCCTCGGGCAGGTCGAAATCCACGCGGGCAAGGTAGCCCGCGGGCGCGCTAGGCGGACTTGCGACGCTGGCGGATCATGCGACGGCGCTCACGCTCCGTAGCGCCGCCCCAGACGCCGTCGCGCTCGCGGTTGGCAAGCGCGTACTCGAGGCACGCCTCGCGCACGGGGCACGCCGCGCAGATGCCCTTGGCGGCGTCGGCGTCCTCGTCGGAGACGGGATAGAAGATCTCGGGATCGAGGCCGCGGCACGCTGCCCGGTCTCGCCATGAAGTGGTAAGGGTCGTCATAGTCGCTGTCACGTTGGGGTCTGTCCTACCCGTTGAGTATGGGTCAACACCTGCCTCTAAGTGCAAATTCCCGCGAGCAAACCACGCAGAGTGGTCATCGGCAACGAAGTTTCCGAGCTGAGGACGACCCGTAGGATGCGAGCGTGCGAGCGGAGGACAGAGAGCCGGGCCATCTCGCCCGCCAGCGCCTCGCCATCGCCGCCGCCGTGGTCATCTGCGTGCCTGCGATCGTGCTCAAGATCACCTCGCCGCACCTGCCCCATGTGACCGAGGCGATCCTCTTCGGCCTAGCGATCGTCGGCGCCGCCTTCGTGCTGTCGTGGGCCGCCGAAGTGGCCCAATTGGACATTTCGGCCGGCCTGGCCATCGCCGTCCTCGCCTTCATCGCCGTGCTACCCGAGTACGCCGTCGACTTCGTGTTCGCCCAGAAGGGCGGCCACGCGTTCGCCGAGTTCGGCCGGACGTGCAAAGCAGTGGGCAGCCCGGACGAGGCGCCGTGCTCGCTCGCCCTGGCCAACATGACCGGCGCCAACCGGCTGCTCATCGGCGTCGGGTGGAGCATGGTCGTGTTCATCGCCTGGTACCGGTGGCGGCGGCGACGGGCCGCCGGCGCGACGGGCGAGCACGCCCAAGCCTTCACCGGCATCACCCTCGAACGGTCGCACTCGGTCGAGATCGCCTACCTCGCGATTGCGACCGCCTACTCGCTCACCCTGCCGTTCAAGCGGTCGATCACGATGTGGGACGCGCTGGTTCTCGTCGCCATCTTCGTCGCCTACACGATCCGCATCTCGCGGGCGCCGGCCGAGGAACCGCATCTCGTGGGTCCGGCCGCGTGGATCGGCACGTTCGCGCCGCGACGGCGCCGGGTCACCGTCGTCGCCTTGTTCGTCACCGCCGCGGGCGTGATCCTTCTCGCGGCCGAGCCGTTCGCCGAGTCACTCGTCGCCACCGGCCGCACGCTCGGCATCAGTGAGTTCCTGCTCGTGCAGTGGCTCGCCCCGCTGGCCTCCGAAGCGCCCGAGCTGCTCGTGGCCGGGCTCTATGCCTGGCGGCTCAACACCAACGCCGGGCTGGGCACGCTGGTGTCCTCGAAGGTCAACCAATGGACCTTGCTCGTCGGGACGCTCCCGATCGCCTTCGCCATTGCGTCGAGCTCGACGCACGGCTTGCCGATCATCGCCCAGCAGCGCGAGGAACTCCTGCTAACCGCGTCGCAGTCGGTACTCGCCCTGGCCATCCTGGCCAACCGCTCGGTGACCGTCCGCGAAGCGTGGATGCTGTTCTCGCTGTTCTGGGCGCAGTTCATCATCGGCGGCGTCGTCCCCCAATCGGCACACGGCACCGAGCGGGTGATCGTCTCGGTCGCGTACCTGGCGCTGGCCGCGGTGATCTTCGTAAAGGATCGCAAGCCGCTGCTGCGCTTGTTGCGCGAGGGTTTGTTCGTGCCGTACGCGGAGTTGGTCGGCGAATCGACCCAGGAGACCGAGCCCGCAACATGACGCCCTCCCCGACGCGCACGGCGTTCGACCGCGCCCAAGCCCACATCCGTCTCGCCGGTGAGACGTTCGACGTGCTCGTCATCGGCGGCGGAATCACCGGCGCGGGCGTCGCCCTCGACGCCGCCGCCCGCGGCCTGCGCACCGCGCTCGTCGAGCGCGACGACTTCGCGTCGGGCACGTCGTCGAAGTCGTCCAAGCTCGTCCACGGCGGGCTGCGGTACCTCCAGCAGAAGGAGTACTTCCTCGTCTACGAGAACCTGGCCGAACGCCAACGGCTCCTGAAGAACGCGCCGCACCTCGTCAAGGTCCTGCCGTTCCTCATCCCGCTTTTCGGCCGCGACGGTGTGGTGAACAAGACGGTCGCCAAGGCCTACCGCACCGCGTTGTGGCTCTACGACGTGACCGGCGGGCTGCGCATCGGCAAGCGCCACAAGCGGCTGTCGATCGACGAGGCGGTCGCCCACATGCCGACGCTGAATCGCGATCTCATCGCCGCCGCCTTCCTCTATTACGACGCGCAAGCGGACGACGCCCGGCTCACGCTGACGATCGCCCGCACCGCGGTGCTCGATCACGGCGCCGTCGCCCTCAACTACGCGGGCGTCACCGGACTGCTGAAGGACGGGGCGGGCCGAGCCGTCGGCGCCCGCCTGTCCGACGGAACCGACGTGCGCGCTGAGGTCGTGATCAACGCGACCGGCGTGTGGGCCGACGACGTGCGCGCCCTCGACGAGGGGAAGCACCCCGGCACCATGCGTCCGGCCAAAGGGATCCACATCTCGGTGCCGTGGGACAAGGTTCGCTGCGACATCGCCGCCGTCGTGCCGGTTCCCAAGGACCGGCGGTCGATCTTCGTCGTCCCGTGGGGCGACCGCGTGTATCTCGGCACCACGGACACCGATTACTCCGGTTCGCTCGACGATCCGCAGTGCACGCCCGAGGACATCGACTACATCCTCGGTGCGATCAACCTGTTCGTCACCGAGCGCATCACTGTTGACGACGTCCTCGGCACGTGGGCCGGGTTGCGGCCGCTGGTGAAGGCGGCGGGTAGCGAACGCACCGCCGACCTCTCGCGCCGCCACTCAGTGACGGCATCGACATCCGGAATGATCACGGTCACCGGCGGCAAGCTCACGACGTACCGCAAGATGGCAGCCGACACCGTCGACCTTGCGGTCAAGCAGCTCGACCGCAAGGGCACGCCCCGCCACAGCCCCACCAAGAGCCTGCCGCTGCGCGGCGCGTCACCGACCGAGGGCGACCTGGGCTTGGCGCCGGATGTCGCCGAGCATCTGCGCTCGCGGTTCGGCTCCGAGGCGCGCGTCGTGGCCGCCATGCTCGAAGCCGACCCGGAGCTGGCCCGACCGCTCGTCGCCACACTTCCCTACCTGCGCGCCGAAGCCGTCTACGCGGCGCGCTACGAGATGGCGCACACCGTCGACGACGTGCTCTCGCGCCGGACGCGCGCGGTGCTCCTGGCGCGCGACGAAGCGGTCGCGGCCGCCGGCGACGTCGGCAACCTGATGGCGTCGGAACTCGGGTGGACTCCGAGCCAGACCGAAGCGCACGTGATCTCGTTCCGCGCGTCGGTTGAACGGTCACGCGAATGGGAGAAGGTCTCGGGCTGATGGCGAACCGGGGGGTGCCGACGCCGCCGATCGAGATCGAGGGCGACCAGATCACGGCGCGCTTTTCGGGTGTCAGCGTCAGCGAGGCGGCGATCGCCGCGGTCGGCGACGCGTGCGCCGACGTGCGGACCGACGACGCCACGTGCCACGAGGCCGGGCGCGACTGGTGGCCAATAACGATGGCGTGGGCCCTCAACGGTGAAGTACCGGCCCGCCCGGCGGCGGTGGCGCGACCGGTCGACGTCAACGAAGTCGCCGGCGTGCTCGCCGCGTGCAACGAGGCCCGGGTGCCGGTCACCACCGCGGCGGGCCGCAGTGGCGTTTGCGGCGCGAGCGTGCCGATTCACGGTGGTGTCGTGCTCGACATGACCGGCATGGCCGGCGTCATCGACGTCGACGACACGTCGATGTTGCTCCGCGTCAAGCCCGGCACGTTCGGCGACGTCCTCGAGGACACGCTGCGCGCCGACTTTGGCGTCACCGTCGGTCACTGGCCGCAGTCGATGGCGTTGTCGACCGTCGGCGGCTGGCTCGCGTGCCGCGGCGCCGGCCAGTACTCGACGCGCTACGGGAAGATCGAGGACATCGTCGTCGGCCTCGAGGTCGCGCTGGCCGACGGGCGCGTCATCACGTCCGGCGGTGGCGCGCCTCGCGCCGCGACCGGACCGGACCTCAACCAGTTGTTCGTCGGCAGCGAGGGCACCCTCGGCGTCATCACCGAAGCCGTGCTGCGGATTCACCCGCTGCCGACCACCGATCGCCGCGCCGCGTACGGGTTCGCCTCCTTCGCCGAGGGCAACGATGCGTGCCGCCGCATCCTGCGCCGCGGCGCCACTCCTGCCGTCCTGCGCCTCTACGACGAGCGCGAATCGCGCCGCTACATCGAGGGCACCAACGTGCTCCTCGTGCTCGACGAAGGCGACCCGGCGGTGATCGACGCGGTGATGCAGGTGGTCGCCGAGGAGTGCGCGGGCGCGCAGTCGCTCGATGTCGACTTCGTCGGCCAGTGGCTCGACCATCGCAACGAGACCTCCGCGCTCCAGGAGGCGTATCGCAAGGACCTCGTCGTGGACACGACGGAAGTCTCGGCGACGTGGCGCGCCCTGCCGGCGATCTACGACGAGGGCGTCGCCGCGCTCAAGGCGGTCGACGGGATGTGGGTTGCCTCGGCGCACCAGTCGCACAGCTATCTCGACGGCGCGTGCATCTACTTCACGTGGGCCGGTCAGCCGACCGACGGCGACAAGGACCGCTTCTACAACGCGGCGTGGGTTGCGATCATGGATGTGATCGCCGCCCACGGCGGTGCGGTCAGCCATCACCACGGCATGGGCATCAACCGCGCGCCGTGGACGCCGAACACCGAAGTCCTGGCATCGCTGAAGGGCGCGCTCGATCCCCACGGCATCCTCAACCCCGGCAAGCTCGGCCTGCCCTCCCCGTTCGGCCCCGCGCCATGGCCGTGAAATGAAGTGGGACTGGGAGGCGATACGTGCCGGGGCGGCCGTGTCAGTCGTCCTCGCCG
>DASRJI010000139.1:0-11242 GCA_035649535.1 Acidimicrobiales bacterium | reverse complement strand
GGCCGACGCGCTCATCCGCATCGCCAACGACCCCGACGACGCCAAGGACGCGCCCCGCACCACACCCGTCAGCCGGGTCGACGAAGCCCGCGCCGCCCGTCACCTGATCCCCACCTTCGACGCGAGGCCTTAGCCCCATTCTTTGATTCTTTGGCGACTTCTCACGCCATCAAAGAATCAAAGAACACCTACGACTTGGGGGCGTCGACCTTGGCGGTCTTCTCCTGGTGGTGCTCCTGGATGGCGCTCATGATGGCGTTGCCGGCCTGCTCCATGAACTTGGGCCGGTTGGCCGCCGCCCAGTCACGCGAGCCGACGAGCGACGGCGTGCTGCCCTGGAACAGCGGCGCGACGTAACGCGAGAACAACTCGTACGAGTGCAGGGTGGCCTCGCGGTCGGCCCACTCGTGGGCCATGAACAGGAACGTGCCGAATCCGCCTGACTGATCGACGAGCCGCTGGATCTGGGCGACGGCCATGTCGGGCGTGCCGATCGTCGCGAACCCTGTTGCATTGAGCGCGTCGACGAGGTCGACGTTGTCACCGTCGGGCGCGAGCGGCAGCGCGGCCACGCGCTGGAAGTAGTCCACCCACTCGGCCAGACCGAACTCGACGTCCTTGCGCGCCTGCTCCTCGGTCTCGGCGATGTGCATCGGACCGACGAGCCGCCACTTGCGGCGGTCGACGGTCTGGCCAAACTCGGCGGCCCGCTCTTCCATCACGTTCCAGTGCGAGCCGAGGATGTCGAAGCCGCCCACCGACGTGGCCCCGATCGACAGCAGGCCCAGCCCGAAGCGACCGGCGGCGCGCGGCCCGGCCGGGGAGACCTGGGCGGCGACGGCGATCTCGAGTTCTTCCGAGTACGGCCGCAGTTGCAGTTCGGCGTCGCGCAGCGTGAACCAGTTCGACTCGCGCGTGATGCGCTCCTTGCCGTCGAGCAACGCGACGATCGCTTCGAGCGACTCTTCCATCATGTGCCGTTGCTCTTGGGTGTCGATGCCCATCATGTAGGCGTCGGACGGCAGCGCTCCGGGACCGCAGCCCAGCATCACGCGGCCACGCGTGAGATGGTCGAGCAACACCATGCGATCGGCCAGCATCAGCGGGTGGTGATAGGGGAGCGAGCTGACGCCGGTGCCGAGCCGGATGTTCTTGGTGCGCTCGGCGGCGACGGCAAGGAACACCTCGGGCGAGGCGATGATCTCGTAGCCGGCGGAGTGATGTTCGCCGACCCACGCCTCGTGAAAGCCCAACTCGTCGAGTCGGGTGATCAGCTCGAGGTCCCGCTCGAGAGCGAGCGTCGGGTTCTGGCCCACCGGGTGGAAGGGCGCGAGGAATATGCCGGTTCGAAGGGGCCAGTCCATGGCCATTTGCTACCCCGTACTTGACCGAACGGTCAAGAAACCGTGACCGCGTCGCCCACCGCTACGTCACCCGGTGCGGTGACCGTGGCGTAGACGCCCGCGCAGGCCCAGGTGCCGACACCGGGAATCTCGATGCGGTTCTCGCGGGCGAGGGTCTGCAGCACACCGCGGTCGGCGTCGAGGCCGGGCTGGGCCAGTGTGGTCATCACGCAGCGCATCGTCGGTATGAGGACCTGGGCCTGTGTCGTCGCACCCAGCGCGACGCTCCGGCCGGCCCACCCGTTCTCGACGTAACCCACGCCGTCGGCGTCGACGACGACGTTGGGCCGAAACCGGCGCACCGGTTGGCCGACCGCGGCGAGGGTCGCCGACGTGACCAGGTGCAGCGCGGTGAGGTCGAAGAACGACGTGGGCGGGGCGAGCAGCCCGAGTCCCATATCGGCCAGCGTGCCGTCGGGCTCGTCGCCGATGCGGTTGTCGTCGATCGCCTCCTGCGGCGCCACACCCTCGATGTCGGGGAACAGCATCTCGTAGTGGCGATCGTCGGGCGCGTTCGACGCGAGGGTGACGTCGCGGCCGAACACCGCCGACAACCGGGCGTCGACATCGGGAGCGTCGCTCCGCGTGGTCGAGCCGTCGGGCAAGGTGATCGTGGCCACGCCGGCGTCATCGAGCGCGGCGTGGCAGTGCAGTATCTGTCGCCACTTGCGTGGGTGCTTCGCACTGACGACGAAGCCGGTCTCGGTGTCGACCAACGCGAAGGCCCGGTCGCCGGTGAGGCCGCCAGCGGTCACCTGAACCGAATCGAGCCGCTCGCCCTGCATCGACTTCACCGGGTAGCGCCACAGCTCGGTGATGTTCATGGGCGCGACAGTAGGGCGCGGACTTCGTCGTCGGTGGTCTGCGTGAAGTCCTCATAGGCCTCGCCGACGGCGAGGAACGACATGGGTGTGGCGACGGCCACGACGTCGTCGACGACGTCGCGCAACGCATCGACAGCCGCCGGCGGCGCGACAGGGACGGCAACGACTATGCGCTGCGGCTGCTGGGCGCGCACCGCGTCGACTGCGGCGCGCATCGTCGCGCCGGTGGCCAGCCCGTCATCGACGATGATCACCGTTCGGACCGCGATGTCGACGGGTGGTCGATCGCCGCGGTACGCGTGCTGACGTCGGTCGACCTCGTAACGCTCCTCGTCCACGACGCGATCGATCGTCGCCTCAGTGATGCCGAGCCGATCGACAACCGCGTGGTTGATGACAACCGTGCCGTCGCCGGCCAGGGCGCCCATTGCCAGCTCTTCGTGACCCGGCACACCGAGCTTGCGGACGACAAACACGTCGAGTGATGCGCCGAGTACCGCGGCAACCTCGGCGGCGACGGGAACGCCGCCGCGGGGGAGTCCAAGGACGAGGACATCCTCAGACGGATCGATGCGGGTCGCGACCTCGCGTGCGAGGGCCTGGCCAGCCGCCTTCCGGTTGGGGAAGCGCGACCGCACGGCTAACGCACCTCAGTCGAGCAGGTCGGGCTGCTCCCTGACGATGCGCTCGTACAGCGGCTGGAAGCTCAGCCAGCCGGCGAGATCCTGACCGACCTGGCTCGCAGTGATCGCCGCCTGGTCGGCGTCGATCGGCTGCGGCGTGCCCGCCGCCTCGGCGAGCAGTTGCGACTGGCAGGTGCGCTCCATGGTGATGAACCACCACACCGCTGAGTCGACGCTCTGGCCGACCGTCAGCAACCCGTGGTTCTTGAGGATCACTGCCTTGGCGTCGTCGAGTGCGTAGGCGATGCGCTTGCCCTCCTCGATGTCGAGGACGACGCCGCCGAAGTCGTTGTAGAGGTTGTGATCGTTGTAGAACGCGCACGAGTCCTGGGTCAGCGGATCGAGGGGCTTGGCCAGCGACGACCAGGTCTTGCCGTACAGCGAGTGCGAGTGGGCGGCGGCGACCACATCAGGCCGCGCCGCGTGCACCTGCGAGTGGATGCAGAACGCGGCGCGGTTGACGTCGTGCTCGCCCTCGACCACGTCGCCGTTGTCGTTGACGAGGATCAGGTCCGACACCCGGATCTGCCCGAAGTGCATGGCGAACGGATTGACCCAGAAATGATCGAGCCGCTCCGGATCCCGAGCGGTGATGTGGCCAGCGACCCCCTCATCGAATCCGCACTTACTGAACAACCGGAAGCCGGCGGCGAGGCGTTGCTTGCGGTGCAGGCGCTCCTCCTCGACCGATGCGAACGACGGCAACGTGGGCGGATAGCGCTTGGTGACAGCCATTGCGAAATCTTACGACCGGAGGTACCGCGGCGTCAGCCCTCGATCGTTCAACTGCCGAGGCATACGATCGCCGCCAGGTACTGCCCCGCCGGCGAGGAGGGAACGATGACCGAGACCGAGCAGGCAATGCGGAGCGCGCTTGGCGTCCCGGACGCCGCTACAGCGGTGATGATCTTCGACCAGGCCGCCCACCTCGACTGGGACTGGATCCAGACATTCGAGGGCTACTTTGAGCGTGCCTACAGCGGCCAGGGCGTCAACGGCGCGTTCCTCGCCGCCATCGACCTGATGCAGAAGAACAACAAGCCGGGCGCCTCGGGCCCGTACGTGTACTCGATCTGCGAGATGAGCTATCTCGAGCGGTTCATCGAGAAGAACCCCGACAAGGTGCAGGCAATCAAGAATGCGGGCGCCGCGGTCCAGATTGTCGGCGGCGGGATCACCTCGCCCGACAACCTGCTTCCCGCGGGGGAGGCATTCATCAGGAACTACCTCGTCGGCCGCGCGTTCCTGCAAGCCACGTTCCCGCAGCTGCTGCCGATCCGGCACTGCTGGATTCCCGACGACTTCGGTCATGACGCGGAGCTGCCGGTCGTCGTCGAGGCGCTCGGGATGGTGAGCGCGTCATTCGCTCGCATCCCGGCGTCCATGACTGCCGCGCTCCTTGCCAACGGCGCCGACTTTCGTTGGACGGCCTCGGACGGCTCGAACGTGTTCTGCCACTGGATGATCGACCACTACAACCAGGGGAGCAACATCGGTGACGGCGTGAAGCCGCCGCGGCAGCACATCGAGGACTACCGCCAGAGTTATGGCCCCAAGCCGGACGGAAGCTACGCGGCGGCCCGCACGTCGTACCTCTACATACCGATCGACGACGACTTTCAAATGCCGGTCGAGAACCTCCTCTCGTACATCGACGACTGGAACACGAATCCACAGGCGCCGAGCTATCGAACGACAGGGCTCTACGCGGTGATGGCGAGCTTCGCCGACTTCGTCGATGCCGCCCTCGAGCGGTCCAGCGCGATCTACAGCCAACGGTTCAACCCGACCCCGTACTGGACCGGCCACTACGCCAGCCGGCCCGGTCTCAAGGTCGGCCACTACGCGTCCACGCGGGCTCTCCTGGCCGCGGAGGGCTTCGCCCTGCTGGCCAGGCCGGCCAAGACGCTGCCCGCGTCATTCTTCGACGATCTCAATGCCGCGTGGGCAGACCTCATGCCCAGCACCCATCACGACTTCGTCAACGGCACGGCCAACGACGACGTGTACACCGGCGAACAAGTGGTGCGGCTCGCGGCGGCCGCGAGCGAAGCCACCGCGGTCGAGGCAACGGCGCTCACGTCATTGGCCAACGGCATCGCGTACCAGATGCGCGCCGGTGAGCAGCCCGTCGTGATCGCCAATCCGCTCGGCGTCGGTACCTACACCCTGGCCGAGATCACCGGCCCGGTGCCGTCGGGGACACGAAGCGTCCGCGTCGGCTCGTCGTTCACCGCGGTGCAACCGACGTACGAAGGTGGCGCCGCGTTCTTCGCCCAGCTCGGGAGCTTGGCGTACACGGCCGCGTACCTCAGTCCGGCACCGGGCGACGCGCCGCGGCCGGTCACCTTGACGACCCCCGACGGCGGCAAGTCGTACGTGCTCGAGAACGGCGTCCTGTCGGTGACCATCGCCGCGGCCGCCAACTGGGGTCTCACCACCGTCGTCGACGTCGGCCGAGGCGTCCCGTTGCTTGCCGCCGGCAAGATCGGCAACGACCTGGTCCTGTACGAGGACGGCGGCGGCCTCTACCAGTTCGGCAACGAGGACAACCCGAACGCCCCGGACGCGCAGTGGGCGGTGCAACCGCTCACGTGGGACGCCGCGCCGGGCGTCGTTGTGATGGAGAGCGGACCGTTACGCGCCCGCATCGCCATAACGCAGACGACATCGACGATGGGCGAATCGACATCGTTCGTGCGCGAGTACTGCATGATCGCCGACGAGCCGATCATCCGCATGACGACCACCGGCGCGATCCCTCCGCCGGCGAATGCGGACGGCTACTCGATGATGGTCAGCTTCCCGTTCCCGACCGAGGTCGACTCGCTCGTCCACGGCACGGCGTACCACTGGACCGCCGCGCAGCCGCTCCCGGCGTGGGCGCCACCCGTGTTCCAGGCCACGCACGACTTCGTCCTGCCGCAAGCAAGCGCCAATACGCTCGCCGCGATCTATCACCCGGAGGTCCCGGCCTGGGCGATCGACGAGCACGGCGTCCTCATCGGCTGCGTCCTCCGCAACACGCCGGCCAATGACGGGCATGGGGCATGGGGGAGCGACACCGACACGCACACGGCTCACTACGCGCTGCGGTCGCCGTTCGGTCTGTCGGGTCCCGTCTCGGGCCAGCCCTTGGCCGAGGCGCGCCGGTGCTTCGCACCCCCGCAAGTCCAGCTGGCAACGAACCCGGGTCCCCTGCCGCAAACAGGAGCGGTCGCGGCCATCGTCAACGGCCCCGGCCTGATCACGGCGGCCAAACCCGCAAGCCTGACGCCGACGTACATCTACCGGATCTACCAGGCGACGAACGCCCCCGCCGCGATCCAAGTGGCACTGGGCGCGGGGCGACCGAGCGCCGCGAGGGCGGTGACCGCACTCGAGGACCCGCTGACCGGGCCGGGCGTCCCGACCGTCGACCTGACAAGCAACGGGTTCCTCGTTCACACCACACGAGCTTTGACGACCGTCGAGGTGACACCCTGATGTCCGGACGTACTTGACATAACATACATTCTCGGCGGCAGGTGGGGCCGGACGCCAGCGGCGTCGGCTTCGGGCTTTCGCCGAGGAATGTGCCTACCCGAGGAACGACAGGGCGGCGTCGATGACACCGGCTTCGGGCTTTCGCCGAGGAATGTGCCTACCCGAGGAACGACAGGGCGGCGTCGATGAAGCCGAAGTCGCTGGCGGTGGCCAGGTGGTCGACCTTGCGGAGCAGCTTGGCCTCGCCCTTGGGCAGGACCGCAGCCAGGGCGGCTGGGTCGCCGGCCAGCGGGTCGCGGTCGCCGGCGACGACGAGAACCGGCGCCGTGATGCGACCGAGGTCATCGGCGGTCAGCTGGACGTGCCGGCGCCGGATGAAGGCCGCCAGGGCCTCGGGATCGTTGCCCGGCGTGCGGGCGAACCGGCCGAACGCCTGGGCCAGCGGGTCGTCGGACTCCTTGCCGTCGACGCCGTCGGCGATGGCCTGGCCCTGACCGTCATCCTGGCCGTCCAGGAGCCGTCCGCCGACGCCGCCGACCACGATGCGGCCAAACCGCTCGGGCGTGCGCGACGCCAAGGTAAGCAGTACTCGAGCGCCCATCGAGAAACCGATCGCGTCGACCGGGCCGTCGGCCGGCAGGGTGGCAACCACGTCGTCCTCGACCGCGTCGTACGCGCTCGGGTCGTGTGGCTTGGCGGCCTGGCCGTGGCCCAAGAGATCGATGCCGATCACCGACCGGCCCATGTCCTCGAGCAAGGCGACCCATCCCGGCTGCACCCACTCGCGGTCGAACGACGACGCGAAGCCATGCACGAGGACGACGGCCGCTGTCATGCGGCCTAGCGTAGGGGCCGGATGTCCAGGCGGATCGAGATCGAACTCACCAGCAAGGTGGACGACGACTCGTGGACCTGGCGCGCCGCGGGAGCGCGCCTCCCTAAGGGAACGCTCGCCGGATCGCTGCTGCCCGCCGGCGTCAAAGTCGGCGAAATCCTCCGCGCCGACGTCGAGAACGACATCGACGGCATCGCCGTGCTCGCCGTCCTGCCTCCCAAGGAGAAGCCGGCCGAGCCCGAGCGCATCGAGATCCTGCCCAAGACCGATCGACCGGTGCCGCCGGTCACGACCCAGCGCGTCGAGCGCAGCGCCCGACCGCCGCGACCTGAACGCGGCGGTGGGCGCCCGGAACGTGGTGATCGTCCGGACCGCGCCGATCGTGGCCGTCCGGAGAGCCGTCGTCCCGATCGTGATCGCAAGGACCGCGAGCGCCCTGATCGCGCCCGGGCTGATCGCCCGCAGGCCGAGCGCCGGCCGCCGCGTCCGCCCCGCGCCGAGCGACCCAAGCCCGAACCAGCGCCCGAGCGGCCCAAGCCCAAGCGGCTCAGTCCCGGCCACACGCATCGCAACGCGATCCTCGCCGCCCTCCCGCCCGAACAGCGGCCGATCGCCGAGCAGGTCGTGCGCGGCGGCTTGCCCGCGGTCCGCCAAGCGATCGAGACGCAGAACGCGCTGCTCAAGGCCGAAAACCAGACTCCCATCAAGCCCGAGCCGCTCATGGCAATGGCCGAGGACCTACTCCCCCGGCTCAAGGCGGCCGAGTGGCGCGACCGGGCCGAGGCGGCCAGCAGTGCCGGTGACGATCTCAGCCTTCGCGATCTCCGTTCGGTCGTGAGCAGCGCCGAACTCGCGCGCGACGACGAGGCGCGCGAGTTGGCGCGCACCCTGCGCGAGACCCTCGACAACCGGGTCAAGACCGAGCGCGACTCCTGGCTCGGCGAGATCACCGAAGCGCTCACCGCCGGGCGCGTCGTGCGGGCCCTGCGCATCGCGTCGCGCCCGCCCGACCCCACCACGCGATTCCCCGTCGAGCTGGGCGGCGAACTAGCCGCGGCGGCGGGCGCCGCCATGACCGCCGACGCCCCGCCGGACCGCTGGCTCGCGGTGCTCGACGCGGTGTCGGTCTCCCCTGTCCGCCGCACCGTGCAGCCCGCCGGCCTCCCGCCCGAGCCGCCCGTCGAATTCCTCAACACGGTCAAGGCATTGGCGAACCGCGTGCCCGCCCTCGGTCCGCTCGTCGGCATTGCGCCGGGAACGCCCCCTCCCCCGCCGCGGCCGCCGCAACGGCGACCGCCGGGTGCCGCCGCACCAGTCGCCGCCGCGCCCGATTCGGACAACGGCGGCGAAACACCGAAAACGACTGAAGAACCGGTGCCGGCTGCCGATACGTGAGGTATGGGCAAGCAGCAGTTCCTTTGGAATCCCTCACCCGACGAAGTCGAACGCATCCTCGTCGAGCTGCGCCCGATCATCGCTGAGCTCGCGCAGAAGGACCACCTGCCTGTCGAGCCCAAGGAATGGTTGGCCGCCAGCTAACTTGACCCAATGGTCGAGTACGAAGTTGCAGGAAACGTCGCTCTCATAACGATCAACCGCCCCGAGGCGCGCAACGCCGTGAACGGCGACGTAGCCAAGGGCATGGAGGCCGCCATCGACAGCGTCGAGGACAGCGACGACGTGTGGATCGGCATCGTCACCGGCAACGGCCCGGTGTTCTCGGCCGGCGCCGACCTCAAGGCCATCGCGTCAGGCCAAGCCGGTGATCTGCAAACCGAGCGGGGCGGGTTCGGCGGCATTACCCGTCGCGAGCGAACCAAGCCGCTGATCGCCGCCGTCGACGGGCCCGCGCTGGCCGGAGGCTGCGAGATCGCCCTGGCGTGTGACCTCATCGTCGCCTCGACCAACGCCGCCTTCGGTCTCCCCGAAGTGAAGCGCTCGCTCGCCGCGGTTGCCGGCGGGTTGTTCCGCCTCCCGCGCGTCTTGCCGCCGAAAGTCGCCATGGAAGTCGTCCTCACCGGGGATCCCATCACCGCCGAGCGGGCGTACCAGCTCGGGATGGTCAACGAACTCGTCGAGCCCGGCCAAGCGCTCAGCGCGGCCCGCGCCCTCGCCGAGCGCATCACCGTCAACGCGCCCCTCGCGGTCAGGGAAAGCCGCAAAGTAGTGCTCGCCGCCGCGACGAACGACGACGACACGCTGTGGACGATGAGCGGGCACGCCATGGGTGCGCTGGCCCGGACCGAGGACTTCGCCGAAGGCCCGCGCGCCTTCATCGAGAAGCGCGCACCAGTCTGGAAAGGCAAGTAGCCCCTACGTGGCGCCGACGAAGGGCGGGCGGCACGCGGCGGACACGCACGATCTGATCCGCGTGCAGGGTGCGCGCGTGAACAATCTCAAGGACCTCACCGTCGAGCTCCCCAAGCGCCGACTGACCGTGTTCACCGGCGTGTCCGGCTCGGGCAAAAGCTCGCTGGTGTTCGGCACGATCGCCGCTGAATCGCAGCGGCTGATCAACGAGACCTACAGCGCGTTCGTGCAGGGATTCATGCCGAACATGGCCCGGCCCGAAGTCGACGTCCTCGACGGCCTGACGACGGCGATCATCGTCGACCAGGAGCGCATGGGCGCCAACGCCCGCTCCACGGTGGGCACCGCCACCGACGCCAACGCCATGCTGCGCATCCTGTTCAGCCGGCTCGGCCAGCCCAACATCGGCGGGCCCAACGCGTTCTCGTTCAACACGGCGACGGTCTCGGCACGAGGGTCGATCACGGTCAAGGGCGAGACGAAGCGGGCGACGTTCAACCGCACCGGCGGCATGTGCCCGCGCTGCGAGGGCATGGGCCGAGTGGAGGACATCGACCTCACCCAGCTGTATGACGACAGCAAGTCGCTGACCGAAGGCGCGATCACGATTCCCGGCTACAGCATGGAGGGGTGGTACGGGCGCATCTTCAAGGGCTCGGGCTTCTTCGATCCCGACAAGCCGATCCGCAAGTACTCCAAGACAGAGCTGCACGATCTCGTCTACAAGGAGCCGACGAAGATCAAGGTCGAAGGCATCAACCTGACCTACGCGGGTCTGGTGCCGTCGATTCAGAAGTCGTTCCTCTCCAAGGACGTCGACGCGTTGCAGCCGCACATCCGCGCCTTCGTCGATCGGGCGATGACGTTCCAGGCTTGTCCCGAATGCGAAGGGACCCGGCTCAGCGCGGGCGCCCGCTCGTCGCGGATCGGCAAGGTCAACATCGCCGACGCGTGCGCGATGCAGATCAGCGACCTGGCCGACTGGGTACGCGGCCTCAAGGAGCCGTCGGTCGCGCCGCTGCTCGCCAAGCTGCTGCACTCGCTCGACTCGTTCGTCGAGATCGGGCTCGGCTACCTCTCGCTCGACCGCGCGTCGGGCACGCTGTCGGGCGGTGAGGCGCAGCGTACGAAGATGGTCCGCCATCTCGGCTCCTCGCTGACCGACGTCACCTACGTCTTCGACGAGCCGACGATCGGCCTGCATCCTCACGACGTCCAGCGGATGAACGACCTGCTGCTGCAACTGCGGGACAAGGGCAACACGGTCCTCGTCGTCGAGCACGAGCCCGAGACCATCGCCATCGCCGACCACGTCGTCGATCTCGGTCCCGGCGCTGGTACGGCCGGCGGCACGGTCTGTTACGAGGGCACCGTCGCCGGGCTGCGAAAGAGCCGCACCCTGACCGGGCGGCACCTCGACGACCGGGCCGGCATCAAGGACACGGCGCGGACGCCGGTCGGCGCGCTAGAGATCCGCGGCGCCACCACCAACAACCTGCAAAAGGTCGACGTCGACATCCCGCTCGGTGTGCTGGTCGTCGTCACCGGCGTGGCCGGCTCGGGGAAGAGCTCGCTCGTCAACGGGTCGATCCCGTCCGACGAGGGCGTGGTCTCGGTCGATCAAGGCGCGATCCGCGGCTCGCGGCGGAGCAACCCGGCGACGTACACCGGGCTCCTCGACCCGATCCGCAAGGCGTTCGC
>DASRJI010000138.1:0-10852 GCA_035649535.1 Acidimicrobiales bacterium | reverse complement strand
CCCCGGCGCGAGCGTGAGGCGGCCGCCGACCCGCGGGCGACAGTGGTCACGGTCAGCGCACTCGACGCCGACCGGGTAGGACGCGCCGACGCGTTGGTGGTCCCCAACGGCGCCGACCTGCCCGGGCCCGTCAGCGTGCCGCCGGGCGGATCGCTCCTGTTCGTCGGCAGCCTCGACTACCTGCCGAACCAGATCGCGTTGCGCTGGTGGGCCGACCACATCGCCCCGCGATTGCCAGCGGCGCTACCCACGCTCACGGTCGTCGGCCGCCATCCCGAGGCGCTCCGACCCTCCGCGCTGGCCGCCTCCCTCGACCTGCGCGGTCGCGTCGAGTCGATGGACTCGTCGTTGCGCGCCGCGTCGGTTGTTGTCATACCCCTGCGCCACGGGAGCGGCACCCGGCTCAAGTTGCTCGAGGCCATGGCATGGGGGCGGCCGGTAGTCGCCACCACCAAGGCCGTCGAGGGCGTACCCGTCGTCGACGGCACTCATGTCCTCGTGCGCGACGACGCCGCCACCTTCGCCGCCGCGGTAAACGACCTGTGGTCGGACCACGACGCGGCTGAGGCACTGGGCGACCGGGCCCGCGTCTTTGCCGCCGGCTACGACTGGCGCGACATCGGCGCCCGCTTCGCTGACGCGATCCTGCGCGACCAGCACGGCGGGGGCTAGCTTCCGCGCCGTGAACGGCTCGCGCGCAAGCGGCGTGTTGGCGGTGTTGGTCTTCGCCGGGCTCACGATCGCCGGGCCGGCGGTGATCGCCGTCCGCCAGACCGATTCGCGAGCGGGCGATACCCGCGGCGCGGCCGATGTGCCCAAGGTCGTCATGCGCAACCTGAAGTTCGAACCGGCGACCCTGACCATAAAGCGGGGAACGACCGTCCACTTCGAGAACGCTGACGTCGCCCCACACACGGTGACGGCGGCCGACGGCGAACCGGACTCGGGGATCATCGGCCCAGGCAAGGCGTTCGACCTCGAGGTCACCGAGCCGCTCGACTATGTCTGCGCGGTGCACCCGTCGATGAAGGCCACGATCGAGTTGAGCGGGTAGGGCGATGGACGTCATCAAATTCCTCAACGACGTGACCGGCGGCAACCTCCTGCTGTGGAAGGTCGTCGCCGCCGCGATGGTTTTCGCGTCCGCCGGCCTTCAAGTTGCGCTGGCCGCCCGCCTCTGGGGCAAGGGCGGCCCGATCCCCCTGACACCAGCCGCGGCGGCGACCGCCCACCGGTGGAACGGTCGCGTCGCGCTGACGCTCGCCGTCGTCGTGGCCTTCACCTGCCTCGCCGGACCCGCCGGCCCCTTGTCGCCAACGCGCGTCCTACTTCACTCGATCTTCGGCGCGCTCGTCTTTGCCGCGCTGACCGCCAAATTCGCGCTGTTGAAGCTGACATCGAAGGGCCAGAAGGCGTTGCCCTACGTCGGCGTGTCGCTGTTCATCCTGTTCGCCGCCATCTGGGCAACCAGTGTGGCCGACTACGTAGCTGCGAGGTAGAGATGCGAGTCCTACGCGCCGTGTTCGCGCTGACCCTCCTGGTATTGATCGGGGTGGCGCCCGCGTCGGCGCAGTCGGGCGGCGCGGCCGCGGCAGCCAAGATCGTCGACTTCAACTTCGAGCCGGGCCGGCTCGAAGTCGACGCCGGCACCACCGTCACGTGGACCAATAGCGGCAGTCGGCCGCACACGGTCACCGACCGCGGCGGCACTTTTGACACCGACCCCATCGCACCCGGCGCCAAGGGCTCGACCACGTTCACGGCTCCCGGCACGTATGCGTATTTCTGCCGGATCAACCCGTCGAAGATGAATGGCGTGGTTGTCGTGAAGGGCGACGACAACGCCCGCGCAACCCGGGTACAAGCGCTCGATCCCGCTCGCGAGGGCGAGACCCTGCGCTTCGACCCGGCGGCGATCACCGTGAAGGCCGGATCGACGCTCCTGTTCGCCAACGTCGGCGGGAAACCCCACACGCTCACCGCCGACGACGGCAGTTTCGACACCGGCGTCGTAACGCCGGGCGCCGAAGGTGGCCGTTTCGCCGGTAGCAACGCGTCGGTCGTCCTCAACAAGGCCGGCGTGTTCCCGTTCCACTGCGAGGTGCACCCGGCGGCGATGAAGGGAACGATCACGGTGGTTGCTGGCAACGACGCCGCGCCGCCACCCGCCGCAGCGTCGGCGGCGCCTCGCGCGGTGACCGTCGAGATGGGCGACCTGTTCTTCAAACCGCCACAGGTCTCGGTCGCGCCCGGCGGCACGATCAACTTCGTGAACAAGGGCCAGGCTCCGCACGACGCCAAGTTCGACGACGTCCCCGGCCAGACGGCCACGCTGAAGAACGGCGGAAAGGCCAGCCTCACCGCGCCCGAGAAGCCCGGGTCATACAGCTATCTCTGCACGATCCACGCGGCCAAGATGCGTGCCGTCGTGGTCGTGCTGGGCCAGAACGTGGCGGCGCCGGTCGTGCAAGCGGCGGTCGGCGGCGGTCCCAGCGGCGGCATCTCGACGTTCGTGCTGGTGACCGCGATCCTCGCGTCGTTCCTTGGCGGCGCCGGCGTCACCGCATTTGTCCGCCGCCCTACCGGAAGCTGAGCAAGTGGTGGTCGCGCTTGCCCTTGCGCAGCACGACGTAGCGGTCGTGTAACAAGTCGTCGCGTGTCAGCAGCCGCTCGACGTCGTCAACCCGACGGTTGTTGATCGACGCCCCGTTCTGCGTGATCAGCTTGCGCGCGTCGCCCTTGGACTTCACCAAGCCCGACGACATCAGCGCGTCCACGAGCGACAACGCGTCGAGACCGTCGCGCCCGAGCTCGGTCGAGGGTGCGTCGGCGAAGACGTCGAGCAGCGTGGCCTCGTCGAGTTCGGCGACCGCTTCGGTGAACAGGACCTCGGCCGCCCGCTGCGCACGGTCGGCTTCGGCCGGGCCGTGCACCATCGCCGTGACCTCCCACGCAAGGACCCGCTGGGCCTCGCGGCGCTCGGGACTGTCAACGGTGGCCTGGTCGAGCTCCTCGATTCGCTCGCGCGGGAGGAACGTGAACCAGCGCAACCGCATGCCGACGTCGGCGTCCTCCGTGCGCACCCAGTACTGGAAGAAGCGGTACGGGCTCGTGAGGTTGGGCGCGAGCCACACCTGGGTGCGGGCGTCGGTCTTGCCCATCTTCGACCCGTCGTCGTAGGTGAGCAGCGGCCACGTAAGGCCGTATGCCGTCTCGCCCCGGAGACGACGGATGAGATCGATGCCTTCGGTGATGTTGCCCCACTGGTCGCTGCCGCCGATCTGCAGCCGGCAGTTGTGCTCGTCGAACAGATGGAGGTAGTCGTACGCCTGCAAGAGCATGTACGTGAACTCGGTGTACGAGATTCCCTGCTCGCGCGCCTCGAGGCGAGTGCGCACCGAGTCCTTGCGGATCATCTCGTTGACACTGAAGTGCTTGCCCACGTCCCGGAGGAAGTCGGTCAGGGCGAGCTGTCGCAACCACCGTCCGTTGTCGGCGACGATCGCCGGAAGCTTGCTGTCGCTGTCGATCTCGAGCAGCGCTGCGACCTGCGTGCGGATGCCCTGCACGTTGACCTCGATGTCGCCTTCGCTGAGGAGCTGGCGCTCCTCGGAGCGGAAGCTGGGGTCGCCGATCATCCCAGTGGCGCTGCCGATCAGCGGAACGATCTGATGGCCGGCGAGTTGCAACCGCCGCAGCGTCAGCACGCCGATCAAGTGGCCGGGATGCATGCTCGGACCCGTCGGGTCGATGCCGCAATACGCGGTGAGAAAGTCCTCGTCCAGCAGCTTGCCGAGGGCGTGGTCGGTGACCTGGTGCACCAGGCCCCGCCATTGCAGGTCTTCCCACACGTCGGACATCCGTGTCAGCCTGCCATGGGCCGGCCATGATGACGCCAATGCTTTCGCGGACGTTCCGGCCATCGCGGCCGGTCGACCTCCGCCTCACGCTCGGTCCGCTCGGTCGCGGCGCCGGCGATCCAACGATGCGGTTCCGGCCCGACGGCGTGTGGCGCGCCACCCGCACACCGGACGGTCCGGCGACGACGCGGATCACATCCGACGGCGTCGACATCACCGTGAACGGATGGGGTCCCGGAGCAGCGTGGGCCCTGGAAGCGGCACCCGCCCTGCTCGGCGATGCCGACGACGACGGTGACTTCGTCGCCCACCACCCGCTCGTCGCCGAGGCCCACCGCCGCCACCCCGGGCTCCGCATCGCCCGCTCCCAAGCGGTTATCGAAGCGCTGGTGCCGACGGTCCTCGAACAGAAGGTTGTCGGGAAGGCCGCCAAGCGGGCCTGGTTCGCCCTCGTGCGGCGCTACTCCGAGCCGGCGCCGGGCCCGGTCGGCAAGCTGCTGTGGCTGCCACCGTCGCCGGACCGCCTCGCCGCGCTGTCGCCCGACGCGTTCCATCCCCTCAACGTCGAGCACAAGCGAGCCAACACGATCCGACTCGCCTGCAACAACGCCGTCGCCCTGGAAGCGACGCCGGCCACCATGACGGCGCTGCCCGGCATCGGCGCGTGGACCTACGCGCAGATCGCCCTCGTCGCGCTGGGCGACGCCGACGCCGTCCCCGTCGGCGACTTCCACCTCAAGAACGTCGTCGCGTGGAACCTGGCCGGCCGACCGCGCGGCACCGACGGCGAGATGCTCGAGTTACTCGAGCCCTACCGCGGCCACCGCGGCCGCGCGATCAGGCTGCTGATGCTGGGCGGGACCACGCCGCCCAAGTACGGGCCGCGCCTCGAACTCCAGTCGATCAGCGCGCTGTAACGCCCCTACGAACGACGGAGTACGAGGTCCTTGGGACCGGTCTTCTTGTAGATGCCGTCAGTCGTTCGGACGAGGTGCTTGGTCATCACCAATTCGCGCCGCAGGGTGGCGACGTCGGCGTTGAACCGGCGGAGGATGGCGTTGACCTCCGACTCCTTGTACGTGCGCTCCCACTCGAAGGACTCGGCAAGCCGGGCGAGGATGAGGTCGCGCTTCTTGCGCGACGCGGGCATGGCTTTGAGCCGCCCGTCGCGCTCGAAGAACGGCGCGGTTCCGTCGCGGTTCTGCGGCCGCTGGTTCGATCGGCTCTCGAGCCACGACTCGAGTTGGTCGCGCCCGATCCGCCACTCGCGGCCGATGCGGTATCCGGGGATCTCACCGGACTGCAGCTTGCGCTGCACCACCTGGAGGTTCATCCGCAGCAGGTCGGCCACCTCGGCCGCCGTGTACAGGTGCAGGTCGGATCCGGACATGAGAGGAGTTTACCGTACTTTGGCGTACGGCCTCCTGCCAGTTAGGCTCCGCAGCCCATGTACGTCGCTACGCACGCCAAGAACACGCCCGACAAGGCCGCCTACATCATGGGCGGGACCGGCGAGGTCGTCACCTACCGCGAGCTGGATGACCGCTCGAATCAGCTCGCCCAGCTCCTGTACGAGCGCGGCCTGCGACCGGGCGACGCCATCGCGATCTGCATGGAGAACCACCCGCGCTTCTTCGAGGCGACGTGGGCCGGCCAGCGGTCCGGGCTCTACTACACGGCGGCCAGCTCACGGCTGACGACCGAGGAGCTCGAGTACATCGTCAACGACTGCGGCGCGAAGGCGTTCATCACGTCGAAGCACAAGGCCGACGACGCCGCGACCCTCGACATCCCGAACGTCCACACGCGGCTCATGCTCGACGGCACGATCGACGGCTTCGAGGCCTACGAGGACGTCGTTGCGACCTATCCGGCCGAGCCGATCGCCGATGAGCGCGAGGGCACCGACATGCTCTATTCGTCCGGCACCACCGGACGGCCCAAGGGCATCCGCGTTCCACTGAGCGGCGCCGCGCCGGGTGAGAGCCCGACTGGTGTCGAGTTCCTCGCCAAGATGCTGTGGAACTTCACCGAGGAATCGACGTACCTCTCCCCAGCGCCGCTGTACCACTCGGCGCCCATGCGCTTCACGATGGCCGCGCAACGGATCGGCGGCAGTGTCGTCGTGATGGAGCACTTCGATCCGATCGAGATGCTGCGGCTCATCGAGCGCTACAAGGTCACGCACCTTCAGGTCGTGCCGACGATGTTCGTTCGCCTGCTGAAGGTCCCGGAGGCCGAGCGCACCCAGTTCGACTTGTCGTCGCTGCAATCGGTGATCCACGCCGCGGCACCGTGCCCGGCGCCGGTGAAGCAACAGATGATCGAGTGGTGGGGCCCGGTGATCTACGAGTACTACGCGGGCACCGAGGGCAACGGCTTCGTGCACTGCAACTCGGAGGAGTGGCTCGCCCATCCCGGCACCGTCGGCAAGTCGATCCTCGGCACGCTGCACATCTGCGAGGAAGACGGGACCGAGCAGCCGACCAACGAGTCGGGAACGATCTACTTCGAGGGCGCGTCGAACTTCGAGTACCACAACGACTCGGAGAAGACCAAGGGCTCGCGCCATCCCGACCACCCCGACTGGTCGACGCTGGGCGACGTCGGTTACCTCGACGACGACGGGTTCCTGTTCCTGACCGACCGCAAAGCGTTCATGATCATCAGCGGCGGCGTGAACATCTACCCGCAGGAAGCCGAGAACCTCCTCGTCACTCACCCCAAGGTGATGGACGTCGCCGTCTTCGGCGTCCCCAACGTCGACTTCGGCGAAGAGGTGAAGGCCGTCGTCCAGCCCATCGACATGGCCGACGCCGGGCCCGACCTCGAGCGCGAGCTCATCGCGTTCTGCCGTGAGCATCTCGCCGACGTGAAGTGCCCGCGCTCGATCGACTTCCGCCCCGAACTACCGCGCCACCCAACCGGCAAGCTCTACAAGCGCCTGCTCAAAGACGAGTACTGGGCCGGCCACGACACTCGCATCATCTAGCGCTAGTTAGGGCGGCGGGTAGGACTCGCCGATCGTCCTGGGGGCGCAAGGGCACTCGGCATCATCGTCGTCCCGGAACCGCCGGAGGTCACCAGGTCGTCCGTTTCCTGTCGACACAGGCAAGGCCCTGTCCTCCACGACGGATGTGATTGCCCGCGCGTTGGCATCCTTGGAGGTGGAGGTCGGAATGGAAGACAACAAACGGTTGGGGCTCGGACAGGTCGGTGACGACCCGATCACCGCGGCAGGTCAGGACCGGTTGGATCGAAGCGCGTTCGCCCAGCGGTCGGCAGAGCTGATCCGGCTGGTCGCCGACGGCTCGCCATCGCTCGTCGCTGGCCTCATTGGCCCGTGGGGCGGCGGAAAGACTTCGACGCTCGCCATGATCGCCGAGGAGCTCGACAAGGACGCCAGGTGGGGCGTAGTCGAGTTCAATCCGTGGGAACTCAACGACCTGGCCTCGCTTATCTCTGAGTTCTTTACGACCCTGCGGTCTGCGATCGGGGACAACCGCAAGGCCCGAAAGGCCCTTTCGAGGTACGCCAGCAAGGTCGCTCCGTTCGCCGCAATCGTCCCCGTCCTTGGGTCTGCGGGCGCCACGGCCGTCAAGGCAGCGGGAGACCAACTCCTTGGCGACACCTCGCTTGCCTCGCAGCGCGCCCAGCTGGAGCGGGCGCTTACCAAGATCGACCGCAAGATCTTGGTACTCATCGACGATGTCGACCGCCTTCAGGGCGACGAACTCACCACCGTTCTAAAGCTCGTGCGGCTGGTCGGCCGGCTCCCAAACATCAGCTACGTACTCGCCTACGACGAGGTGACCCTGCTCGACGTCCTCGGCACCACTGACGTCGGTGGACGTGACGCTCATCGTGCACTCGCGTACCTCGACAAGATCGTGCAGCTCCGACTCGACCTCCCCCCCGTGTCCACTTACCGGATCCGCAATTTGGTCAACCAGGGCATCGACGACGTCACCGAGGCGCACGGGTTCGCCCTCGAACGCGCCGATGCCGAGCGCATCGGGGCCATCTACATCGATTGCCTCGAACCCAGCCTGACCGAGCCGAGGCACATCAAGCGCTTCTTCGGCCAAGTGGAGGCGCTATACGACCTCGTTGCTGCAGAGGTCGACTTCGTCGACTTCTTCCTGATCACCTTCATTCGGGTCTTTTTCCCTGCCGTCCACCGCGAGGTCGTACTGAACAAAGCCGAGTTGACGGGTACGCAGTTCGAGATCGAGAGGACGACCAATGAGGAGCGGATCGCCATATGGGAGAAGAAGCTCACCGACAAGTGCAGGCTCGACCTCGACACGGCGAAGAGGGTGCTCACCATCCTCGGTGCGATGTTCCCGCGGCTCGACCGCTATGGGTCCGGAGCCCGGAGCGCACGTCCGATCGGGTCCCCTGAGTACTTCGGTCGGTACTTGTATCTCACAATCCCGCCGGACGACTTCTCGGATGCGAAGGTGGATAGCGCAGTCGCCGAAGTAGTCCGGGGTGTGCCCGGTGCGACCGCAGATGAGTTGGTCGCCGCGGTCGTGGATGCCGCCGAACCGATCATCGACAAGCTGTCGCGCGTTCGGCCGTCCAACGGCACCGAGGCGCGGGCACTCCTCCCGTTCTTCGCGCGCGTCGCCAGTGCCACCCCCGACGATGCAGGCTTCATGGGCTTCGCGGAGCGGCGCGCTCATGGTCTCGTCAGCGACATGCTCAAGCTGGCTTCGATCCCGGATGCCAGTAGCCTCGTCGAAGAGCTCCTCGAATACCTGAGCCTTAACGCCATCGCCGCCGCCGTCGTCAACGCCCAGCCTAACGACCCCGATGACCGCGTCGCCGGTAGTGATCTCGACCGTGTCGGGACCGAGCTCGGTACGCGCCTTTTCGCCGACCTGGAGGCCTCGGCCGCCCGGCCGCCAGCAGAAGCCGGGACAAAAGTGCTGTGGACGCTCACCCAATGGGAATGCTTCGCAGGCTCCCCCGAGCGCTCCCGCGACTGGATGCGCGAACAGGTTGAGCGTGGGCGCTGGCCCGTCGAGGACGTCGTAGCGATGTTCGTCAGCGTGGCTGTCTATGGCAACGGAGTCGAGCGCCTTAATGGCGTCGATCTGTCGACTCTCGAAACCCGCCTCGGCGTCGACTGGGTGCTGGACCGGTTTGCCTTCATCTCGTCGGGGCAGCCGATGAACGAGTACGGGGAGTCGAAGAACACCAGTTTCGTCGAGCGCCGGCGCTGGGCCCACGACGTGCTCGCCCGAGAGGCAGAGAAGCGTAGGCCGCCGGGGCGTTCGGTCCCCTAGCCCCAGCCGACCTTACGGCCGGTTTCGCGGTCAGGCGGTTTGTCCGCGTGGAGCACCGGTTGTGCACTGAGTCGGAGGGCACACGTGGCATCGTCCGCTCGTATGCGGCCCGATGAGGGACGCGGCGCGCGGGGTTCGTTGCCATTGCCACCTGGTAGGCGGCGCAGGTGCGCTAGTTCAGGCGGGCTTGCGCGCGCGTGAGCTCGTAGGCCGCCTCGGGCGGCGCGTCGGGCAGCAACGTCCGCAGCCGCAGGACCCACACGAGATGGTGGTGCTCGCCGTTGGTCGTGTAGATGGTCCGCAGATTGTTGAGCATGCGGGCGAGGATGCCGACCGTGCTCGCCGGCGGGGCGTCGTCTGCGGTCGTGACCGCGCCGCGTTCGAACGGATCGAGCAACACGCCGTCAGCGTCGTCACGGACCAGGAAGTGGCCGGGCGCGTTGACGCCATGGAGGCTTACGCCGGCGCGCCGGCCAACTTCGATCATCAGGACCGCCAACGAGATCGGGATGCCGAGGCCCGTGTCCAGCACGCGATTGAGGAACGAGTTGTCGGCCGCGTAGTAGTCCTCGACGTTGCCGCCGAGGCCCAGCTCGCCGAACAGCACCGCGTTGAGTGCATCGCGGGTTGGCTCGATGACGCGCCCGGCGATCTGCTCGAGGCGGGCCAGTTCGGCGCCGATGTCGACGTCGGGCCACGCGTGGGCGGCGATGGCGAACGCGGCTTCGTCGAGTGGGACCCGCGCCCGCGTCATCAGCTCGGCGAACGTCTCCGTCGGGTCCACGACGGCAAACGTAGGCTGACCGGCCGATGCCGGCATCCGCGCCCTTCGTGACCCGTCACGCGCCGACCGGCATGGTGTGCTCGGTCGACCACCTGGCGTCGGAGGCCGGCGTCGCCATGCTGCGGGTGGGCGGCTCGGCGGCCGACGCGGCCATCGCGGCCAACGCGGTGCTCGCGGTGACCTCGCAGCACATGTGCGGCATGGGTGGTGACCTCTTCGCCCTCGTGCATCAACCGGGCGACGAGGCGCCCGCCGCCCTCAACGCGTCGGGTCGAGCCGGCAGCGGCGCCGACGCCGATCGCCTGCGCGCGGAAGGACGTACCGTCATGCCGGCGAGCATGGACATCCGGGCCGTGCCGGTGCCCGGGTGCGTCGACGGGTGGATGGCGTTGCACGAGCGCTACGGGCGGGTGCCGATCGCCGACGTCCTCGAGCCGGCGCGGCAGCTCGCCGAGAACGGGTTCCCGCCGTCGCCCACACTGGCGGCCTCGGCCCCACTGATCGCCCAGCTGCGCGACGGCGACGACTACCGCGACATCGGCGCATTGATGCGCCGGCCGGGCGTGGCCCGCGCCTTGGCCGACGTGGCCAGAGGTGGCCGGGCCGCGTTCTACGAAGGCGAGTTCGGCGCCGGGCTCCTGGCCCTCGGCGGCGGCGAGTACACCGCGGCCGACCTCGCTCACGTCAACGCCGACTGGGTCGAGCCCGTGCGCGCCGACGCGTGGGGCCGCGTGCTCTGGACGATCCCGCCCAACTCGCAGGGCTACCTGACCCTGGCCGGGGCGTGGATCGCCGCCGGCCTCGACCTGCCGGAGGATGCCGACGATCCGGCGTGGGCCCACCTCACGGTAGAGGCGGCGCGGCAGGCCGCCTTCGATCGGCTCGACGTCTTGCACGAACACGCCGACGGCGCC
>DASRJI010000137.1:0-75732 GCA_035649535.1 Acidimicrobiales bacterium | reverse complement strand
GAGCCTCGCTCTGGGTCCTGCGCGACAACGCGCCGGCGCGAGCGATGTACGAGCGTCGCGGCTGGCGGCTCACCGATCTGACCCGATGGGTCTACGAGCCCGGCGGCGTCTACGACGTGCACTACGTCCGCGATCTCTAGTGTCGCGGGCATGAACCGCATCGAGATCGAGGTGAAGCTGAGTCGGGACCGCGCCTGGCTGCTCGAGACGTTGTCGCAGATGAGCGACGAGGACCTCTACCGACCGCGGACACCGAGCGAGCACGACGCGGCGAAGAGCTGGTGCTTCGCCGATCACTTCGTGCACACGACGCTCATCGAGAGGAACTGGAACGCCATGTTCCGCCGCCACCTCGACGGCGCCCAGGGCATGGAACCGCGGTGGCGGAACGACGACGGCACGCAGAAGTCGATGGAAGAGATCATGGCCATGGTCCACGAGTGGACCGAGGAGTGGGCCGAGGAGAACCGCGGCAAGCCGTTCGACGAGTTGGTGCGGATCGGCCTGGCCGTACGGGCTGACACCTTGCAGCTGTTGTCCGAACTCAGCGACGAACAGCTGGAGTCGAAGATCCCCGGCGCACCCTGGGCCGACGGGACCGTCGGCGGGATCATGGCCGCCAACGCCGATCACGGCCGCATGCACTACAAGTGGGCGGAAGAAGGACCCCTCGCCGCCAGCTAGTCGCTCTTGTCTTCGATCTCCCACGCGTGGTCGAGGACATGCCAAGCGATGCGCCGAGCCGCGTACCGGGGCGGCCACTTCCAATTCACCTCGCCAACCGCGGTCTGGAGCGCGAGCGCGATCGATTCGCGGTCGCGCTCTTTGGGCGGGAGCAGCATCGCCGCGCCATAGGATTTCTCGGCCTCTCGCACGTGGTCGACCATCTTGTCCCTGTCCCGGCCGCCGCCCCGCGGCCCCTTGCGCAGCGACGCCGGCGCGCCCTTCACAACCTTGTCGAACAACTTCCACGACGCCTCGACGAGCTTGGTCATGCGAGCCGCCTGGGCTCTGCTGAGGTGGTCGTTGTCGGCGGCAATCCACTTGTGCGGCGCGCCGAAGTCGGTCGTCGTGTCGCCCTTGACGCGCGTCACGACCTTGAATGAGTGCGTCGCTGCGAACTTGACCTTGGCCAGGTCGGGCACCGGCGCGTAGCGCTCGGCGTAGTCCGCCAGCGCCGCAAGCGCCTCGTCCTCGGTCTTGCCGGACCGAGCCCATCCCGGCCAGTCGACGGCGCAGGCGAAGACCTTCTTGGTACCGACCTCGAGGTAGACGGGAGTCGTCACACCTCGCGAAGCATGGTCGACAACACCGCGGTGACGGGGTTGTCGCGCTCGAGCGCGCGCGCGTCGGCCGCCGGCATCATCTCCCAGTGCTCGAACAGCTGGGAGAGCTTGATCATGATGAGCGCGAACTTGAAGCCGGCGAAGATCTCGTACCACTCGACACCAGCGGTCGGGCCGACGCGGTCTTCCCAGACTGCGAGCGTTTCGGCGCGCGAGCCGAGACCCTCGAGCCGCGGTACGCCGTAGCCCTCGCTGTGGAAGCGGTCGAGGAACAGCCACCACCCGATGTCGCTCAGATGACCGCCGAGCGACACCATCTCCCAGTCCAGGACGGCGCGGCACTCGAAGTCGTCGAAGATCATGTTCCCGGGCCGGGCGTCGCCCCATGCGAAACCGGTCGGGTGCTCGCTCGGCATGTTTCCCTGAAGCCACGCGAGGGCAGCGTCGGCGACGGGCTGCTCGCGACCCTGCGCCGCCCACTCGAACGAGTCGGTCCAGTACGACCACTGCTGGTCGAACCCGGTCGCGCCGCGCTCGGGCTTGGCGAGAAACCGCACTGCGTCGGCGGGCACCTGACGATGGAGCCCGGTGAACGCGTCGAGCGCGCTCTCCCAGAGGCGGCGGCGCTGCTCGACCGTGGCGTCGAACAAGAAACCCTCGGTGTTGTAGCAAGGGTTGTCCGACGGGATCTGGCCGGCGACCTTGCTCATCACGAAGAACGGCGCACCCAGCCAGCTGGCCTCGGGCTCGAACCACAGCATCTGCGGCATCGGCACCTGCGTGCTCTCCGAGACGATCTTCATGATGTCGAACTGACGCTCGAAGTCGGCCTCCAAGAACAGCTGGTAGCCGGTGGGCTTCACGCGGAGGACGTAACCAGCGTCGCCCGCATCGAACAGCAACGTCTCGTTGGAGTACCCGGTCCCGCCGGGGATGACGAGCTGCGACACCTCGACGTCGCCCACCTTGTCGCGCAACCACTCGCCGAGGATCTTCCGCGTCGCCTCCAGATCTCTCTGCTCAGGGATGGGCATCGAGCAAATCCTTAAAGCCGTACTGGTCGTGGGGGCCGATCACGAAGTACTCCCACAAGCCGTACCCGACCTCGCCGTCGAGGCGAAAGCGCGCCGCGCTGTCGACGATGCCCATCATGCGCGCCGCGTCGTCGGGGTTGTCGAGGTCGAGCGTGAGGCCTTGCACGACGAGCGGGCCCTGGTACGCGCCGTGACGCCAGTCCTGGTCGAAGCCGTAGCCAGTGCCGATCCCGAGATGGCACTGCAGCATGGGCTCGATCTCGATCCTGACATCACCGATTGTGATGCGGCCGCCGTCGACCATGCGGGTGCCCGGTCGCCAGTCGAGATCGTGCTCGGGCCGGCCGAGGTGTTCGAGGCGGCCGTCGTCCCACACGCGCAGCCCTTCCTCCAGGACGCGGTTGCCCTCGCGGTCCTCTTGGCAGATGTAGAACACCGAGAACCCGGGAAACCGGATCGGCGCGTAGTTCCAATAGAACGTCGACATCGGCGTGGCGACGCCGATCCCGGGCGGCTCGGCTTCGCCCACCGGACGGACGCCCCATGAACGATCGCGGCTCCCCCACCACGTATCCGGCGTGACGGCGATGGTCTTGTCCGGCAGCTCGAGCGTTCCGGTCCAACCACCCATCTGCGCCAACCGGCACGTGTCGAACGTGACGCGATCTTGTGGCGCGCGGACGAAGTGACGCGGCTCTTCGTGCGCGGGCTCGAACCCGTCCCAGGTGAGGTCATAGGCCACGCCCCACTCGTTGGGCTCGAGGATGACGCGCAACGTCTTGAGGCCTTCGATCACCTCGATGCGGAACGGTCCGACCGTCGTGTTCATGCGGTCGACGCCGAGCTCGCGCGAGGCGCGCACGACGCGGTGCTTGTTCTCATGCAGCACGCAGACGAACGCGTCGGCCACGCCGAGATTGGGGTACACGCCCAGACCAGTGATGAGGAACAGGTCGCCGCTGTGCGGGAACGCGTTGAAGTAGTAGCGGTCGTAGAAGTTGCGATCGCTCGTGCCGACCCGCCGGATCGGCTCGGCAATCTGATGCACCGGGTAGTCGTCAAGCGGGGAGAGCGACATGGCGGAATCGAAAGCTAGCCTCGCTCCTCGTGTCAGTGATCGGGTTCTGGGAGATCGCCCGCGAGGAGCCGGACCGACTTGCGTTGGTCGGCCCCGACGGGCGTGAGTTGACGTACAGCGAGTTAGCCGCCGAGTCGAACAAGCTCGTCCACGGCTTGCGTTCGCGTGGGCTAACTGCCGGTGACGGCGTGGCCGCGCTGCTGCACAACTGCGTCGAGATGTACGCGCTGTCGCTCGCCTGCGGGCAGGCCGGCTGGTACTTCACGCCGATCAACCACCACCTGGCCAAGCCCGAGGTCGACTACATCGTCGAGGACTCCGAAGCCAAGGTTGTCGTCGACACCCTCGACGTCTACGTCGACCTCGTGAAGGGCCAGCCCGACTCACTGCCCGAGGATCGCCAAGCCGGTCAGCCGATGCACTACACGTCGGGGACGACCGGTCGCCCGAAGGGTGTTCGGCGTGGGCTTCCGGGCGTCGAGCCCGAGTTGCAGGCGCTGTTCTCGGCCGGCTTCCTCAGCATGTTCGGCGTGCAGCAGCACGACGGCAACGTGCACATCTGCGGGTCGCCGCTCTACCACACGGCCCCCCTCGCCTTCTCGAGCGCGGCGATCCAGATCGGCCACCCGGTGATCCTCATGGACAAGTGGGATCCGGCCGAGATGCTCGACCTCATCGGCAAGTACCAGGTCACCGCCAGCCACATGGTGCCGACGCAATTCCACCGCCTGCTCGCGCTGCCCGACGACATCAAGCGCAAAGCCGACGTCGGCTCGCTGCGCTCGATGGTGCACGCAGCGGCGCCGTGTCCGGTCGACATCAAGCAGCGGATGCTCGAGTGGTGGGGCCCGACGATCTACGAGTACTACGCGGCCACCGAAGGCGGCGGCACCCTGGTCACACCCGAGGAGTGGCTCAAGAAGCCCGGCACCGTCGGTCGGCCGTGGCCCAACGCCGAGGTCCGCATCCTCGACGACGACGGCAACGACGTGCCGGCGAACGAACCGGCCACCGTCTACATGAAGCTGCCCGAAGCCAAGTTCGAGTACTTCAAGGACAAGGACAAGACCGAGGCGAGCCGCAAGGCCGGGTTCTTCACCGTCGGCGACATCGGCTACCTCGATGACGACGGCTACCTGTTCCTCTGCGACCGCAAGTCCGACATGATCATCAGCGGCGGCGTCAACATCTACCCGGCCGAGATCGAGGGCGTGTTCCTCACCCATCCGAAGGTCGGCGACGTCGCCGTCTTCGGCATCCCCCATGCCGACTGGGGCGAGGAGATCAAGGCCGTCGTCGAGCCCGCCTCCGGTGTCGCCGGCGATGGCGCCCTCACCGAGGAGCTGCTCGCGTTCTGCGCCGATCGCATGGGCAAGTTCAAGATTCCGAAGACGATCGACTACACGGACGAGATGCCGCGTGATCCGAGTGGGAAGCTGTACAAACGCAAGCTTCGCGACCCCTACTGGGAAGGGCGCGACCGAGCTATCTAATGCGAGGGGGCTGGGGTAATGGCTAAGACCAACAAGACCGCCGACGGGTTCCGCCGGCTGTTGCAAGGCACGACGCTGCTCGGGCTGTACGCAGCGCTGTTCCTGGGCATCGTCGCCTTCGCGGGGCGGTTGTCGGACCATCCGCTGACGGCCGCCAAGATCATTGGCGTCATTGTCGTCGTCGGCGTGGTCCTCGGCGGGGTCGCGGCGCGGTTCGCTCGGCGGGTGCCAAAGGCGACGATCGTCGAGGTCAACCTGGCCACGCTGCCCGCCGAGGCCGAGGACACGTCACTCACGTCGATCCTCAACCCGAAGAAACTCACGATGCGCGACACGATCGAAGCGCTCACCAAGGCCGGCGCCGACAAGCGCGTCGCCGGCGTAATCGTGTACCCGACGTTCCTCAGCGGCGGGATGGCCCAGATCCAAGAACTGCGTGACGCGCTGGCCGGCGTGCGCGCCGCCGGCAAGTTCGTGACCTCGTACAGCGAGGCGTACACCAACGGCTCGTATTACCTGGCGACCGCGTGCGACGAGATCCTGCTGCAGCCGGTTGGCGACATCGGCCTGCAAGGTCTGGCCGTGGCGCCGAACTTCTACAAGGCGATGCTCGACAAGGCTGGGATCGAGATCCAGTCCGAAGGTCGCTGGGAATACAAGAGCGCGGCCGACCAGATCACGCGGACCAGGATGAGCAAGCCGTTCCGCGATTCGCACCAGCGCATCCTCGACAGCCAGCTCGGGCAGATCATCGCCGGCGTCGTCGCCCGCACCGGGCGGACCGACAAGGACGTACGCAAGCTGATCGACCGCGGGCCGTTCCTCGCCGAAGAGGCCGAGAAGGAGGGCCTGGTCGACGCCCTCTTGTACCGCGACCAGGCGATCGAGCGGGTCAAGGAACGCGCCGGCAAGAAGAGCGTGCTGCTCGACATCGGCGCCTACACCAAGCGGGCGAAGCGGGCGCCAGGCAAAGGCCGTCCCGCGGTGCTCGCCGTCATCACCGCGACGGGCGGGATCGTGTCGCGCAAGCAAGGTGTCGACCCGATCTCGGGCCGCAACCCCATGGAGGCCGACAAGGTCAGCGCCGCGATCCGCAAGGCCGTCAAGGACAAGCGGGTCAAGGCCATCGTCTTGCGCGTCGACAGCCCCGGCGGATCGGCGATCGCGTCGGAGACGATCTGGCGCGAGACCGTGCTAGCCAAGGACGAGAAGAAGCCGGTCATCGTCTCGATGGGCGACGTCGCCGCGTCGGGTGGTTACTACATCTCCGCCGCCGCCGATCGCATCGTCGCCCACCCCGGAACCATCACCGGATCCATCGGCGTGATCTCGGGCAAGCCCATCGTCGGCAAGGCCAAGCGCAAGCTGGGCGTGCACCCCGAAGAGCTCAAGACCGCCGCAAACAGCGCGCTGTATTCGCCCAACCGTCCGTTCAACGACTCGGAGCTGGAACGGTTCCGCGCCGGCCTCGATCAGGTATACGACACGTTCACCTCGCGCGTTGCGACCGGGCGAGGGCTCACGCCCGAGCACGTGCATGCCGTCGCCCGCGGGCGGGTGTGGACCGGCGAAGACGCCCACGAGAACGGTCTGGTCGACGCGCTCGGCGGCTTCAGCACGGCGGTGACGCTGGCCAAGCAAGTCGCCGGCGTGAAGCCCGACGCGCCGGTGAAGCTGGTCCCGTTCCCGAAGAAGCCGTCGGCGCTAGCCCGGCTGCGGACGCCCAAGCGGGAGAGCAGCGACGACATCGCCGCGCTCACCTCGCTGTTGGCCGCCGTCGCCCAACCGCTCCGCCGCCTCGCCGCCGAACTCGGCTCCGGCCGCGAGTCACTCCACTGTGGCCTCACCGAAGACGACTGGCTGATCCGCTAGTCCGCCCCGCCACGTTGTGCAGTAGTGGCCGTGTACACGTCCACTACTGCACGCGTCACCGGTCTGGGGCAACGGCGACGAGCCCTCGCGAACTAGTCGGCGACGAGGAGGCGGATGGCTTTCTCGAGTTCTTGCGTGACGTGGGAGAAGGGGTGGCGGCCGTGGGCCCACGCGGTGAGGGTCGAATAGAAGACATGGCCGAGGACGCTGACGATGTCGTCGCGCACTTTGGCGTCGAGGTCGGCGAGGATCTCCTGCGCCATGCCCGCGATGTGGCCGCGCACGAGCGCGGCGTTCTCCTCGACGCCCGCATCCGGTGACGACAACGCGCTGATCAACGCCGCGGTCAGCTCCGGCTGTCGCTCGAGCGCGCGCGTCGCCCGCTTGTAGACGTCGACCAACCGGTCGGCGGCGCTGGTCCCTTTGGGCGGGACATCGGTGACCTGCGCGTGCAGTCCGGCCGTCAACTCGGCCATGGCCGCCGCGAGCAGATGGTCCTTCGACGAGAAGTAGCGATAGATCGTGCCGAGGGCGACGTCGGCCTTGGTCGAGACGTCGCGCATCTGCACGGCGTCGTATCCGCCGCCGGCGGCCAGCTCGAGGGCAGCGGCGATAACGCGCTCGCGGCGCGCCTGCTGGCCTGCAGTCAGCGTGGCGACCGGCACGGCGTCCCCCATCGCGCGGACAGTAGCTTCTGCCCGACATGGCGAACGTCGATTGGGGCCGCTACGGACGGCGGCCGGCGATGCTCCTGGCCGGCGTGGCCTTCATCGACGCCGTCGACCGCAGCATCCTCCCCGGCGTCCTCACGCGAGTGCAGGACGACTTCGGCTTCAGCGACTTCCGAGCCGGGCTGTTGTCGACCGCCGCCGTGTTCGCCGGTTTCCTCGTCGTGCTCCCGTCCGGCTACGCCGCCGATCGGTTCAAGCGCACACGCGTGATCGCGCTGGTCTTGGCGTCATGGGGCGCGATCTCCGCAGTGAATGCAGCGGTCCAGAACTACGGGCAATTCCTCGGCGTGCGCGCCGTCCTCGGTGCCGGGGAGACCATCGACAATCCCGCGTCGCAGTCGTTGATGGCCGACTACTACGCGCCGGAAGTCCGCGGGCGGGCGTTCGGGCTCCAGCGGATCGCGCCAATCGTCGGCGGACCGATCGGCATCGGTCTCGGCGCGTTGGTGGCCAAGTTCTTCGGGTGGCGAGCCGCGTTCCTGATCGTCGGCGTCCCTGGCTCGATCCTCGCACTGACCATGTCGCGGATGATCGAGCCACGGCGAGGCGAGAGCGATCACCCAACCGCGGCCGACGAGGACCACAGCTCGCCGATCGAAACCGATCGTCGCGGCGCCCGAGCGCTGCTCGCCGATGTCCGCGAGGTCTTGCGCATCAAGACGGTTCGCTCACTGATGATCGGAACCGCAATCGCCGCCGGCGCCACGCAAGGCCTCGCGTTCTGGGCCCCCGCGTTCTACGAGCGCCATTCCACCCTGGGTCGTGACGGCGGCGCCGGCGCCGCCGCCGGACTGATCCTGGTCGGCGCCCTTCTGGGCACGTGGGCCGGTGCGCTGGCGATCGACCGTCTGCGGGACAGGTACGAGGGCGCGCCGATGCTCATCGCCGCCGTCACCACGTTCGTCGGCGGCGTGCTGCTTTGGCTGACCTTCTTTCCAGTCCCGCTGTGGTTCCGGTTGCCGGTGCAAGTCGTCGGCGTGGCCGGCATCGTCGCCGGCCTACCCGGTCTTACCGTCATGCTGGTCGAGGTGGTTCCGCCGACCATGCGCGGCATCGCTGCGTCGGTGACCGGGTTCCTCGCCGCGCTGGTCGCCGCCGCATCGCCCCCGGTCGTCGGCCTCCTCGCTGATCAGTTCAAGTTCAACGTCAACGGCGAACTGAAGGGCCATGTCGCCAACGCGTTCCTCATCGTCACGCCGCTCGTCTGGGTGGCTGCGGTGGTTGTCTGGCGCGGCCGCCGCTACGTCACGGCCGACATCGACCGCGCCACGGCCTCGCGAGGCTCGACGGTTACCGATCCCCGGTAACTGCGCGGTTCACCGCTCGACTACCTCGCCGAACGCCTCGCAGTCAGGGTTCTCGCACACGAAGCGGGTGTCGATGACGTTCGCCGTGTCCGCCGGCAGCGCGGTGACGCCGCAGTACGGGCAGATCGGTGCGCGGTCATCCGCCACCGCGCTACCGGTTCTTGAACTCGGGGGCGCGCTTCTCTTTGAAAGCGCGCGGGCCCTCGCGGGCGTCCTCGCTCAGGAACACCTCGATCCCGATGTTCGACTCGATCTCGAAAGCGTCGGTCTCGCTCATGCCCTCGGTCTCGCGGATCGACCGCAGCACGCCCCGCACGGCGACGGGGCCGTTGGCGCACACGAGCGCGGCCAGCTCCTTGGCCTTGTCGAGCGCACCGCCGTCGGGCACGACGTACCCGATGAGGCCGACCTCCTTGGCCTCGGCTGCCTTGAGATGGCGGCCGGTCAGCAGGATGTCGGCCGCAATCGTGTAGGGGATCTGGCGGACCAGGCGCACGCTGGAACCGCCCATCGGGAACAGGCTCCACTTGACCTCGGACACGCCGAACGTCGCACTCTCGCCGGCGACGCGGATGTCGGTGCCCTGGAGGATCTCGGTGCCGCCGGCAATGGCTGGGCCCTCCACCGCGGCGATGAGCGGCTTGCTGAGGCGGTAGCCCTTGAGCAGCGGCTTGATGACCTTGGGGTCGAAGCCACCGGCGCCCGATGCCATCGACTCGCCCGGCGGCGCCGCCGCGAACGACTTGAGGTCGGCGCCGGCGCAGAACGCGCCGCCCGCCCCGGTGAGGATCGCGCAGCGGATGTCGTCGTTGTTGTCGACCTCGTCCCAGGCCTCCGACATCCCTTGCATCATCTCGCCCGACAGCGCGTTCTTCGCTTCGGGACGGTTCATGGTGACGATCAGGACGTGACCGTCGCGTTCAACCAACAGGTCAGGCATTACGGCTTCTCACTCCTGACTACCCACATAGCAAAGAACTGCGATGCGCCGCCGTACGCGTGGCCGAGTGCGGTGCGGGCGCCTTCGACCTGATGCTCGCCGGCAGTCCCGCGCACCTGCGACGCCGCTTCGAGGAAGCGCAGCATCCCCGAGGCGCCGATCGGGTTCGAGGACAGCACGCCACCGCTGACGTTGGTCGGCAGCGAGCCGCCGAAATCGGTCGCGCCTTCGTCGGTCATCTTCCAGCCCTCACCGACCGGTGCAAAGCCGAGGTTCTCCATCCACATCGGCTCGTACCAACTGAACGGTACGTAGATCTCGGCCATGTCGATCTCTTTGAGCGGATCGGTGATGCCGGCCTGCTTGTAAACGTCGGCCGCGCAGTCGATGCCGCCCTGCGGGTTGACCGGATCGCGTCCGGGGAACTGGCCCAGTTCGCTACGCACCGCGAGGCCGTGCACCCACGCCGGCGGCTTCGAGGCGGCGTCGGCGACCTTCTCGCTCGCCAGCACCATCGCACCGGCGCCGTCGGAGGCCGGGCAAGCCTCGAGCCGGCGCACCGGCTCCCACACCATCGGCGACTCCTTGACCATCTCGAGGGTGATGTCCTCGAGTTGTAGGTGCGCGTACGGATTCTTCAACGCGTTCTTGCGGTCCTTGGTCGCCACCATCCAGCCGATGTACTCGGGTGCGTTCGAACGCTCGATGTACGCCCGTATGTGCGGGGCGAAGTAACCACCGGCGCCGATCGAACCGCTGCGACCACCACCGAGACCCCATGTGGTGTCGCCTTCGGACTGCTTCTCGAAGGCGACCGTGAGCACTTTCTCGTGCACGCCACTGGTGACAAGGTGGGCGGCGACGACTGCGGTGGACCCGCCGACGCTGCCGGCGGTGTGGACGCGGAAGATCGACTTGCCGGTAGCACCCAACGCGTCGGCCAGGTACACCTCGGGCATCATCACGCCCTCGAATTGGTCGGGTGCCTTGCCGATCACGACGGCGTCAATGTCGCGCCAGTTCATCTCGGCGTCGTCGAGGGCGCGTTGGGCGGCCTCCCGCACGAGACCGGCCATCGAAAGGTCCTCTCGCACCTTGGCGTGCTTCGTCTGACCGATGCCGACGACTGCGCAGCGTTCCATTAGCGGGCCCCTCTGTTCATTTGTTCGGCTCCACCGAAAGCACCGTGACGAGGTTCTGTTGCAACGCGGGCCCCGCGGTGGCGTGGGCGACGACCCGGTTGCGGCCGTTCTCGTTGATCTGGCGGAAGGCCTCGCCGATGCGTGCGAGCCCGGCGACCATGAACGGATGGCTCGCCAACGCGCCGCCCGACGGGTTGACCTCGACCTTGTCGCCCAGGCCGAGCGCGTCGCGCAGGATCAGCTCCTGCGGGCTGTAGGTCGCGTACAGCTCGGCGACTTCGACGTCGCCCTTGCCGACCCCCGCTTTCTCGGCGGCAATGCGCGTCGACGGCGAGACCGACAGATCGCGCACGCCCGGGTAGTGCGGGTCGACGCGGTGGTCGATCCCGGTGATCCACGCCGGCCGGCTGCACACTTCGTTGGCCTTGTCACCGGCGACGAGGACGACCGCGGCGGCGCCGTCGTTGACCGGCGGCATGTCGTGCGCGCGCAATGGGGAGCTGACGTATGGCTCCTTCAGAAGGTCGTCAACGCTCCGGCTCTCGCCTCGACTGCGGGCGGCGACTTCGGCGAAGTCGCGCTCGGTGTAGTTGCTCTTGTCGAGCAGGGCCCGGCCTTGAAGGGCGCCCAGCGCGTCGTGGCCCGGCCACAACGGCATCAGGTAGTACGGGTCGAGCTGCACGTTGGTGACCTGGTTGAGGTCCTTGGCCCGCGACGACACGCCGGATGAGAACGCCAGCGCGACATCGATGTCGCCGTCCTGGAGCCGGACCCACGCCTCGTACAGGGCCCAGGCGCCGTCCATCTCGACGTGGCTCTCCGAGATCGGCGGCCATGCGCCAGTGGCTTCGAGGTTCGACACGAAGGCGAACGGCGCGCCCTGCAGGTAGTCGCAGCTACCGGCGCAGGTGAACTGGATGTCCTTGCGGTCGATGCCTGATTGCTTGATGGCTTCAGTCACCACCGGATACAGCAGTTGCGTCTCGGACAAGTCGGTGCTGTCGACCGAGATCGATGCATAGCTGACAATCGCAACGTCTCTCACAGCATGTGCTCCCGGTAGGTCTCAAACGGTGCGTCGGGTTCGCCGTTCGGCTCCCAATGCTTGATAGCGGTGCCCAACCCCCAGCCGCGCGGGTCGTCGTCGGCCTCGCGCTCTTCCTTCGGGGTCCACACCGCCTTCACGCGCATGCCCATGCGCACCTCGCTCACCGGCAGACCCGCGATGCGCTGCTGGCCGACCGTGCCGCTGGCGCCGTCGAGCAGGATGTTGGCCAGCGCGTAGTCGTCCTTCTCCTGCTGGCCGCGGTACTGGATCGGCGTGAGGACGGTGAAGCTGGCGACCGTGCCCTCGTCGGCGATGGCGACCACATCCTTCTCAGTGGTTTCGACGACGCACATCGGGCAGTACCCCTTGGGCGGCACGTAGACCCTCGCGCAAGACGGGCACTTGTGGCCGATGATCTTGCTCGCGTTCATGCTCTTGGCGAAGGCCTTCGCCGTCGGCGAGGCGACGACGTTGTACTCGAGGTCGACCATCTGCTCCATGAACATGGCGTCACTCATCAGGCGATCACCTCGAAGTGCTCGATGTCGGTGACATGGCCTCTGCGCTCGTCACGCCAGACCGCCCGCACCTTCGTGCCCCGCTCGACCTCGCCGTTGACCACGTGCAGCAGCGCCGTGTCGGCGCCGTCGATCTTGACCAGCGCCCACGCGAACGGCTGCGCCGGCTGCTTGTCGTGGGGGGCCGGCACCCACGACCAGTCGGTGACGACGCCGGTGTCGGCCAGGTCGACCAACGCCTCGGCGCCCAGGCCCTCACCCGTTTCGGGGTCGTACTCGAGCGGCGGGCAGATCACCCGCCCCGCCGCCGTCTTTATGCCGACGACCTTGCCTTCACGCAGGCCGGTCAGGAACGCACCGATGACTGGCCCGACGCTCCGGCGATACGGAAATTCGAGCTTCCACGTCGCTTCTGCCATAAGACGCCGAAGTAGAACACGTTTCTATTTGCCTCGCAACCGGCCGGACGGCGGGAAGCGGACCGGCATCGATTCGAGGCCGCTGATGAACGTCGCCTGCCGGCGCGGGAGGGCCGCATCGGTGGCCAGCTCCATGTCGGGCAGGCGGGCCAAAAGTCGCTCGAACATCACGTTCATCTCCACGCGCGCCAACGCTTGGCCGAGGCAGTAATGGCTGCCGAACCCGAACGCCACGTGGTCGTTCGGCTCACGAGCCGCGTCGAACGTCTCGGGGTCGGTGAAGTGGGCGTCGTCGAAGTTGGCCGATTCGTACAGCAGCATGACCTTCTGGCCCGCCTTCAGGTCGCCGCCGAAGAACGTGACGTCGCCGGTCACGGTCCGGCACATGTTCTTGATCGGCGACACCCACCGCAACATCTCCTCGACGGCGACACGGAGGCCCGACGGATCCTCGATGAGCTCCGCCCGCTGGTCGGGATGCAACAGCAACTGCTGCATGCCGCCGCTGATGACGTGCCTCGTGGTCTCGTCGCCGCCGACGAGGATCAACAGGGCCTCGTAGAGGACCTCGTCATCGGCCAAGCGGTCACCGTCGACCTCGGCGTGGACCAAGACACTGAACAGGTCGTCGGTCGGCTCGGCGGCTCGGGCCGCGATCGCCTTGGTGGCGAAGTCGCTGTATTCAGTCATGGCGTTCATGGCGGCGAGGAACTGCTCCTCGGTGGCGTTGCCGCCCTGCGCGCTCACCATGTCGTCGGACCATCGGAGCAGGTCGTCGCGATCTTCGGGAGCGACACCGAGCATGTCGCCGATCACGATCATCGGCAGGGGCGCGGCCAGGTCGCGGACGAAGTCGCACTCTCCCGCCTCGCACACCCGGTCGATGAGGTCGTCGCACACGCCCTGCAGTTCGGCGGCGCTGTCGCGCACCCGCTTGGGCGTGAAGCCGCGGTTGACGAGCTTGCGGCGCTTCCAGTGGGCGGGGTCGTCCATGTCGATCATCATCGGCAGCGGCCCTGAGTCGGGCCGGATGCCGCCGGCGTTCGAGAACGTCGCCGGATCCTTGGACGCGCCGAGGACTGCCTCATACGACGCCGCGCCCCAAACGCCGTTCTTCTCGTCGAAGTACATCCCGCCCGCGGCGCGCATGTGCGCGTACGCGGGGTGCGCATCGCCGCCGTACAGCCTGCCGTCGAGCAGGTCGATCTCCATACCCACGGTCTAGCGTCCGCCCGATGGACGCCGCCGCCGTTCGCGACGCGCTGGGGCTCGACGGCACGTTCGCCGACTGGCTCGACGGTCTCGACACTGGCGCGCCCGACCCGCCACGCGCGCCGCTGCCCGACGCCGCGACGGCGGCGCGATTGCTCGAACGCGTGGCGGTGCCGGCTGAGGACATCCCCATCGTCCTGGCCGCCCGACCTAGTACCGACGCTGAGCAGTGGATCGTCGATCGCGAGCACCACCTGCTGGTGACGACGCTCGGTGAGACGGGCTACCTCTGGTGGCCGCCACTCCACGATGCGCCTGCTCGCTCGACGCAACTCATGCACGTGTGGGCCTTCCTGGCCGCGCTGCCAGGGGTGCGCGAGTGGCACGCAGCGCGGGGCATCCCCGACGGCGTGTCGTGGGCGACGCTGGCCGACCTCGGCCAGAACCTGTACGAAAACCAGCTCATCAACCACGACACCGGCCTCGATGTGCCGTGGTGGATGACGCTGCATTTCCGCGGCGGCATCTACCAGCTCGGCCGGCTCCAGTTCGAACGGCGCACGTCACGCGGCGACAGCGCGCTCGGTGTCCACATACCCGAGACCGGCCCGATGACGCCCGATGCGTGCGACGCGTCGATCGCGTGGGCCCACGAGTTCTTTCCGGCACATTTCCCCGAGGAGACGCCGGTCCTGGCGACGTGCGCGTCGTGGCTCCTCGACCCGCAGCTCGCGGACTACCTCCCCACCGACTCGAACATCGTGCGTTTCCAGCAGCGCTTCACGTTGCGCCCGGACAAGACCGTCGCCGACAACAGCAGCATCTGCCGCTTCGTGTTCCACGACCCTGACCCTGATCTCGACGCCCTCCCGCAGGACACCACGTTGCAACGCGCCATCGTCAGCCACATCAAGGCCGGCGGCACGTGGCAGATGGGCAACGGCTGGTTCGAGTGGTGACGTGTCGGTGTCAGAGCAACGGAAACCGCAACCTGACACCGACACATTGCTTTAGGTGGGCGTGAGAGGGCCCTCGAGGATGCCGGCCGCGAGGGCCTTGTCGATCTCGCTGTCGGAGAGGCTCAGGAGGTCGCGGGCGATCTCGCGGGTGTGCTCGCCCAGGCCGGGCGCGGGGGCGACGATCGGCTCGGGGATGCCGGTCGCGTGGAAGGCGGGGCCCTCGAGATACATGCGGCCGGCACCAGGCTGGTCGACCTGCTGCGCATAGCCGCGGGCGACGAGATGCGGGTCGGTGGCCATGTCGCTCGGGTACACGACATAACCAGCCGCCGCCCCGCGAGCTTGTAGCTCGGCAACGACGTCGCGGTCCGTGCGCTCGGCGCACCACTCGTCGGTGACGTCGCAGTCGCCGTCGATCACGACCCACCGCTCGTTGCCCGCGCACTTGACGACCCGCGTGCCGCCATTGCCAAGGGGCTGCGCGCTCCCGGGTTCGATCGACTCGCGCAGCAGGATGTCGCCCAGGAAGTTGATGATCGTCTCGACCTGCGCGCACTCGACGTGACGCCCGCCCCCGCCGATGAGGGCGGCCAGCGCACCGACGGTGCACACCCGGCCGACCAGGTGGTCCGGATGCACGGCGAACGATCCGGGGGGCGGGCCGCCGTCGGGCCAGTTCCACAGGTGCGTCATCCCGGCCGGCGGGCGCGTCGACGGGCCGTAGCCGATCCAGTCCTTCCACGGTCCGGTTGATCCCATCAGCTGACTACTGACCATCACCAGGCGCGGGTTGATCTCGTGCACCGCCGACCACCCCAGACCAAGATCGTCCATCACACCGGTTGCCGAGTTCTCGATGAGGACGTCGGCGTCGGCGAGCAGCGTCTTGACGAACTCGAGACCCTCGGGCGTCTTGACGTTCACGCCGAAGCCACGCTTGCACCGGCTCGACGAGGCGAAGGAGAAGTTCATCTCGGTCCCGAGCACGACGCGGATGAAGTCCGGATACGTGCGGCTCTCGACCTTGATCACGTCGGCGCCGTTTTCGGCGAAGTAGCGCCCGACCTCGACGCCGACGGCGCCGATCCCGAAGTCGATCACGCGCAGCCCGGCGAACGGACGCGCCGGTTCGAGATCAACCGCGCCCGGCGCCGGACGCGGCTCCCACGCCGGCGCCGCGCCGTCTTGATACTCCTCGCGGACCCCGACCCGTTCGCCGTCCATCTCGAACAAGCCCGACGCGACCCGGCCGCCACAACCGTCGACGAATGTCCCTCGCTCGACGAAGTGCGGCGTCGTGAGCACCTGGTCGGGCCGCAACACCGGCGTGATGACGATCCCGCGTCGCTGCGCTTCGTCGGCCAATTCGGCGGCGCCGTACTTCGAGAAAAGCTCGAGGTAGAGCGGGTCGATCACCGTGGTCTGGATGCCGAGCCGGCCCAGGAGCCCGTTCTTCTCGGGCCCTTCCAACTCGGGCGGGTTGCCCAGCCAGTCACGCATGGCCGCCCACTGGCGCGGGCTCAACACGATCACGCGCACGTAGCCGTCGGCGCATGGATAGATCGAATACACCGGCCCCGAGCCGGCGCGCATCGGGTCCATGCCGCCGTCGATCGCGTAGCCGGCGAGCGACCAGTCGGTGATCTGCAGTAGCGACTCCATCACCGAGGCGTCGATGAGCTGTGGACGTCGCTGCCACACCGCGGTGAGCGTCGCCATCGCCGCGCTCACGCCGGCGACGTCGTAGGCCAGCGTGCCGGGCGGCAACAACGGCGGCTGGTCGGGGGTGCCGCTACGGAACAACATCCCGCCCATCGCAACCATCACCGCGTTGGTGGCGACGTAGTCGCGATACGGACCCGTGAGCCCGAAGTCGGTGATGGCGGTGACGATGAGGTGCGGATTTTCCTGCATCACCGTCGAGGTCGGGGGCTTCGAGGTGAGGAAGACGTCGGCCCCGGCCAACAGCGCATCGACCGCCTCGGGCGGCGCCCCAACCTTGTTGATGTTGCGGAACTGATCGGTGACGGGTCCGACGCGCACGACCTCGGCGCCGAGATCAGCTAACAGCCGGCCGCACAGCTCGCCCTTCTCCTCGACGGCGTCGACAACCCGCACACCGTCGAGAGGGAGCACGTCCCGGGCTCTGCTTGCCCGCTCGCCTTCCGTCTGCGCCTCCGGCTCGCTCTAGCCGAACTTGACAGGGAGGTGCTTGAGACCGTTGATGAAGTTGGACCGCAGCCGCGGCGCCTCGCCGATCTGGGTCATCTTCGGCGCCCGCTGGGCGAGCTCCTCGAACAGGACGCGGATCTCGAGCTTGGCCAAGCTGGTGCCGAGGCAGAAGTGCGGGCCGCCGCCGCCGAAGCCGATGTGCGGGTTCGGATCGCGCGTGACGTCGAACGTGAACGGGTCGTCGAAGATGTCCTCGTCGCGATTTCCGGAGATGTAATAGATCGTCGCTTTGTCGCCCGCCTTCATCTCCTGGCCACGCAACTCGGTGTCCTCGGTGATGTTGCGGCGGAAGTACATGACCGGCGACGCCCACCGCACGATCTCATCGGTAGCGACCGTGACGCGCGACGGATCGTCGACCAACAACTGGTACTGGTCGGGGTTCTGCAGCAGCGCGTGCATGCCGTGAGAGATGGCGTTGCGCGTCGTCTCGTTGCCGGCCACCGACAGCAGCAGGAAGAACAGGTTGAAGTCCATCTCCGACAGCTGCTCGCCGTCGACCTCGGACTCGAGCAACACCGACAAGATGTCGTCCTTCGGCTCGGCGCGCCGCTTGTCGGCCAGCGCCTGCGCGTACATGAACATCTCGATGCTGGCGCCCAGGGCCTCTTCGCGCGTGACCGAGTACTCCGGGTCTTCGCTGCCGATCATCCGGTTGCTCCACTCGAAGAGCTTCCCTCGCTCCTCCAGCGGCACGCCGATCAGCTCGGCGATGGCCTGGAGGGGGAGGTCAGCCGCGATGTCGACGACGAAGTCGGCTTCGCCACCCTCGAGCGCCTTGTCGATGATGTCGACCGCTTGCTCCCGGATGTGCTTCTCCAAAGCGTTGATCATCCGCGGCGTGAAGCCCTTGTTGACGAGCTTGCGATAGCGCGTGTGCTCGGGCGGATCGGTGGTGAGCATGAGCTTGCCGCCACCCTCGAGGTTGTTGCTCTGCCCGGGCGGCGGCTCCTCGATCATCACCACACCACCGCGGTCCTGATCGGACGAGTACGTCTTGGCGTCCTTGCCGACGGCGACGACGTCGTCGTACTTGGTGATGACCCAGAAGCCGGGGCCGTCAGGCTCGCTGTGGTGATACACGGGCGCGTTGTTGCGCAGCCACGTGAACCAGTCGTGGGGCACGCCCTCGACAAACTGGTCCCGGCTGAGAAGGTTGATCTCGTCGGTAATGCTCATCGTCCTAGCCGCCCTCGCAAAAGTGGAATCGGTTCTAGTTACTGGCCCGACTGTAACCCGGCCAGAGTCGTGGCGACGAGTGCGGGGGTCCAGTCGGCGTCGGCGTCCCACCGTTCGACCTCGGTCATGGGCGAGAGCAGCGTGATCATGCGCCCGTAGACGATGAACGTGCGGTTGTTCACGTGGCCGGCTTCGGGCGATAGGAGGTACGCAACGAGCGGTGCGACCTTCTCGGGGCCCAGGTCGTCGAAGCCGCCGAGCTGCTCGGTCATGCGCGTGAGTGCCCGCGGGCAGATCGCGTTTGCAGTGACGCCGTACTTGCCCATGCCGCGCGCGATCGAGCCCGTGAGGCCGACGATGCCGGCCTTGGCCGACGCGTAGTTGGGCTGGCCCGGGCTGCCGAACAGCGCCTCGGATGCGGTGTTCACCACGCGCCCGTAGGTGGCGCCGCCCGCCGCTTTGCCCTGATCGCGCCAGTACGTGCACGCCCAGCGGCTCATGCAGAAATGACCCTTGAGGTGCACGCGGATCACCGCGTCCCACTCGTCCTCGGCCATGTTGAAGATCATGCGGTCGCGGAGGATTCCCGCGTTGTTGACGACGCCGTCCAGCCGGCCCCAGCGGCTCGCGGTCCCCTCGATCAGCCCGCGGGCGTGGTCCCAGTCGGCGACGTCGCCGATGTCGACGACCGCCTCGCCTCCCGCCGCCTCGATCTCCTTGACGACGGCGTCGGCCTCGACCGCGTCCATGTCGTTGACGACGACCCGCGCCCCCTCGCGCGCTACCTCGAGGGCCTCAGCGCGACCCAGCCCGCGACCGGCGCCGGTGACGATGACGACGCGACCGTCGAGCAGCGTCACTTGCGACCACGGGGCGACGACAGCCGGGTCTCGAGCTCGTCCAGCTTCCGCTCGAGGCGCTCGTCCTGCTCGGACTGGTGGCGCTGGAGCATCGTCATCCAGATCGCCGACGACAGCAGCAGCGCGCCGAGCATCACCAGCCCGAGGCCGATGAGTCCGCCGGAGATGAGGTACGGGATCTGTTCGATCGTGCGCGCCGTGTGCGAGGCGCCGTACCAACCGAGCAGCATGAACGCGAAACCAGCGACGACAGCAACCGCGCCCGGAAACAGCAGAAGCCGCACCAGCTCGGCCGACTGGGCCCGCTCGGACAGCCTCACGACCGCGTCGCGGAAGCGGGCCCGACGGTCGATGACGCGTTGTTCGGATGCGGCGACGTCAGTAATCACGACAAAAGCCTCGATTGCAGGAAGCGCCGCAGCCATCGTGCGACGAGAACGGACACGACCAACGCCAGGAGGACGAGCTGCCAGGACACGCCCTTGAACTTGTAGTTGGTGAGCGAGGGCGCCAACGCCGACCCGGCGCCGTCACCGATTGTGCCGGCGCCGGTTGACGGACCGAGGGCGACACTGCCCAACGGGCTCGACCCGAAGTTGGTAGCGCCGAGATCGGTTGGCGTCGTGCCCACCGCGCTCAGATCGGGCCCCGGTGCTTCCAGGTCGACGCCGCTCACGTCGAGATCGACCGGCAGGGACGCCAGCGCGGCGCTGCCGGTGGATGCCAGGGTGATGTCGAGGTGACTGCCGGGCACCGCCGGGTTGTTGATCGAGATCAGTACGCCGTTGGCCAGACGGTCTGCGCTGCCGCCGCTGACCTTCTCGACCGAACGGGTGAGCTTGATCGTCGCCCCCAACGCGGCCAGCGCCGAATTGAGCGCGGCGTCGGGATTGTTCCCGGGGAACACGGCGCCGACGCCCGGGATCGGGTCGGCTTGCGGCGGCAGGCCGGTCGCGTGGAGGCCGTCGGCGGTCAACTCGGCGGCGACACCGCCGACAGTGAGGCCGATCACCTGGAGGTCGCCGCCGGCCGTCGCCGTCAACCCGGTGCTGCTGGTGATCGAGCGGCTGTGGATCGCGGCGATCTTGATGAGCCCCAACACCGTCACGCCTTCGAGGTGCACGGTGCACCCAGACGTGACGTCGACGTCGGTTACCTCGGCGATGCTGTTCGACGACACCGAGTCGATCTTCAACACGCCCGGGAAGTTGACGTCGGGCGTGCGCACGTCACCCTCAGCCCGCTCGGGCGAGCCGAAGGCGCGCATCGTGATGCCAGGGTTGACCGAGCGGGCGACCTCGCCGTCGTTGGCGTTGGCCTCGACCACGCCCGGGTACGGCGGCACCAAACCGCCGATCGCCGGCTGGCCGGCGCCCTGGGCGAGGAGCGGACCGAGGTTGGCCGCGGCCGAGCCGGGATAGAAGATGCTGGCCCGGCCCAGGGCGTTGCCGCCCGACTTCAAGTTGGCGGCGGAAAGGGAGAACGTCGTTTCGGCCGGCGCGTCGCCAGTCGGCAGCAGGGCGGGGATGAACGGCTGGAACGAGACGGCCCAACCGGCGGCGCCGGCGATGTACCCACCCAGCTGCGACTCGCTCTCGTCGGCGGCCCGCGCCGACATCGGGGCGGCGGCCAAGCCGCACGCCACCACCATCGCGATCGGCCCGGCCCGCACTCGCATCATCTCAGTGTGCCGCCTTTCCGAGGTACGCGGCGTGCAGCTCCTTGCGAACCCGCTTGGGCGCGCCCCGGAGGCGCACGCGCCCGTGCGACATCACGACCACTTCGTCGGCGATGTCGAGAACGACGTCGGCGAACTGCTCGACGACCACCGTCGTCACGCCCGTCTCCGTCAGCTCGCGGACGATCTTGAACAGCTGCTCGACGACGAGGGGCGCCAGGCCCATCGACAGCTCGTCGAGCAGGATCAGCGCCGGGTCGGTCGACAGCGCGCGGGACAACGACAGCATCTGTTGCTCGCCGCCGGACAGAGTTCCCGCGACCTGCTGGCGCCGGCCCGCGAGAACGGGGAAGCGCGCGTAAGCGACCTCCTCGAGTTCGGCGGGCGTGCGCCCGTTGGTGTAGCTGTCCATCAACACGTTCTCGCGCACGGTGAGGTTCGGGAAGATGCCGCGACCTTCGGGGATGAGACACACGCCGGCCCGCGCCAGCTGGACGGCGGAGACGCCGGTGACGTCCTGGCCTTCGAGCAGCACGCTCCCACTCGTCGGGCGCAGCAAGCCGCTGATGACCTTGAGCGTCGTGCTCTTGCCGGCGCCGTTGGGGCCGAGGATGCCGACCAGCGATCCCGCCTGCACCGAGAAGTCAATGCCGTACAAGGCTTCGACGCCGTCGTAGCCGGCGCGGATCGACCGCAGCTCGAGGAGGGGGACGTCAGCTTTGGGCAACCGCAGGCTCCAACTCGGGTAGCTCGATGTCGGGCGCGCTGAACGCGCGCACGCGGCCGAGCAGCGGACGGAGACGGAAGCGCAACTGGCCGGCGATGCCTTCGGGCCGGCGCGCCGTGGCCATGGCCAGCAGCCCGATCACGAGGGGCTGAATCGCCAGCGCGCCGCCTGCGGCGTCGGTTTTGTTCGCCAGCTCGGGAAGGACGACGAAGAACAGCGCGCCGATGAACGCGCCGGACACGCTGGTGATGCCGAAGATCGTGCCGACCAGCAACACCGACAACGAGCGCTGCCAGAGGAAGTCGAGCTGGCCGACGCGCGCTTGCAGACCGCCGACCAACGTCCCCGCGGCGCCGGCCATGAGGGCCGAGAGCCCGAAGACGCGCAGCTTGATCGCGGTGAGGTTCATGCCGAGCATCTGGCACGCGTTGGGCGAGTCGCGCATCGCCGCCAGCGTGCGGCCGAAGTTGCTGCGGCGCACGATCAAGAAGATGTTGGCGTAGATCACCGCCACGACGGCAACCACGACCATGAACGACCGCTCGCTGTCGAAGTGCAGGCCCAGGAAGCTGGGGCGCGGTACGGCCAGCGTCGTGCCCCCGCCCAGGACCGAGCGGTTGCCGAACACGAGGTCGTCCATGAGGATCGCGAACGCCAGCGTCGACAGCGCGAGGTAGATGCCGCGCAATCGGATCGCAGGCAGGGCGACGATGAGGCCGACTCCCCCGGCCACCGCTGTCGATATGACCAGGGCGAGGATGTAGGGCATCCCGTCGGGCAGCTTGGCCAGCGTGACCGCGCCGATGCCGACGAACGACAGCTGCATCAGCGACACCTGACCGGACAGCCCGGTCAACAGCACCAAGCTCAGCACCACCGCGGCGAACACGAGCGTTTTCGAGCCGATGATGCGCTGGTAGTCCGACAGCATTCCCGACAGCGGAATGGCGGCAGCGATGGCGACGGCGCTGACGAGAAGCGTCGTTCGCAACGGTGGCGGCGCCGGCTCGGCGTGGGTGCGGATGCGCTCCGGCAACCGGATCTCGCGCCGGACGAGCAGGGCGAAGAAGAGCAGCACGAACGGCAACGACGGGCGGAGATGCGAGACGAACTCGTTGCCGCTCGGGAGGTAGCCCTGGATCATTCCCTGGCCCACGCCGAGAGCCAGCGCGCCGGCGAACGTGAGCGGCAGGCTCTGCAACCGCCCGACCACCGCGCAGGAGTAGGCGGCGACGACAAGCAGGCTCAGCGTGTTGACCTCGAGGTTGAGGCCCGGCGCGATGAGGATGGCCGCCAGGCCGGCGAGCATCGAGCCCAGCGCCCACGACGCGGCGGTCACTTGGTTCGGGCTCACGCCCTTGATCGCACAGATCTCGGGGTTGTCGACGACGGCGCGCATGGCGACGCCGAGCCGCGTGTGCCGGAACAGGGCGCGCATGGCGAAGGCAACCGCGCCGGCCGTCAGCACCGTGATCGTCTGGTGGTAGCTGATGTTGAGGCCGCCGATCGTGTAGCTGCGGTCCTCGAAGAACTGCGGCGTCGTGCGCAGCTTGATTCCCCAGATCGCCAGCACCAGGCCCTGGAACGCCAGCAGCAGGGCGAGCGTGACGACCAGCTTGGTCGCGACCGATGCGTTGGCGACCAGGCGCCGCATCACGAGCACGTCGAGCAGCACGCCGAGCAGCGGCGCGATGACGAGCAGCGTGACAACCAGCGCAGGCAGCGTCGACCAGTGCTGGTTGACGTGCAGCTCCCAATACACGAAGGCGAGGAACATCCCTATCGCGCCGTGCGCGAAGTTGAAGATGCCCGACGTGATGTAACTGACGACGAGTCCCGTCGCCGAGATCGCGTAGACCGCGCCGTAGTTCGCGATCCCGATGATCAGGAAAACAAGAAACTTCTCCACGAGGGGGCGCGGCCTACTTGAACTTGTAGATCTCGCCGAGGTTGCACTCGTAGCCGCCGGAAGCCGGGTGCTCGCGCCTCCAGATGCCGCCGACGTGTTTGGCCATCACGAAACAGCGGTCGCCCTGACCGGTCGCCGGATTGGTCGCCGCGTTGATGCCGCCGAAGTCGAACTTGGGCACCTTGGCGAAGGCGTCGAGCAGGGTCTTTCGGGTCAGGTTGCCGCCCGCGATGCGCAACGCATCGACGAAGTACGCCGCGTAGCCCCACCCGTCGACCGGGAACAGGTCGAGCTGACCGCCGGGATAGCGGCGGTTGTTCCAGTCGATGAAGTCAGCCAGGGGCTTCGATCGGGCCTTCTCCGCCGGATCGAGGAACGGCAGGAACGTCTGGTGGTTCTCCCACCCGTCGCCGTCCTTACCGAGCAACTCGGAGAACCGCGTGTTGAACGCGATGTTCGCCGCCTTGATCGGCGGGTTGTAGCCCTGCTGCTTCATGTTGCGCACGAAGCGGACATGCATGTTCACCTCGAAGGCGAACAGATAGAGGAACTCGACATTGGCCGACTGCAGGTTGCGGATGATGCCCGTGTAGTCGGGGTCGGTCACGCGTACCGCTTCGGTGGGCCGTACCAGTTCGAAGCCGGCGCGTTGGATCGCCTTCTCGAAGCCGGGGACGTTGGCGCCGACGCCGCCGATGTCGGCGTAGAGGATGGCCGCCCGCTTGACCGCCGGGTGCTGCTGCTTCAGCCACACGAACGGCGCGGTACTGAGGACGTCGCGGCGGTTCTTGGGAAAGACGTTCTTGAGATCGGCGCCCGCCGGGTCGACGGTGAGGCTGGCGTAGGGCACGCCGGTCGACTTGATCAGGTCGATGTAGCCGGAGTCGGCGACCGAGAAGTTGCTCACGATGCCGAGCACTTTGGGCTCGAGTCGGAGGAACTCGGCCCGGCCCTTGGCGGGATCGAGGCCGTCGTCGCCCTTGAGCAGTGTGATCTTGCGCCCGCAGACGCCGCCCTCGGCGTTGACCTTGGCGAAGTAGCTCGCCGCGCCGCGGTATGAACCTTCGGTCGCGCCCGGCAGCGGGCCCGAGTCGGTGACGATGCTCGCGACCTTGATCTCGGTCGCGGTCACGCCCGGCGCGGTGGCGCCACCCGTGCCGCACGACGAGGCCGCCTTGACTGTGGTCGCCGTTCCGCCGCCGGTCGACGGTCCCGACGACGAGTCGCCGGACGGACTGCCCGTGTCGACGCCACTCGCGTCGGTCGCCGTCGTCGCGTCCGTGGTGCCGTTCGCGTCAGCAACCGGCGCAGCGGTGTTGGCGTTGCGCGCGTCCAGTGCCTTGAGCGTGTCGTCAGGAAGTCGCGACCCACACGCGGCGGAAACGAGCGCGAGCACACCCAGCACCGCCATCCCCAGCTTGGGCCTCACCATTGGCTCCTCCCGAATGTGGTCCGTCGTGGAGACTAGGCCCCGCCTAGATACGCGTGCTGTACAGCCTTGTTGCGGCGGATCTCCTGCGGCGTGCCAACCGCGAGGATGTTCCCGAAATCGAGAACGTGGATGCGTTTGCACACGCGCATCACCAACTCGACGTCGTGCTCGACGAGCAGCACCGCCAAGCCGCGGCTCGCGAGCGTGTCGAGCAGCACGGCCAGGTCGTCGGTCTCGCCCTCGTCGAGGCCCGATGACGGCTCGTCGAGCAACAACAACCGCGGGCCGGTTGCGAGGGCGCGACCCAACTCCAACAGACGGGCCTGGCCGGTCGGCAGCTGGTCGGCGCGCGTACGCGCCAGGTCGCGCAAGCCGACGAGTTGCAAGATCTCGGCCGCCAGCGAGCGGGCGTCGACCGCGTCGCCGTTGTGCCCGCGATTCAGGTCGGCGGCGACGAGGATGTTGTCGTAGACGGACAGCGAGCCGAACACCTCGAGCCGTTGGAACGTGCGGCCCACGCCCAGCCGGGCGCGCTGATACGGCTTGAGGTCCGTGATGTCACGCTCGTCGAGACGGATGCGGCCGCTATCTGGCAGTTGGAGCCCGCACACCGCGTTGAACAGGGTGGTCTTGCCCGCTCCGTTGGGACCGATGAGGCCGGTCACCGCGCCGGCCTCGACGTCGAGCGACACCTCGGCGAGAGCCTTCAATCCTCCGAAGCTCACGGACACGCTGTCCACGGCGAGCACGAGCGCTGTTGTAACCGTCGCGAGAACTTGTTTCAATTCGCCCCATGCAGATCGACCTACCGCCGGAGGATGACCCTCGCCGAGAGAAGGTGCGGGCCTGGCTCGACGAGCACCCCAATGCCACCGGCCAGCAGCTAGCCGAAGCCGGCTACGTGGTGCCGCACTGGCCGGCCCCGTGGGGCATCGACGCCGAGCCTGAGCTGCAACTGATCATCGACGACGAACTTCGCCGCGCCGGCGTCGCTCGCCCGACGAACCCGATTGGCATCGGCCACTGCGGGCCCGTGCTCGTCGTGCATGCCACCGAGAAGCAGAAGCAGCGCTACCTGCCGCCGATGCTGTCCGGTGAGGAGATGTGGTGCCAACTCTTCAGCGAGCCGGGCGCCGGCTCCGACCTGGCCAACCTGTCGACGCGCGCCGTTCGTGACGGTGACGTCTACGTCATCAACGGTCAGAAGATCTGGACGTCGCTGGCCCAGATCGCCAAGTTCGGCATCCTCATCGCCCGCACCGACGCCGACGTGTCGAAGCACGCGGGCATTTCGTACTTCATCATCCCGATGGATCTGCCCGGCATCGACATCCGCCCGATCCGCAACATGATCGGCGGCCAGGAGGACGGCGGGTTCAACGAGGTCTTCTTCACCGACGTGCAGATCCCGGCCGAGAACCTCATCGGCGAACTCAACAACGGTTGGGCCATGGCCAAGCAGACGCTGGCCAACGAGCGGGTGTCGCTGTCGAAGGGCGGCGTGCAGTGGGGGTACGGGCCGACGGCGCGTGACCTCATCCCGCTTGCCCAATCGCTCGGCGATCGCATCGGTCCGGTCGAGCGCCAGCGCATCGTCGAGGCGTACATCGAAGGCGAGATCCTTCGGTACCACCATCTTCGGCAGGTGTCGGCCGCCGTCAACAAGACGCCGGGTCCCGACGCGTCGCTGCGCAAGGCCCTCAACGACCCGCACGGGAAGCGGGTGTTCAACCTGGCCAAGGATCTGGTCGGCGCCAACGGCATGCTGTTCGACCCGCCGGGCTTCGAGGTGTGGTCCCGCGGCTTCCTGTTCAGCCCGGCCCTGACCGTCGGCGGCGGCACGTCGGAGGTCTTGCGCAACGTGATCGCCGAACGGATCCTCGGTCTCCCCCACGACGTCGACGTCGAGTTGGGCAAGACGTGGGCCGAGACGAAGGGCGGTGTCGCGTGAGCGCCGACCCGACCGACGTCGTCACCGCGTTCTGCGCCGCGTGGGGCGACGGCGACATCGAAGCGATCCTCGCCTTCTTCACGACCGACGCGGTCTACCACAACATCCCAATGGCACCCGTAACGGGCGTCGATGACATCCGCGGCTTGATCGCCGGCTTCACCGCGGGCGTCGACAAGATCGAGTTCCGCGTCACCCACATCGCGGCCAACGGCAACGTCGTGATGACCGAACGGGTCGACGCCTTCATCACCGCGGCCAAGACCATCGAGCTCCCGGTGATGGGTGTCTTCGAAGTAACCGACGACGGCAAGGTCGCCGCCTGGCGCGACTACTTCGACCTCAACCAGTTCATGTTGCAAATGACCCCCAGCTAGCGGTATGCGACAGCTGCGGGCTGAAGGGTTGGACTTTCTCGATCGAGCGCCGAAGCGGTTTCATTTCGAGGCGACGGTTGACGGGGCGCCGGCCGCGGTGTTCGACGCGATCAGCGCCAATCCGGAGACGTGGACGTGGTTCCCCGGCGTCACCGGCGGCGGCTACTCCGGCCCGCAGCCTCCCGGCGTCGGCAGCACGCGCACCCTGCGCATGCGCGGCGGCACCTACGAGGAGACGATGCTGGCCTGGGACGCGCCGACGCGTTGGACATTCCGCGTGGACGCGACGAGCGCGCCAATCGCCAAGGCCATCGTCGAGGACTGGCGCGTCGCGCCGGCGGCCGGCGGCCGGTCAGTCGTCACCTGGACGATGACGATGGACCCTACGCCGTTGTTCCGCATCCTCAGCCCGCTCGCGCCGGTAGTTATGGGCCGGTTGTTCCGGCGAGCGATGGCAAACCTCGGACGGAGCCTGCACGCCTCGTAGCCAGCCGCCCGTACAATCACCGCCCGTGGGTGCTGGGCCCAACATCCTCTTGATTGTCCTGGACACGGCGCGCGCCGATGCGTTCGAGCCGTACGGCGCGGCCGCGGGAGCGACGCCGACCCTCGCCCAGCTCGCATCGCGGGGCGCCGCCGTCGACCAGGCCTATTCGCCTGCGTGCTGGACGGTCCCGTCGCACGGCGCCATGTTCACGGGTCTCCTGCCCCGCACATCGCAGATCGGGCCGAGCGCGCACGGCCGCCCGGCCCGGATCACCGAGATGATCAACGCGTCGGAGGACCGGCTGCTGTCCTCGGTCCTGACTGCCAACGGTTACGCGACCGCGGGCGTGAGCACCAACGCGTGGGTCTCGCCGCGGATCGGCTTCGATCGCGGCTTCGAGACCTTTACGTTCATCGAGAGCCAGCGCAACGCCATGTCCGGGTCGTGGAAGGAACGGGCGGCGTGGGCGTGGCAGTCGCTGCGGGCGCGCGTCGACGACGGCGCCACCGCGGTCGAGGACCTGCTGTCGACCTGGCTGGTCGAACGCAACCAACAAAAGCCGTTCTTCTGGTTCGTCAACCTCATCGAGTGCCACTCGCCGTACCTGCCACCCAAGCCGTACGACGACCTTGGGGCGCTCGACCGGCTGCGCGCCGGTGAGGAAGCGAGCGAGTACCTCACGTTCGTCGCGCTGACACGCGCCTGTCTCGTCGGCCACGACATCCCCGAAACGGCGTTGCGCCGGATGCGGTACCTCTACCAGCGCGCCATCCGGCTGCTCGACGACTGGCTCGCCCGCGTGCTCGAAGGCCTCGATCGGGCCGGGGTCCTCGACGAGACGATCGTGATCGTGACGTCGGACCACGGTGAGAACTTCGGCGAGAACGACCTGATGGGCCACGGGTACTCACTCGATCAACGCCTCATCCGCGTGCCGTTCGTGACCAGCGGACCGTGGTCGCCGCCCGGTGACCGCGTCGTGAGCCTCGCTGAGATTCCGCGGCTGCTCGGCGACGCGATCGGCCTGCCGGATCACCCGTGGCAGGCCGACCCGCGCTACGACGTCGCCGTCGCCCAGCTCGACTCACCGTGTGCGCCCGATGACCCCTACGCCCTCGAGGCGCTGCGCGAGTTCGGACTGAGCGAAGCGGTGCTGCCGCGGATGGTTCGCACGATGAGTTGCGCGACCGACGGTCACGTCAAGCTGTTCCGCGAAGGGACCACCGAGACGATCATCGACCTCGACGACGACCCGCTGGAGACCACGTTCGTTCCCGTCGGCCGCGCCCACGAGCTCCGTCACGGCAACGTGCTGACACGGTTGCGGACCGCGCTCGACGCGGCTGGCGCATTGGAGGCGACGGGCGACGCGGACAGTGGGCCACGAACCATCGACGATCCCGACCTCGAAGCCCAACTGCGCCTTCTCGGCTACATCTAGCCCGCTAGCGGGGAACGCGGCCCTCCACGAAGGGAACCTCGAGCACCTTCTCGTGGGCGACCGGACCGTGACCGAAGTAGCCGTCCTCGCCGAACAGCTCGCCGTGGTCGGCCAGCACGATGATCCACGTGTCGTCGGGGACGGTGTCGAAGAGCCGACCGATCACGCCGTCGCAATACTCCGCCGCCACCAATTGCCGTTCGCGCAGCTCGGCCATCTCGGCCTGGTTGAAGAAGTGCGTGCCGTCGCCGGTCGCCACCTCAGGATCGTCGAGGTGTTTCACAACGCCGTGCAGTCCCGAGATGATCGGCCAGTTGCGCGTGTCCTCGCCGGGCGTCGCGTACGGATAGTGCGTCTCGCCGACGTTGAGGAGGGTGAAGGTCGGCCGCTCGTCGGAGAACGTGAGGTCGTCGAGCATGGCGGCCATGTCGTTGTGTGAGGGCATCAGTCGGAAGTCGTCAAAGCCGTAGTTCAACGGCGTCGACGGATTGAGGACCGGCATCGACACCATGGCGGTCGTCCGGTAGCCGAGCGTCTGACGCAGGAACCCGGGCAGCGATAGTTGCGGGAGGAAGTCGGCGAACCCGATGTCAGCGACGCCCAGCCGCTCGGCATACCGGTTGAAGTCCTTCTTGTAGTGCTCGGATGCGAACACGCGCGTCGGGCTGTCGTGGGGCAGCAGCCCCATGAGCAGGTTGTAGTGCGAGGGCGCCGTCCATGACGCGTAGCTCCACCGCTGCTCGACGGCGCCGAGCCGGGCCAGGTTCGGCATGTTGGCCGCAGCACACACGTCGTATCGCAGACTGTCGAGCACCACGACGACGAGGTTGCGGGAGCCGTCAACCGCGGGCGGCCGGTCGGCGGTCGCCACCGGCGCGGCGACGGGCGCGGCTGTCTGCGCATCTGATGAGGCCTCGCGCCGCTGCTTCCGTCCGAGCATGAGGCCCATCAAGCTACCGGCCTACATCGCGCGCAGGAGCGCCGCGGTCAACGCGGCGACGAACACCACGACCAGGAACGGTGCACCACGCTGCTGGGCGACGGCGCCGGTCCCGATGCCGGCGACGCGCGCGTCGATGCCGATGTGATGTCCGCTTGTGACCGTTTGCGTGACGATCAACGTGGCGAGCAACGCGACGGGCAACAGCTCGCCGACGCGCTGCACGCGATCGTTGGCCAGCACGCGCGCCGGCAGCGACAGGCCCGCGAACTTGAGGACATAGCAGGCCACCGCGGCGCCGATCATGCCGGTCCACAACATCAGCGCACGCCCATGACGATGGCGACGCCGGCGGCGAGGAGCACCGGAACTCCGGCCGGCACGAACGGCACCGAGAGAAGGGCGACGGCGGCGGCGACCAGGGCGACCGTCCACGGTTCGCGGCCGCGCATGCGCGGGGCGAGGAGCGCGAGGAATGCCGCCGGCACGGCGGCGTCGAGGCCGAGCGTCCTTGGGCTCGGCAAGACCTCGCCGGCCAGCGCGCCCATGAGCGTCCCGAGATTCCAGAACACATAGACGCCGAGCCCGGCCGACCAGAAGCCGACCCGGCCCAGCTCCGGCGTCGGTGGTCGGATCGCCATCGCGGTCGACTCGTCGATGACGAGCTGGGCAGCCACCGCCTTGCGCGGCCCACCAAGGCCGAGGAGCGGCGAGAGGCGCAGCCCGTACAGCGCGTTCCGCGAACCGAGCAGCACCGCGGTCGCCGCGCCGGCGAACGCGCCGCCGCCGCCGTTGATCACGCCGACGAACGCGAACTGCGACGCGCCGGTGAACATGAGCAGGGACAGCGCGCACGTTTGGAGGACCGAGAGGCCGGCAGCTACCGAGATCGCACCGAAGGAGACGCCGTACGCGCCGGTCGCGATGCCGACGCCGATCCCGTCACGGATGATCCCGCGCCGCTCCCGTTGATCCACCCCAGCATTCTGGGGGACGGATTACTCGGGGCGGAGTTCGGTGCCGGGGAAGAAGCCCGGGAGCACCGCGTGATCCGAGCGGCGCTGAATCCGATACACCGGCGGCACGGCGCCGCGGAGGCGGACGCGCGCAATCTCGTACCCGCGCGCCCACCGGCCATCGAACCGGGTCCGCACGAGCACGCCATCGCCTTCTTCTAAGACGATCTCGTCAGCGTGTTTGCTGGTCATGACCCGCCTCCTTGCTCTGCGCGTCTCCGACACGACGCCGCAGCCGAACCATGTCGATCGCGGCTTCGAGTGCCATCGCTTGTGTAGGCGGGTCGTCACACCGCGGGATCCCACCAAGCTGCTCCTGGCCCGCCCCTCGTGGGAACCAGATGCGCTGTGCCATTGGGGTCCTCCCCTGGCTGGGGAACGGTGCCCACAGTACCGATCGAGGAGGCGAAGTCAACACCCCCTTGGAGCGTTACGTGGCGTGTCGGTCGACGAAGTCCAGAATGCGCCGCCAAGAATCTGCGCACGCTTCCTCGTGTTCACCAAATGTCCGGTCGAAATAACTGTGCGGGGCCTCGGGGTAAACCCGCAGGTCGACATCAATACCGGCGGCCCGCACGTCATCGGCAAATTTCTCGACGTCGGGAACTGGCGTGAAATCCTGCCCCGCCGCGAGGATCAGAAGCGGTGATTGCATACGCGGGATGCGATCGGCGACGCGGGATGGAACACCGTAGAAACCCACGCAACCGCGCAGGTCGTACCCCGATGCCGACTGACCCCATGAGAGCGCGCCACCCATGCAGAAACCGACGGTGAACACCGATTGAATGTTTGCGCCCGGTAAGTCGCGGATCCACTGCACCGCCGCGCCGACGTCCTCGTTGATCTTGCGAGTGTCGAGCTTCTCGACGTGTTCGCGGAAGGGAAAGTCCTCGCCGCGATAGCTGTCGGGCGCGGTGCGACCGAAGTAGTCGAACGCGATCGAGTGCATGCCGGCCTCGGCGAAGCGCTGGGCCAACTCCTTGTAGAAGTCGTGCAGGCCGCGCACGTCGGGCAGGACGACCATGGCGCGCGTCGACGGTGTGTCGGGATGGGCGAAGTAGGCGTCAAGCTCGGTGCCGTCGGCCGATGTGAGCTTTACGTCACCGTGGCTGGTGGCCCCGCCGCGGACCGGCGGCAGTGGCGGTCGAGCGTGGTCGTCGTAACACACGGGTGCTACGCGTCGACCGTGGCCTTGTGCAGGCGCTCGGTGACGTCGATGTACTCCTCGACCATCTCGAAGATGACGTCGCGACAGGACTTCACTTCGTTCATCCGGCTGACGATCTGCCCGACGGGCATCCCCGCCATCTCCTTGTTGCCCGACCGGGCAATGCGGCGCATGGCCTTGGAGTTGAGGATGAACTGAAGTGGCATCGGCAGCGTGCCCGGCGACTCGGGCGCTTCCCATGCGTCGGTCCACGCGGTGCGCAGCATGCGCGCCGGCTTGCCGGTCATGGCTCGGGACCGCACGGTGTCGGTCGACGTCGCTGCGAGCAGCTTCTCCTGGATGATCGGGCCGGAGTCGGACTCGGCGGTCGTCAACCAGATCGAACCGGTCCACACGCCCTCGGCGCCCAGCGCCATGGCCGCCGCCATCTGGCGGCCCGTGCCAATGCCGCCGGCCGCCAACACCGGTACGGGTGCGACCGCGTCGACCACGTCGGGTGTGAGCACCATGCTCGACACCTCACCGGTGTGACCGCCGGCCTCGTACCCCGAGGCCACGATGATGTCGACGCCCTGCTGCACGTCGCGCACGGCCTGCTGCACGCGGCCGATGAGCGCGGCGACCTTCACGTCCTGGCTGTGCGCCCGCTCGATCGCCTCCGGCGGGGGCGGGCCCAGCGCGCTGGCGAGCAGCTTGATGGGGTGCGCGAGGGCGATGTCGATCAGCGGCGAGCCGGTTGCTTCGGTCCAACCGAGAACACCCTGGCTGAGCGGATCGGAGCCGCCCTCCTCGTCCTCGGGCAGCGGTGGGATGCCGGCGTCGGTGAGGATCTTCTCGGCGTAGTCCCAGTGCTCCTTGTCGATCATGTCGTAGAGCTGGGTCGACAGGTTCTTCGTGTCGCTGAGGCCCTGCTCGCGGTCAACGCTCTTGACCGGCATGACGACGTCGACGCCGTACGGCTTCCCGTCGACGTGCTCGTCGATCCAGGTCAATTCGATCTCGAGCTGGTCGGGGCTGAACGCCAGCGCGCCGAGGACACCGAGTCCGCCGGCGCGGCTGACGGCGGCGGCGACGTCGCGGCAGTGCGTGAAGGCAAAGATCGGAAACTCGATGCCGAACATGTCGCAAAGCCGGTTCTGCATGGGTAGACCTCCGAAGGTAGAACCTGTTCTAACCGTAGCTCAGGCCTTGGAGAACACCACCAGGAACTCGAGGATGCCGTGGTCCTCGGTCTGGGCCGGCCCGCCGCTCGGATCGCTGATGTTGTAGTCAGCGAACGTGATCGGGATCTGGCCGTTCACTTCGACGGTGCCGTCGGATTTGTGCTGCGCCTTGACGTCGAACGTGACCGTCTTGGTGACCCCGTGCAACGTGAGCTGTCCGGTGGCCTTCTTGGTGATCGGCGTCCCCGCCGCGGGCTCGGATCCGAGCGCGATCGGCGACGTCAGTTTGAACGTGGCCGTCGGGAAGGTCGACGTCTGCATGATGCGGCCGCGGAACTGACCGTCGCGCTGCGCTCGGTCGCTGCTGATCGACCCCATGTCGACGGTGAGGTCGACGGCGGAGATGTCGGTGCCGGCGATCGTCATCGAGCCGGCGATGCTGCTCGTGCGGCCGTAGGCCTCGTTGCTCGCGCCGAACAAGGTCTCCTTGACCCGGTAGCCGACGACCGACTTCGACGTCGGCTTCCATGTGCCGGCGATGCCCGCGGACGTCGCGACCGTGGTGGCGTCGTTCAGGGTGTCGAGGGTGGTAGTCGTGCCCGTCTCGTCGGTGAGCGACAGCTTCGCCGGCGCCTTGTCGACGGCTGCGTAGACCCAGAAGCCGCCAACGACGATGACGGCGAGCCCCACGATCGCCGCGATGATCCACTTCAGTCTGGTTCCCATGACCCGGCATTCTCCCCAAGTCCGCTGAACGCTCCCAGGCATTCCGCTGTGAAGTAGCTGTGAACGGAGCTTGTGCGTTTCTGAAACCTGTTCTACTTTGAGGCGATGGAGTTCGGGCTGTTCCTGCAGGGCTACGTACCGGGGCCGGGCGCGCACGACCCCGACGCCGAGCACGAGGCCCTCTTGCGCGAGGCCGCCCTCGTCGAGCTGGCCGACAAGACGGGCTGGAAGTACGCCTGGTTCTCCGAGCACCACGCGCTCACCGAGTACAGCCACATCTCCTCGAGCGAAGTGATGATGGGCTACCTCTTCCGCGGCACCGAGCGCATCCATCTCGGCTCGGGCATCTTCAACCTCAGCCCGCGGGTGAATCACCCCGTCCGCAACGCCGAGCGGGTCACGATGCTCGACCAGCTCTCGTCCGGCCGCTTCGAGTTGGGCACCGGCCGCGGCGCCGGCTCGCACGAAGTCGCCACGTTCAACATCCACGACACGTCGTCCACCAAGAGCGAGTGGGACGAGGTGATCTGGGAGCTGCGCAAGATGTGGGAGACCGAGGACTACACGTTCCAGGGTCAACACTTTCAGCTCGACACGCCACACAACATCCTGCCGAAGCCGTACAAAGGCATGCACCCGCCGATCTGGGTCGCGTGCGGCAACCCGCCGACGTTCGAGAAGGCCGGGAAGATGGGCATCGGCGCGCTGGGGTTCAACTTCTCCCCCATCCACGACATGAAGCCGATGATCGACGCGTACAAGCAGGGCATCGCCGACTGCACGGAGCCGGTCGGCCGCTACATCAACGACAACATCATGGTGACCAACGCGGTGCTGTGCTTCGAGGACGGCAACAAAGCCCGCGACCTGGCGGCCGAGCCCGACCGCGGCTACCTCTACACGCTCGTTTGTCTGTATCACGACACGTTCCCGAAGCCCGACTGGGCGCCGGTCTGGCCCGAGCCGCCGATCAAGCTCGACCGCGAGGGCGTCGAGCGGGTGATCGACATGGGCGGTCTGCTGTGCGGCACGCCGGACGAGGTCTGCGAGCAGCTCAAGTCGTACGAGCAGACCGGCGTCGACCAGGTCGCCTTCGGCTTCCCCAGCCACCTGTCGCACGACGACGCCATGGAGTGCATCGAGCTGTTCGGCACCAAGGTCATCCCCGAGTTCGACAAGGACCCGGTGCACAGCACCACGCGCTACCGCGACGCCGCCCGCGTGCAGTAGTTGGTGTGTACACACCAACTACTGCACGCGAGGCGAGCTAGCTGACGGCTACCGGAACGTTCACGTAGCCGGCGACGTTCGACATCGTCACCCGGCGGAGGCCGGCCTCGTCGACCGAGAACGCCGGCCACCGTTTGCGGATCTCCTCGAACGCGACGCGACTTTCGAGCCGCGCCAGGTGGGCGCCAATGCACGCGTGGGCGCCGTGCCCGAAGCCGAGCGCGATGTGGTGCTCGCGGGTGATGTCGAACTCGTCGGGCCGGTCGTACGCCCGCTCATCGCGAGTCGCCGCGCCGGTAAGGAGCAGTACCGGCGACTCGGCCGGGATCGTCCCGCCCTCGAACACCGCGTCGGCGACGGTGTAGCGACCCTGGTACTGCGCGGGCGGCAGGTAGCGAAGCACCTCTTCGACGGCGCCCGGTATCGCGGCGGGATCGTCGAGGACCTTCCGCCACTGGTCGGGGTTGCGGGCGAAGAGGACGACGCCGCTGCCGATGAGCTTGGTCACCGTCTCGCTCCCTGCGGCAGCAAGTAACACCGAAAAGTTGGCGACCTCGACGTCGTCGAGGCTGGCCTCGACCAATGCGCTCATCATGTTGTCGCCGGGATGGACGCGGACGTGCTGCGCCAGCTCGTAGAAACAGGCGCCGAGTGACATGGCGGCTTCCATGGCTGCCCTCGGCGGCGCCGGCCTGCCGGGCTCGCGATGAAGCATCTCGTCGGTCCAGTGTCGGATCTGCTGGCGCCGTTCGTCGTCGGGCACCCCGAGCACCGCGCTGATCACCTCAACGGGGAACGGCGCGGCGAAGTCGGCGACGATGTCGAATTCCGGCGCGCCGTCGAGCCGATCGAGGTACTTCTCCTCCACCGCGCGCACCAACGGCTCGAACGCCGAGATGGCACGCGGCGTGAACGCTCGGCTCACCAGCACCCGCAGCCGATCGTGGTCGGGCGGGTCCATCACGATCATGTTGTTGGCGACGGACGGCCCCGGTACCACCAAGTCGTCGAGCGACACCCCGTGCGTGCTGCTGAACGTCTTCCAGTCGCGTTGCGCGTGGAGGACGTCGTCGTAACGCGACAGCGCCCAGAAGCCGCGTTCCTCGTTGTGGTACACGGGCGCCTCGTCGCGGAGCCACCGGTAGATCTCGGTCGCGTCCTCGAAGAAGGCCTCGGAGTACGGATCGAACTGCACGTCAGACAGAATGACGCGATATGCGAGGCATTGCCGGTGCAGCCGGCTACATCCCACGGGGACGGCTGGACCTGACCGGCGTCGCGGCGGTCGCCGGGACCGGCGGCGGCAAGGGCGTGCGCAGCGTCGCGTCGTACGACGAGGACACGACAACGATGGCGGTCGAGGCCGCCCGTTTGGCATTGCGATCGACCGCGGCGAACGGTCCGGACGCCGTGTGGCTGTCGACGGTGACCCCGGCCTACGTCGACAAGACCAACGCCGCCGCGGTGCACGCCGCGCTGCGCCTCGACGACGACGTCATCGCCCTCGATCTCGGCGGCGCGGCGCGATCGGCGTCGGGCGCGCTCGGCATCGCGCTCCGCGGTTCGGGCACGACGCTCGTCGTCGCCGCTGACATCCGCACCGGCCTGCCCGGGAGCGGCGACGAGGCCGCCGGCGGTGACGGCGCCGCCGCCCTGCTCGTCGGTGACACCGATGTGGTGGCGGAGTACCTCGGCGGCGCGTCGACGACCGAGGAGTTCCTCGACCGCTGGCGCACGCCCGGCGATGTGCGGTCGAAGGTGTGGGAGGAGCGCTTCGGCGAGACGAAGTACCTCACGCTGGGCGACGCGGCGTGGCGGGCCGCGCTGAAGGCGGCTGAGATCGAAGCCGACGCCGTCGACCGCGTGATCGTCACTGGACTGCATACGCGCGCGGCGCGCGGACTCGCCGGCCGGCTTGGTCGCCCTGTGGTCGAGGACGCGGGCGTCGGCAACACCGGCGCCGCCCATCCCGCGTTGCTGTTGACGGCCGCACTCGAGAACGCCACGCCGGGCGAAGTGATCGGCCTCGTGGTGTTGGCCGATGGCGCCGACGTGTTCCTGTTCCGGATTACCGACGCCATCACCGCGTTCCGACCGCCGCGCCCGGTGGCTGCGCAGGTGGCCGCCGGCGCCGCCGTCCCCTACGGCAAGTTCCTGTCGTGGCGCGGCGTGTTGCCGATCGAACCCCCGCGTCGGCCGGAGCCGGCGCGCGTTTCAGCGTCGGCCGCCGGTCGCAGCGAGGACTGGAAGTTCGCGTTCGTGGGCCGCCGCGACCCAACGAGCGGCGATCCGCAGCTGCCGCCGCGCCCATCGGGCGGCGACGATGTGCCGATGGCCGACATCACGGGCACGATCGTCACGTTCACCGTTGACCGGCTCGCGTACTCGCCCAGCCCGCCGATCGTCTTCGCCGTCGTCGACTTCGACGGCGGCGGCCGGCTTCCGGTCGAACTGACCGACGTGGCACCCGAGGACGTCGCCATCGGCGGCCGCGTCGAGATGACATTCCGCCGGCTCTCGACGGCCGACGGCATCCACAACTACTTCTGGAAGGCCAAGCCTCTTGCCGTCTAACGGGATACGAGACCGCGTCGCCATCGTCGGGATGGGGTGCACGAAGTTCGGCGAGCATTGGGATCTCGGTGCCGATGACCTCATGGTCGCGGCGGCGGCCGAAGCGTTCGAGAGCGCGGGCATCGACAAGTCGGCGGTGGACGCGTTCTGGCTCGGCACCGCCCAGACCGGGATGAGCGGCATCACCCTCGCCCGTCCGCTCGAGCTCGAAGGCAAGCCGGTCACGCGCGTCGAGAACTACTGCGCGAGCGGCTCCGAGGCGTTGCGGCAAGCGGCCTACGCGGTGGCGTCGGGCGCGTACGACGTCGCCATGGCCGTTGGCGTCGAGAAGGTGAAGGACAGCGGCTATCAGGGTCTCAACGCCAACAACCCGCCCAACGACGGCACCGGGCGCACGCTCACCGCGGCGGCCATGTTCAGCATGGTGGCGCCGGCCTACGGGCGGAAGTACGGCGTGAGCGACGAGGACATGCGCGCCGCCATGGCGCACATTGCATCGAAGAACCACTTCAACGGGGCGCGCAATCCGCGGGCGCAGTTCCGAGGCGAGGTGAGCACCGAGACCATCTGTTCGGCGCCCCCCGTCGCAGGAACGCTCGGCGTGTTCGATTGCGCGGGCGTGGCCGACGGCGCCGCCGCCGCCGTCGTCGTGCGCGCCGAGGACGCCGCTCGGTACGTCGACAACCCGCTCTACATCAAGGCGCTGTCGTTCGTCGCCGGCAACGGCAGCGGCCTGAGCGACCCGGCCTACGACTACACGACGTTCCCAGAAGTCGTGCAAGCGGCGACCGATGCGTACGCGCAAGCGGGAATCACCGATCCGCGCACCGAGCTGGCGATGGCCGAAGTCCACGACTGCTTCACGCCAACCGAGCTGGTCCTCATGGAGGACCTCGGCTTCAGCGAACGCGGCGCGGCCTGGAAAGAGGTCCTCGCCGGCGCGTTCGACCTGGCCGGCGACCTACCGGTGAACCCCGACGGCGGCCTGAAGAGCTTCGGTCATCCGGTCGGCGCGTCGGGCCTGCGCATGCTCTACGAGCCGTGGCTGCAGCTTCGCGGCGCGGCGCCCGAGGATCGCCGCATCGGCAACGACCGCCGCCTGGCCCTCACCCAGAACCTGGGCGGCTACCCGGGCGAGATGGTCGCCTTCGTGTCGATCGTCGGCACCGCGTGAGCGCGGCCCCCATCTGCGTCGTCACCGGCGCCAGTTCGGGCATCGGCAAGGAGACGGCGCGCGGCTTGGTCGAACGCGGCATGCACGTCGTGATCGTGTGCCGCAATCGCGCCAAAGGCGAATCGACGCGCGAGGAACTGCTCGCCAGCGCACCGGACGCGACCGTCGACCTGTTCCTCGCCGACCTGTCGCTGCTCGCCGAGGTACGCCGCCTCGGCGACGAGCTGCGCGCCGCGTACGGCTCGATCGACGCGCTCGTCAACAACGCCGGCGTCAACCTGTCGCGCCCCGAGCCCACCATCGAGGGCTTCGACGCCATGATGGCGACGAACTACCTCGCGCCCGTCCTGCTCACGCACGTCGTCGGCGACCTGCTGCTCGCCGCGCCGCAAGGCCGCGTCGTCAACGTCGCGTCCGAAGCGCACCGCACGGCGCCGGCCGTCAACCTCGATCAGCTCCCGGATCTCGGCGAATACAGCAGTGGCGTGTCGGCGAACCGCGCGTACGGACTGACGAAACTGCTCCTGATCCTGCACACGCAGGAGCTGGCGCGGCACCTGGACGGTTCCACGGTCACCGCCAACTCGCTGTGTCCTGGGCTCGTCGCTACGAATCTCGTCGGCGAGCAGTCGCTGGCCACGCGCGTCGCTGGCGTGTTGTCGCGCACACCACTCGTCCGCACGCCGAAGAAGGGCGCCGAGATGTCGATCAAGCTGGCCAGCGATCGAACCATGGCCGGGGTCTCGGGCCGGTTCTTCTCTTCGACGCCCGGCGCCGGCGTGTTACCGGCCGTCCGTGCGCGCGGCGACGCGGAACTGCAGCGCCAGCTGTGGGAGCGGACGGACCGGTGGCTGGGCCGCTAAGCGGCGTCCGCGTGCTGGCGGCCGAGCAGATGCAGGCCTTGCCCTACGCGACACAACTCCTCGGCCGGCTGGGCGCCGACGTCGTCAAGGTCGAACCCCTCGGCGGTGAATCCGCCCGCGGGTCGCAGCCGGGCGGCGCCACCTTCGTCCGCAACAACCTCGGCAAACGCAGCATCGCCGTCGACCTAAAGTCGCCACGAGGCCGCGACCTCTTCCTTCAATTGGTACCGCGCTTCGACGTCGTCGCCGAGAACTTCAAGGCCGGGACGATGGCCCGGTTCGGCCTGAACTATGACGCCCTCCGCGCTGCGCATCCGGCGGTGATCTACGTGTCGGTGTCGGGCTTCGGCGCCGGCGACTCGCCCTACTCGGACTGGCCGGCCTACTCGGCGATCGTCGAAGCCATGTCCGGCATCTACGAGTACACGCTTCGCCCCGACGAAGCGCCCCGCGCCAATCCGGTGGGGGCGCTCGGCGACATCGGCGCCGCGCTGTTCGCCACCATCGGCGTGCTGGCCGCGCTGCGATGGCGCGACGCGACCGGCGAAGGCCAGCACGTCGACATCGCCATGTACGACGCGACCATTGCGATGACGGACATCGTGACGAACCTGGCGTCGCTGGGCCAGGAGCGGATGCCGTACCCGCCGCCGTTCATCCTCGACACGTTCCGAGCGTCGGACGGCTGGTTCGTCATGCAACTCGTCCGCGAGCACCAGTTCGAACGCCTCGCGCAGGTCGTCGGCCGTCCACAATGGGCGGACGACCCGCGGTTCGCGACGCGCGCCGGATGGGGCGCCCACATGGCCGACGTCATCCGGCCCGGCGTCGAAGCATGGGCTGCCAGCCGCACGAAGATCGCCGCCGCGCGCGAGTTGACGGCCGCGGGCGTCGCCGCCGGACCGTGTCACGACGCCGCCGAGGTCATCGCCGATCCGCACGTGCGGGCGCGGGCCATGCTCACGGAACTGCCCGGTGGCGCACTGGTGCCCGGCAACCCGGTCAAGCTCTCCGGCGTGGCGGCGCAACCGGATGGCGATCTGCCCGGCGTCGGCGCCCACACCACCGAACTTCTCACCGCCGAACTGGGCCTCACCGATGACGAGGTCGCCGCGCTCGTCGCTGACGGCGTGATCGCGACTGCGTGATCCGCCGGCTGTTTGTCATCGGCGTTCTGCTCACCGTCATCGCCAGCGCCGCGGTGTGGAAGCTGTTCCTGTTCCCCTCGGCGCGGACGCCACAACACGCCGACGCCATCGTGATGTTCGTTGGTGGTCGGGGCGAGCGGCTCGACACCGCGGTGCGGCTCGCGCAGGCGGGCATCGCCGATGAGCTGGTCATACCGAACGGGCGCAAGCCCGGGTGGTCGCAGGCCAACCGGCTGTGCCGCGGCGGCCAACGCTTCACGGTGCACTGCCCGACACCCGACCCCGACAACACGCGAGGCGAGGCACGGGCGATCGCCGCCGTGGCGCGACAGGAGGGCTGGCGTCACCTGCTACTCGTGACGTCGACGTACCACGTCACGCGCGCCCGACTACTGCTGTCGCGCTGCTTTGACGGACAGCTGGACGCCGCCCGCGCCGGGCCGGGTGTTTCGACTGTTCGCTACCTCAGCCGCATGGGTCACGAAGTCGCCGGCCTGGCCGAGGCGATGGTCGTCCGCTCCTGCTGACCGCTCATTACCTTGGTGCGCGATGGCTGATGTCGTTGGGGTCGTACGGCTCGTGCTCGTGGGGGTGTTTCTCGTGGCCGGGTGGGCCAAGTTGTCGGACCGGCCGGGGACCCGCGAGGCGATCCGCGCCTTCGGCGTGCCGGCGGCCATCGCCCGCCCCGGCACCTTTCTGCTCCCGATTGGTGAGCTGGCAATCGCCGTCGGTCTCGTGATCTCGGGCGCGGCGGCGGTGGCGGCCGTCGGCGCACTCGTCCTGCTCGGGCTCTTCATCGTCGGCATCTCGGTGAACCTGGCCCGGGGCCGCCGGCCCGAGTGCAACTGCTTCGGCCAGGTGCACTCCGAGCCGATCGGGCCGTCGACGCTGGCCCGCAACGTCGTGCTGGCGGCCGGCGCCGCCCTTGTCGTCGCCCAGGGGTCCGGCGCCTTCATCAGCTCGTGGATCGACCGCGGCGACGCAGTGCTGTGGGTCGCGGTCGTCGGTGGCGGGGTGATCGCGGTCATGGGTTGGTTCATCGTCAACCTCACGGGTATGCAGGGCCGCCTGCTCGAACGCGTCGAGCAACTCGAGAACGCGGTCGGCCTCTCGCCCGCGGATGCCGGCGCCGGCCTGCCCGTCGGCGTCGAGGCGCCCGGCTTCGAGCTGCCCTCGGCCGCCGGCGACACGGTCACGCTCGAGACGCTCCTCGCCGACGAGCTACCCGTGGTGCTGGTGTTCACGTCGTCCGGCTGCGCGCCGTGCGCCAACCTCATTCCCGAGATCGCCAAGTGGGAGCGCGACCACGCGCGGCGGCTGCGGTTCGCGGTGATCGGCAGCGGCGACCGCGACGTCAACCGCGCCAAGGGCAAGGAGCACGCGCTCACGCAAATGCTGTTGGAGGACGGCACTCAAGTCGCCGACGCGTACCAGTACCTCGGCACGCCGGGCGCCGTCGTCATCAGCGCTGACGGGCGCGTCGCCAGTCCGGTGGTCGCCGGGCCGGTTGACATCGGCGAGCTGGTCGACCGGGCCGCGTCGGGGAACCTCGGGTCACAACGCTGGGTGCCGGTGCAGCTCAACGGCGGCAACCATCACCACGACCACAACGACGCGCTGCCGGTGAATCCGGGTCCGCCTATCGGCACGCCGGCGCCGGACATCGCGTTGCCCGACCTCTCCGGCAACACCGTGTCGCTCGCGTCGATGCGCGGCGCGCCGACGCTGGTGCTGTTCTGGCGCCAGACGTGCGGCTACTGCGCCGGGATGCTCGACGACCTGCGTGCGTGGGACACGCGCGCCGACCGCGACCACGCGCCGCAGTTGCTTGTCGTCTCGACCGGCACCGTCGAGGAGCACCAGACCATGGGCCTCGTGTCGCCAGTGGTGATCGACCCCACCGCCGACGCCATGTCGGCCTACGGCGCCAACGGCACGCCGATGGCGGTGTTGGTCGACGCCGACGGCCTCATCGCCAGCGAGATGGCGGTCGGCGCCAACGCCGTCCTCGCCCTCGTTCGGTGATCCCCGCGTTCACGCAGGAGTGGTGCGACCTCTGGGTCGCGGCGGCGGCCGACCTGCCCGCGCAACCCGGCGTGAGCGGTCGGTACGAGACGATCGTGCGATCCGAAGACGAGACCAGGCGCTCGTACACGCTGATCATCGAAGACGGCGTCATCGTCGGCGCCCACCCAGGTGGCGACGGCGCCAACGTGCACCGCGAGGTGCCCGATGCAGCGCATCGCGACTGGCTCGCCGGCGTCCGTGGCGTGATGCAACGAGCGACGTTGAGCGGGCAGGTGCGCTTCACCGGCGACCCCGATGTCGCCGACGCACTGGCGCCCTATCTCCGCAGCGACGCATCACGCGCGGTGCGCCAAGCGGTATTGGCGCAGACTGCGTTCTAAGCCAAGCTCGGGAGCGCGTCGTGAATGGCGCGACTCACCCCAAGCAGGTCCTGCAGGCTGCCCGGCCGCTCGATGCCGTTGACCATGCCGGCCATCACGACGCCGGTGTCGGGGTCGGCGAACGCCATCGAGTACTGGAGACCCTCGTGCCCGAACGCACGCGGGAACCACCGTCCGTAGAAGCCCGACGCCACTTGCACGCCGAGGCCCCACCCGCCGCGCTTGCCGTCGCCCAGATCGGCTGCGGTGGTCATGGCGACCACCGTCTCCCGTTTCAGGAGCGCGCCGGACCGTTCCGCCAATGAGTCGAGCAGCATCTCGTAGAGCAGCGCGAGCTGGTGCATGGGACCGACGCCGCCGGTGCCGGCAACACACGCATTGAGCCGGCTGCCGCGGGCGATGGGACCGAGCATCAGCGCGAACTCCGGCGCGTCGCCCTGGGTGTCGTAGAGGACGCCCATCCGGCCGGCGACCTCTTCGAGACGCGCGTCGGCCACGCCGACCCAACAGTCGGTCATGCCGAGCGGACCGAAGATCTCCTCGCGTGCATAGACGTCGAGGGGCCGGCCGTCGATCCGCCGGAGGATAGCGCCGAGCGCGGCGTAGCCGGCCGCCGGCGTGTAGCGGGCCCGCCGGCCGATCGGCCAATCGGGATCGGCCTCCGCCTCACAGATGCGGGCTTCGACTTCATCGGGACCGCCCTCGGCAGCGGCGACCATCCCTTGGCTGCCGTTGAAGCGGGCCGTGTGGGTGAGGAGATGGCGGACCGTGAAGTCGGCCTTGCCGTTCTGGTCGAAGCCCGGCAGGTAGGTAGCGACCCGCTCATCGAGGTCGACGTTGCCGCGTTCCCACTGCTGGCAGATCGCGATACCGGTGACCGGTTTGGTGTTGCACTGCCAGCTCATGATCGTCGCCGGCGTCATCGGCACGCCGATGCGGGCCTCCCCGAGGGCAAGGTCTACGGCCGGCACGCCGTGGACCGAGGCGTAGATCTGGGCGCCGGGGAAGCGACCGGCGGCGATGCCGGGCTCGAGGATCTCCCGGATCGTGGTGGCCACAATCGCTCGCGGTTCGGGCGACCAGCCTTCGATTGATGGACGCGGGGAGTTGGCGATGGTTAGCATTGTGGACCTGTTGGGGCGCATCCAGGCAAGGAGTTCACGGTCGTGAGTGACGGTTTCGAACGCCTGTCCAAGACTCTCGGTCGTCGCTCGCTGCTCAAAGCCGCCGGTGTCGGCGCGCTTCTCGCCATCGTCAAGCCGTTCCGTTCGGAAGCGGCGACCTGCCCGCCGGCGTGGATCAACTGCAACGGCAACTGCTGTGAGCCGGGCTCGTCCTGTTCCCAGCAGGGAAGCTCGTGTTGCTGCGGCTCGGGAACAACCCCGTGCGGTACCACGTGTTGCAAGTCCGGGGTGGCCTGTCTCAACCGCACGACGAGCTTGTGCGGCTGCCCGTCCGGCCAGGGCACCTGTTACAACCGGCAGAACAACACCGTCACCTGTTGCCCGCCGGGCAAGGCGTGCGGCGACCCCTCCTGCACAGCACCCGGGGGCTCAACCACGTCCGGCTGCTGTGAGCACTACGCCGATGTCTGCACGTCGAACGACCAGTGCTGCACGGGCCGGTGTTCGCCGCAGAAGGGCAACCGCTGCGGTTGCCGGCAGAACTACGACTGCCCGCCCGGCCTGACCTGCGATACGACCGACGGCGTCTGCTTCAGCGCTACGTAGCGACGACTACTTCCACGCCCACGTTGGTTGTTCGAAGTGGGCGACGCGCGTCGTGCGACCGTGGACCACGACCTCGTTGAACTGGTAGAGCACGGCGGCCGTCGGCGCATGGATCCAGCCACCCCGCATCGGCATCTGGATCACCGGCTGGTCGCTCTCCTCGATCGTTAGCAAGCGCGGCGCATCGGGGTGGTCGAGGTCGCGGATTGGGACCAGGTAGATCTCGGCCACCTCGTCGGGATTGGCGACGAGGGTGACCGACGGCGGCCCGGCGACGACGACGGGCGTGATCACGAAACCCGACCGCGTCACGTAGTCGTCGAGCACGCCGACGACGTCGGCCTCGGAAGATTCGAGGCCGACCTCCTCGTGCATCTCGCGCAGCGCCGCGGCCACCGCCGTCTCACCGTCGTCGATGCGTCCGCCGGGAAGCGCGTACTGGCCCGCATGGTTCCGCAGCTTCGAGGCGCGCCGGGTGATGACGAGGCAGTCCTCGTCGTGTCCGTCCACCACCACACACAGGACAACCGCCGAGTGGCGCTGGTCGGGTCGCGGCGTGACCGCTACCCGCTCGAAGCTCTGAAGGTTGCGCAGCCACTCGTACTCCACGCCCCGACCGTAGGTTGTCTGCGATGACCGAACCGACGATCTCGTTGGAACGCTGGACCGGACCGTGGGCCGACGACGATCCCGACGCCAACTTCAAGGCCGAGGTCGCGCTGTACGCCAACGTCGACCCGCTATCGACCGTCACCAACCTTGCTGCCAACATCGACGTCCCGGTCGGCGCCATCGTCCGCTACGTGCTCGGCCGTTGGGCGACGGGCGGCAGCGGCGCCGCCCTCGAACTCGGGCCGTCGATGATCAATCGCCTGGCCGACGTGTGCGCGACGGCCGAGCAGGCCAACACCGACGCCGCCCGGCTCGCCGCCTACGACCAGCTGCGCCACATGATCGAGTGGCTGGGCCTGCCGTTCACGGACGAAGGCGGCTACTGAGGTCTGCTCTGCCGACCGGCTCAGTACACGACAACGAAGTTGACGAAGGTCGGCAACTGCGGCGACGGGAAGGCCATGACCGGGCTGTCCATGAAGTAGGCCTCGTTCTGCGAGCAGAGCATGAACGCTTCGGTGTGGGCGCCGATCGCGGCATCAGGTGGGATCTCCACGGGGAAGCCGATCGACGCGGCATTTTGCGGCGCAGTGTTTGGAACGTGCGCGGGCGTCCTCCCCTCGATCCACTGTTCAGGCCCACTCGGGCGCAGCATGCTTTGCCGCTCCGGCGGCGTGGTGACGATGTCAACCTGCGGCGTTCCGGCGGCGCCCCACGCGCGCGATCCCATGTTCCACACCTGGACCTCGACCCATGCCCTTTGGCTTCGACGCAACCGGCGGAGATCGACCGGCGTCGCCTTCGACTTGTCAGTGAAGCAGTTAACGGCGCTCGTGGCGTACGACAACGCGCTGGGACGAGGCAGTACCGCGAACTCGCACCCGATATCGATCGGAATGGTAATCCTCCCGGCGAGTTGCACCAGCTGCCACCCACCTTGCTCTTCGCGGACGTCAAAGGTTTGTCTCTGTGCGAACACGGGACCCGACGACACGACCACCTGTGCGCCGTCGCGCAGCGCCTGCGCGTCGTCGGGCGCCACCCCGGCATCGAGGATTGCCTCCGGGAAACGGAGTCTCCCACGATAGAAGCGCGGCGCGATGACGCCTGCGTTGAGCGTCCTGTCCACCGCGTCGCCGTGCGCGACGAGCTGGACGGCCCCCGGACGATCGAAGTCCCGCCCAACGCGAACGGCGGCCTCGCCCTTGGGCGGCACTGGTGTCGTCACCCAGGCCATGTCGCCGTACAAGTTCGGGGCGCCGTGAACGAGGGACACGGCAGCCGCGTTGTCGACCTGCCACGAGACCGTCGCCATGCGGCCCATCGACGCCGGCACCACCTTGAAGGCGTCGGGCAGGATGTTGGGAACCGCCTCGCCAATCGTGAACACCGCGGGCCACTGTTCCTTGACCTCGTTGCCGGCCCGGGCGTTGACGGTGACCGTCAGCTGGTCGGTGATCGGGCCGCCGAGCGGGATCACGATATTCGAGTCACCGCCGGCAGCCGACGCATCGACGACCAGCGAGTCCTTGTCCTTGATGGCGAAGGTGATGCTGCGCAGAACGTCGTTGGTGACCGGGAGATCGATGACGTTCGAGGGCCCGCCCAGCGCCAGGGCCTCGTTGCCGGTGGAGTGCGGTCGAGGTACCCCGAATGTGACATCGACGCCGTCGGCCTTGTGCGTTGACCATCGGAGCGTGACCGGGTCGTTCCATCGGATCCAACTGCCGCCGAGCGGGGTTTCGAATTCGTGAGCGCTGATGCCGACCCGGTTGAGCGAGATCGTCACCTGCTGGCACAAGATGACTCGGCCCCGATCCGCGTCCGTGTGCTCGAAGCGCATGACGTATGTGGTGGTCGGCGCACTCGGCGACACCGTGGTTGAGCCCACGGGCGGTTTGTCCTCCGTCCCCCGGTCGGGATCGACCAGGCTCACGGTGGCCTGCTCGGGCGTACACGACCAAGAAAGGGTCACCGGCGTGTTCGGCTGTTCGATTATCAGCGGGGCGGCAGAGAATTGGGCCGTGAATGGCAGCGTCCACTTGGCCGCGGTCACCGTGTTCGTCACCACGCCAGACGCGCCCTGATCGACCGTCACGTCGATCGCACCCGGGCCCGGGTGCGTCGCCACCTCGACGCCGGTGAGTGGGAACGTGAGCGACTGGCCGCTCCCCAGCAACGCGGGAACGGTGTTGGGTCCGGCGAGAAACGTGCCCGGCGCGAGTTCTCTGCTCGCATCACGAAGCCACCAGCGACTCGGCGGCACCCCAGCAGTCCCCTTGAACGGGACCGGCGCGAAGGCGTCTGCACCGTCGCCGCAGCGCACCTGGATGCGAACCGACTTGATCGACACCGCACTTCGACCCGTGTTCTTGATCGTGACCTCAACTGTCGGTACGACACTGCGGCACTGGTCGGTGCTTGTCGCGATGACGGCGGGCGACAGGAAGCACTGGAGATCGGCCATCAATCCTCCTCTACGGCGGGTGCGAGGACGAGCCAGCCCTCGCGCAGGAAGGGCGGGTCATCCCGGAGACGGGGCTGGCCATCGCTTGGCAAGATCGCCGCGGGCTCGAGGCCATGCATACCTTCGACCGCCCAGGTCCACGTGCCTCCCGTGTTCACCGGAACCGGCAACCGGACGGCATCGGGGCTCGTCACGATCGGGCCCGCCCGGAAGCGCACACTGACAGCACGAAGCGCGTCGGTCATGCCGCCGCCGGGGAAGACCACGCGCTGCGTCGGCAGGATGCCGGTCGTCACCGTCATCACCCCGTTGGGATCGACCAACAGTGCGGCCAAGCGCGACTGACCCGGGCGACACGTGAGCGTGACTTCGGTGTTGGCGCTCACGTACGCACCGGTTGGGTCCGCCGCCACCGCATGCAGCCGCGGGTAGGTGTCCGCGCTCATCTCGTCGTCAAGGAAGAAGCCCAGTAGCCCGTCGCCGGGGTCGGCCGGATTGCCCAAACGGGCTGGGAACCGCACGTCGAGCAAGCCGCGCGTCACGCGATCGAGTGCGGCGACGTCGCCGTCGACCACTGCCGCCACTTCGTCCGCCGTGTGCTCCCAGCCCTGGTCGGCGTAAGGATCGCCTTCCAGCTCCAGCGCGAGGCGCGCTCGAAGGACTGCCACCGGCCGGCCCATGAGGGCTGGGATATTGGCGCTGCTCTCGTTCGGCGTGTTCACCGTCCACGACGCGTCGTCGATCGCGGCGATGAACTGCTCCAACGCTCCGCCGCGATCGAGACCGGGCGTGAGCAGGCCGGCGACGATCCGTCGGAGGACGCCATTCGGGATGTCAGTTGCGTCTGGGACGTCCCGCGGCGGAGCGGCCGTGGTCGCGGGCGCCCATCGCACGTCCTTCGCGCCGTCGCTGCGGTGCGCGGTGAACATCTCCCCTAGGTACGCGCCTCGCGTATCGAACACGGCCACGCCGCCGTCGAGGTAGTTGGCCAACAACCACCCGCACACGGGTGACGAGCCGGCCTCGATCGAGGTGTCCTTCGAGTCGTCGTCAGCCGATGGGAAGGTGCACCGCAGCCGAGCCGGCTGACAGAGGCGCGGCGGGAGGTACATCGTTGCCTGCGGGACCGACGCGTCAGCGGGCGTGAGCGCAGCGTCACGAACCCAGGGGAACTGGTCGATGAATTGGTAGTTCTTGAGCGGATCCGACACCTGGCCGAACGCATCAACGATCTGCAAGTTGTCGATGCGGAGCGCTCCGGCACGTATCGGCAGCAGGTCGGGCACCTCGACGTCGGGCGCGACGACGTCACCGGGCCCGACGACCTCGTCGGCGTACGTTGGCGTGACCCACCCCGTCCTGCGTTGCACGAGCCGATCGGTGAGCCCACTCAGCGTTTGCGACAGCACGTCCCACGTCGTGAGGTCGTCGACCGACGGGCCCAGCGCGTCGAGCGCAGCGCCGCCGGACTTGGCGATGTAGTCGACCAGTTGCTGGTAGAGGGCGTGGGTGACGCCGGGCGTGAGCAACGTTCGGCCGGTCACACTCACCGCGGTGCCGGACGGGTGCGCCGTCGCCCGGTAGTCGGTCGCGTTCGGCTCGAGGGTCCAGCCCTGCATCGCCTCCGCGGGGTCGTCGGATGTCGGACGCCACGTGACGCCCCAGTCGAGGAAGAGGGGCCGCCAGGGCGGACTCCACGCCGCGACCCCGACGAGGCTCGGGATCGTGCCGCCCACACCGGCCTGTCGCGCCACCGCAGTTCGATCAGCTTCGGGATCGGTGTCGGCGTCCCAGATCTCGGTTTGTTGCGCGGCAATCTGGCGCACGAGGTCGTCGCTGACCGGCTGCTGAAGCCGGCCCGCCACCAAAGCCGCGAGTGCGGGCGCGTTGGTGGTGTCCAGCAAGAACGCCTCGAGACAAAGATCGGTGACTTCGAGCGGGACCCCGGTCATCGCCGGGAGTAAAAGGACGCTACCGAGGTCGTTCGCACCTATCACCGCAGAAGTCGTCGCGGTCGCCGGTACGCGCAGTGAGCCGATGGTTTGACCCGAGACGCGACAGAACAGGCTGGCGTCGTCGGCGAAGCGGCCATCGGCACCGTGCTTGTACGACCGGCGGGCGCCCACGATGAGGACCACCGGATCGGCCGTGCGCCAGTAGCGCGGCGTCGACTCCTCCGCCAGATCGAAGTCCGCGCCGGCCAAGGAGGTCAGCGCACCGTGCGCACCGGCTCGGGCCGCAGTCGCGGCCGCGAGTTCGTCGTGCACGCGGTGCATCGCCGGCGCGACGCGATTTGTGAGGAGATCGATGTAGGACTGTGCGTCGTCGCCCACGATGCGACGCCACCCGAGGGCGTAGGCAAGTTGGCGCCGACTTCGCAGCGTTGCCGCCGCCGCCTCCTCGGCTGCCGCGGCAGTGTTGAGTGAGGTCAGCAGGCGCAGTTGATCGGACGTGGGCGTCGACGGCGCATCGTCATTCCGGCCCGCCGCCGCCGCCAGCTCCCATCGCCCGCCCGTCGAGGCGGCACCGAACGTCGCGCCGTGGATGCCCCGAGTGACCTGGTCTTGCCCGTCGACCTGGCTGAGCTTTCCCAGCACGCCATGCTGGAACGCCTTCAGCTGCCACTCGAAATCTGGCCGGCCGAGTTGGTGGGCGACGTAGGCGCTGAGCGCGTCGGCGCCCGACACGCCCACCGCGATCTGCGGCGCCAGGCTGTCCCGCAGCGTGTACTGGCTGAGGCGAATGCGTCCGTCGGGCGGGTGAGCCCTCTTGTCGGCCGCCACGTCAGCCGCGGTCGGGCCCGCGGGACCGAACCATGGAACGTCGAACACCAAGCCATGGCAAAGGAGCTGCTGCGGGTACGGCCTCGAGGTGTCAGTTCCGGGGTGAGCGGCCAGCCATGCTTTCGCCGCGTCGCCCGCGACGCGCACCTCGGCGTCGCCGCCCACCGACCAACCGAACTCCTCCAGGGCTTTGGCCCACTCCGGCCCATCGGTGCCGTTCGTGCCGGCGAGCACGTCGCGCGTCGGGTCGGCATACCACCCGACGACGAGGTAGGCGAGGCTCCCTCGATAGCTCGCGGCATCGGCGAGACCATCTTGGAAGGCGAACACGTTGCGGACGTTGGGACAGAACGCGGCGAAGGTTGCGTCGGCGGGGCCGACGGCCTGAAGGAACGGTTCGCCCGCGGCCAATTCGCCGGCCCAGGATTCCAACGGCACCGCTCGCCCGACATACACGCCCGGGGTGTCGGGGGTGACATCCGCGCCCGGCTGGGGGAATGACACCGTGCCACCCCCGTCGGGGTCGTCCGAGACGAAGTCGCTCTCGACGACCCAGCCCTTCGTGATCCGGCGCCCACCGCCGGGCTGGTCGTACATGCGGAGCACGAGCCACCGGTTGGGAACGAGCCGGAACTCGACGCGGGCCGACTCCTCGGGCTGGAGGCCGTGCGTGAGCCCATCCGGCAGCGCCCAATGCAGCATGACGCCGGTGTCGGGGAGCACGCCACGCCCGAATGGTGGCGGGGTCGGGTCGAGGCCGGCTGAGACCACGTGGTAGTCGGGCCCGCCCAGGGACCACACGACGTCGCCGCCTTCCCGGTCGAGGCTCGACACGACAAGGGCATCGACGGTGATCGGGACCAGCAGGCGGGGGCCGCTCCACGGGGCGGGCGTGGTCACGCGTCGCTCGTCGAATCGGCGAGCAGGCCGGCGCGCTCGGTCTTGAACGTGAGGCGCTCGGCCGCCATCACCATCTCGATAGCCATGTCCTTCGGCGGCAACGGGCCCGAAGCCCCGCCGCGCACCGTTAGTGCGTCGCCCAACGCGCGCTGGAGGGCGGCCACATCGACGACGCGATTCCCGCCGGACCGCAAGGGCACGTCAACTGGGACCGCCTTGCCGCACCCCTCCTTCACCTGGTCGCCGGACGCGTGTGGCTGCGGGCCCGTCTTGGTGTCGACCCACCGCAACATGACCTGGTACTTGTCCGCGGTCTCAGGACCGCTGTCGGTGCGGACGGCCCCGAAATGCAGCCCCTCCGGCGGCTCGCAAACGTCGACCAGCGCCGGTACCCCGTCGAAGAGGACGAACAGCACATCGGGCGCGACGCGGTCGAGCCGGAGAAGCCGAACGCGCGTCGCGCGCGTGCTGTCCGTGTAGGCCCTGATCTCGAGGCCCGGATATCCGGAGACGACGCTCGACCGCATCACCAGCCCGGTCATGATCGCGTCCGGTGGTGGCGTGTCGACCGCGGCGGCGACGCCGCGGAGCACCGCGCGCGCAGCCGAACTGGCGCGGTCACCCGTGTCGCGGATGGCCACGGCGTGCGCCTCGTGGTGCAACGCGTCGCGGCTCGACTGCTTGCCGATGGCGAAAGCGCCGTCGATGAGCGCGTCGATCCAATTGCGATCCACGTAGAAGAACCGCATGGAATCGAACGGCAACATGCGGGCGTCGGGCACGAGGTAATCGAAGGGCACGGCCTCCAGCAGCCCGAGGCGGGCTAGCCACTCACCCATGGAAGTCGGCAGGTCGACGCCAGGGACCTCGGCCGCGTCGCCCGGGCTCGAGAGGGCGCGGCGCTGGGTGACGACCGCTCCATCGCGGTCCCAGCCCGTCATGGCCTGGCCTTTGCGCCCCGCCGCCGCTGGGGCCGGGGCACCTTCGGCCGATCGGCCGCCGGATCGCTCACCGCCATCTGGCCGCCGGCCAGCGCGACGAGCGCGTCAGCTACGGCGCCGAGGGCCGCGAGATGCGGGAGGTCGGGCCCGGCCAGTGCGCTCGGGTCGCTCGGGAGGTCGAGGACGTGGCGATATTTGGCGAACAGGTTGAGCCGTTCGTTGACGAGATCCACCAGCTCGTGTCCTGCCGCTCGCCACGCCAGGAGGTCGGTCGGAAAGCGCCCGTCGGCCAGCGCCAGTAGGCGGCCGATCTGCCAGGCCGCGGCGTAGCTCTCGTCGAACAGGCCGGTCTCGGAGTCGTACACCGTGGCCTGTGCGGCGGAGTGGTAGGGCGTGAGGAACTCCCGCTTGGTCGGGACGGCGGCAAGCGGACCGCGATACCACGACGCCGTGGTGTCCCCGGACCGCAACGAGTGGGCCAGCATCGTGTACCCGCGCCCGAACGCGGCCCGCACCATTGGCGCCGGAGGCGCGTCACCCGACGGTTGCATCTCCGTCGGCAACGCCAGCAGGGACGCGTTCGCGCCCATGTCACCGACGATGCGGGCGAAGCCTCGCCCCACCGCGATGCTGACGAACGTCCACGATGCGAGCGAGACCAAGCGGACCGTCGTCGCCGTTCCGATACCCGGACCCCCCGGAAGCGCGTCGACCATTCCCTCGAGCGACACCAAGTGCACGGTCGTCGTACCGTTCGGCGCCGGGAAACGGTTGGCGACAACAACGGAGAAGCATCCATCGACGACGCCGGCGATCTCCTTGTGCTCGGTGTCCACGATGCGGACGTGGGCCAGCAGCGGCAGGTCGGCCCGCTTCGGGGCAATGGCAGCGAACAACACGGCGTCGACGTCGATCGCAACGCACGTCGCGTCCTTCTCCCAGGATTCTGGGGTGACCTTCGGGCCGCACACCCCCGACTCTGGCTGGAGCACCTCATTGAGCGACCGCGTCGTCGCGACCGGGCGATCGTCGAACACAAGGAGTGCGAGCCATGGCACGGTGGGGTCAGTCGGGTCGACCTTGCGCTCCCAGGGGATCGTGGGCCGGCCCAGGACGACGTGGGGCAGGGTTTGATCGAACCTGTCCTGGTGGTTGGGCGGTGGGTACATGCTGTACAGATCGCCCGAGCCCAGGACGAACCGTGGCGCGTCGACGCGGATCCGCTGGCTGTCGGGATAGCTCGCGAACGTCGACCCGCTCTTGGCTTCCGCCACCGTCTGGCTGGCGGTGACCGTGTACTCCCCCGCTTCGACAACCGGAAGCGCATTGTCGGAGAACTCGATGGTGCCGCGAGGGTCGGTCGCGAGCGTCACGCGAGCACCAGTTCCAAACGCGTCTCACCGACCGTGCCGCCGTCTCGCGGCTCGTCAGCGTCGGCAACTAGCCGCGGCTCCGTCCAGGCGCCGGCGGCGTCAACCGCCGGCACGTCGAGCCCGACGACGCCGGTGACTACCCAACCCGGTCGGGGCCGGACGCGAACTTCGACCGCCTCCGACGGCAGCAGCTCGTAAAAGAACGATCCGTCGTCGGCACCCGGCACCGGCCCGGCCGCGGTCAGCGGGACGATGCCGTCGTTAACGAACATCGACACGTCGGCGCCATCGTCGCCGGCAACCGGCGTGGGGTCGCCCTCGCGTGCCAACAGGACCGCGACCGACCGTGTGCCGCGCGGCAGGGTGGTGTCCGCGCCGCCGCCCACCTGACCGTCGGGCGTGGCGATGCGGTTGCCAACGGAGACGGCCCGCCCACTCAACAACCCGTGACCGACCTCACGCCCGCCGGCGCTGACCCGCATGGCGGCCTGCGGACGCACCACGCAACCGTCGCCGACGAGCGCAACTGGGTTGACCGCCGTCAGCAGGGACGTCGCGTCCCAGCCGTGGCGACCCCGCTGCGTCGCGCCTTGCTCGTCGACGATCAAAGCGACTCGCACGGCGCCGTCGGGCAACACCCGGGTGCCCGGGTCGCCCGCCGGCATCGCGCCGTCCTCCAACAAGGCGTTGTGGTGGTCGAACGCGAGGACCCTGACGCTCAGCTCACCGTCGTTCTTGACGGCCTGGCGGCGGGTCGCATCGACATCCCAGACCACGGTCTGCCCGGGTGTGAGCGCCATCGCCGCGGCTTGCTTGCGGCGGGTGCGCCGGCCGATCGCGGCGTCGACGCCCCGCACGTGGTGGCGCGCGGTGGCTGCGTGCGCGCTGACCGACCGGCCTGTGACGTGGTCGCCGTGGTGGTGGCGACGAACGGCGAAGACCAGACGGGGCCTTCCCGCCGACGCCCGGGGCACGACGCTGTGCACCAACGGTGCCGGCGACGCCGCGAGCTGCGTCCGTGAACTGCCGACGTCGCTGCCGCCAACCGGGCCGACGCGCGGCTCGTCCGGAAAGGCCAGGCGCACCGCCGCCTCGGTGCGGCTGAGGTCGATGGCTGGCGCCGCACTGAAGCATGCACTCGCCGCGGCCAGCACCGCGTCGCGCGCCTTCGCGATGGCGGTCTGACGGATGCGCCCGACCTCGTCCCAGCCGTTCCCGCTCGGCGGCGCCGCGCCGCCGTCATACGGAGGAGGCTGCTGACCGAACGGGAGCATGGCTTGATCGAGGTCGGTGAACGCCAGGGCGGCGAGCGCGACGGTGCGGGGCGAGGGCACATTGGTCGAGGGCGGGGCCAGACCGAGTCCGACGTGCTTGCCGGGCAGAACCTCGGTCGACGGATCCGGCGGCTGGTTGCCTCGCGGTGGGGCCGCCGCCCAGAGCGCGCTCGGCGCGCCATCGGTGACGGGTTCGGCCTGCCAGCCGCGACCGAGGTCGACGGCCCGACCCGCCTTGTCCTTCACGGCAATTGCCAGGGTGGAAGTCACGAGCACGTCACCCATCGGCCCGATGCACACGCCGGTGGCGTCGGTCCGATCCGATCCCACTCCGACGATCTTTGTCGCCGGAACCGCCGTCCGTACCGTGAGCATCAGTTCCGACGCGCGGACGACAGCGACGTCGCCTTGCGGGTCGGTGACTTCGCGGAGGAGTCCAGTGGCAACGGTGACGCCGCAAACCGCCTGCGCCGCGTTGGCGCCGGCAGGCGGCTTCGGCAAGAAGGCCGCCTCGAACTCGGCCCACGTCAGCGTGGCCGGCGACGGGTCATTACCGGCGCCAAAGGCGACCGTGAATGAGATCACCGACCAGTGAACGGTCACCTGGCCCTTCAGCGGTGGACCCGACAAGTGCACGGTGGCGGACAGCTCGACCGAGAGCGTGATCCGGCAAATGAAGGTGAACGTGTATGACGCCCCGACGCGAACGCCGATGCGGACGTCGTAGAAGAACGGCTGCCACGAGATCAGGAAGTCCGCCTGGGCGTTGAACCACGCCCGCAGGCCGCCCGACTCGTATACGGCGCTGAGCGCGCCCCCGGCCATGACGCACGAGGGTGTAAGCGCAAAGTACGCCTCGCCCTTGATGACGATGTCGCCCATCGGCCAGTTGAAGGCGAGCCGTGGGACGACCGGATAGTGATCGGGCCGCTTGTAGGCCGGGTGGTAACCACCAAGGGTCACGCAGAAGTCGCCCGCGTGCTCACCGGCGAACCAGGCGTAGAACGCAAAGCCGCCGGTGAGCCGGCATTTCGGGTCGAGCACGTAGGAGTTTCCGGTGAGTCGAGCCTCGGCCTGGACCACGCCATCCGACGGCAGCACGACGACCCGCAACGCCAGCTCGGCGTACATGAGCGGGTCGCCCTTAACTGGCTGGCGGATCTTCGACACGCCAAGAAGCGCGATCTGAAGCTCGTTGCCGAAGACCACGCTGATCAGCGCGAACGAGTCGATCATTTCGAACGACTTGAACTTGACGCCCGCTGCGACCCAATAGCTACCGATGCGCGTGCCCAGCGATTCCTTCATCCGGGCCAAGCCGTCCTTGGGCGCCTTCCCGATGGACGACGGATCGATCGCGGCCTTGATCAGCGGGAACTTGGGAACGTCCTCGACGTTCGGGATGCGCAGCTCGCGGTTGTAGCCAAATCCGGCCGCCAAACCGGTGACGAAGAAGAACGAAGGCCCGCCCAGCGCGGCGTCGAGGACGACGAACACAAACACGGAGGGCGCGCCGTCGACGACGGTGTATGCCCCGAGGCCCGACACCGCGAACGCCTTCGCCTTCACGACAGCGGAGCCCGCGTATTCGGTGTTGCCGGCCGCGTCCTTGCTCTTGAGGAACTCGCCGGCGATCGTGAGGCCACCGCTTTCGAATGCGAGTCCGAGCCCGTCGAGGTCGAAGTGCGGCGCGAAGGCCGTCAGAGGCGAGCTGGCCCGCAGCCCATTCAGGCTGAACTTGACCGCTGCGAGCGAAAGGGACGTATCAAGGGCGAAGCCCAGTTCGCCGCTCGCGTAGCTGAGCCCGACGCGCTTGAACCACACCGGTCCGAAGCCACGCTGCACGTCGACCCACTTCGTCGAGTCACCGTCTGCCGCCTCCACCGCGAGCGAACCGCGCACGATCTCAGGCGTGAGCACTTCGAGCTTCTTCTTGTCGCCGAGCGGTACGCGGAACGGCGTGACGTTGCCGCCCAGGTCGAGCTTCCCCGTGAGGAGCCCGGCCCCCCCGAAGATGCCCTCGGCCAGCAACGGTCGCTGGGGATCGGTCTTGATGAGCGCGTTCAATCGACCCGCGGCGTCCCCGGTGAGCGCGCTCGACGTGAGTGTGACTGCGACAGCTCCGAAGCTCGCGGTCTCCCCCGCTGGGAGCACCTCCTTCACGATCGGGATGCCGGACAGTGACACGCTGGAATCCAGCGCGACTGCCAAGCCGGTCCCGCGTGTGCCGCCGTGATTGTCACTGGCGACGACGATGGTCGCGCCGGCGGCGTCAACCCGCAGGACGATCGCCTGGCTGTCCTCTTTGCTGTCGTACACCAGCTCGGCCTTGGTGATGCTGAAGTCCAACCCGCTGCCAGCGGGGAGCACGTCTCCTACGCCAAGCGCCGTGAGAAGGTCCGACAGGTGGACGTCCCCGCCCTCCCATGTGCCCTTTAGCGACGCCTCGTCGTCGGTACCTTCGAACGCGACATCGAACTTCATCGGGTTCGTCGTCCCGATGGTCAACGTCCCATCGCACTCGCGCTTGTAAGCGTCTTCCTCGTGCGTGGCCGCGATCCGCAGCACGAGGTCGTACGGCTTGCCCGCGATCGGGAACCGCACGCCGGCATTGAGGGTGAAGTCCGTCGTCTCGGTGTTGAACTCCACTGAGACGTCGTGCAACTCGAGGCCGTTGAGCGGCGCTGGGAGTGACGTGATTCCGAACCAGTCGGCTACGTCCAACAGAAGGTCCCCCACCGCCAGCGGTTGGTCGTCTCGTGTCTTGCCGGTCAGGTCCCATCCCGCGCCATGGCCAGCATGCGTGATCTCTACTTCGACACCAATGCCAGCAACGACGAGCACGCCCCAGGCGCCGACGGTGGTGGATTCAGCATGGTCGATGGCGAAGCCGACCTCATCGACGGCGAGAATCCCGACGACTGGGACCTCCCAGGACCCGCTGATCGCAATCTCGGTGCCGTACCCGCCCGTGGGCGACACATAGAAGTCCAAGTCGCCGATGGCCAGGTTCGGCACGTCGACCGCGCGGCCGGCGATGAACTCGGTCATGGCCGGGAGCGCGAGCTTGGAGCCCTCTTGCAGTGCGCCGTAGAAGCTGAAGTCTGGGTACTCGGCGGCCAGCTCGATGACCGCGCCGGCCACGGACAGATCACCGGCGGCGCGCAGATTCACGACGCGCTCGCCTTGCGGTTCGTTCACGCGAAACGTGACTTGGACGTTTCGAATCACCAGCGAGGTCGAGCCGGGCACCAATGACCAATCGCGCGTGGACGCTACGCCGAGGGTGACGAACTTGATGTGCTTCAGCTGGGCCGGGTCGAGCTGGAGAAGCAGCGTCGTGAGACGCACGTTGTCGCTCAACCCAACCGTGGTCTTGGCCAGCGTTTCGCTTATGGCTGAGCCGCCGCCCACAAGCGCCGCGAACTCCTCGAGCAAGCCGGCGGCGGCGTCGCCCACGTCCGCCTCAAAGGTCGTCGGACAGCCGACTTCGTAGATTGCGGTTCGCAACGGGACCACGAGCGGCGGACTGTCAGTTCGAGTGACGGTGATCGCGGTCGCCAGTTCGACGAACGCAGTTTGCAGATCGTCTTCGAAAACCGCGTTCAGCGAGAGTGCCACGCCGTGGAGCGCCAAGAACCCGACGTCGACGGCTGGGCCGGCAGCGGCACCGAGCACGAACGCGACGCCTGCGCCAGCCGGCACGATCGGCCCTGCCACGGTCGTCGGGGCCCGGCCGACGAGGAACTCCAGCGAGCCCAAAACCGATGCCGACCGCAGTGTCGCGGCGAGACTCATGCCGGAGGGGCCGCCTCCGTGTGCGAACGACAGCGTCGCCCGGTCGAACCGCGCTTCCCCCACGATCGTGTCGGCCAGGGTCGCGAATGCCGTAGCGAGACTCCAGTCCGGCGCGGCGTCGCCGTCGACACGCAGTACCACGTCGCCCTCGTCGACGGCGAACCGGACCTTGACCGCCATCCCAGTGAAGGGTGCGGCGCGTCCGACGCCATCGATCTCGAAACCCGATTTGTCCGGAGTGTCGACGATCGCCAAGTCGCGACCATCGGCGCCACTGAGCGCCAGTGATCCAGTCGGGAACAGCCCCGCAATCGCGGCAACAAGGCTCGGGGACCCGAGATCGGCGATCGGGATATCGGCATTGGCGCCGTGCACCTGGTGTTCCACCGCATCCCGAAGGGCGGCCACGTTCACGCCGGTGGCCCAATCTCGAAAGAGATGTCGCCGTCGACAGCCGTCATGCGGATGTCGCGATCGCTCACAAAATTGTCGGCGAACTCGAATTGTGCACGCGCCTTCTTGGACACACCCTGCTTGTCGCGCGGCACGTATCCGAGGACGACGTGTGGGGCGACCTGGTTCAGGGTCGTGTACCGCTTGATCACGCTCAGCCTTGGCAGGCAATACGAGTTCGTGCGCCCGGCCGACACGATCAGCCGCTTCGGCGCGGTGACCTTCACGAAGTCCTTGCTCGACGACGAGTCGCTCCCGTGGTGCGGGGCCAGGAGTGTGTGAAGGCCGCCGATTCGCTTGGACTCGCCGCGCAGGAACCTCTCCGTTTCCGCTGTCGCATCACCGCAAAAGAGCACACTGTCGCCACCCTCGATCGACAACAAGGTCACGATGCTGCACGCGTTGCGATCCTTGGTGGCGATCGTGGGCTGTTGGGTCGGCTTCGCGCCGACTTTCGGCTTGATCTCCTCTTCGTCGAACTTGTCACTGGCGAGAATGTCGACGGACCAGGCGACCCCGTCGGCGAACGTCCCCGAGGTCACTTCACGGCTGCCGGGCTCCCGGCGGTTCACGAGCACGCGCTCGCACGAGATGTCCTCGTTGAATAACCACTCGCTTGTACGAGCTCGCGAGTAGCTCCGGATTGCGTCTGAGTGCAAGACCTGTTCGATCCTGCGGCCCTTCAGCGCCGCTCTCACCCTGCTGTAATGGTCACTATCCGCGTGGGTGAGAATCAAGAAATCGACGACCCCTCGTTTCCCGAGGAACTTCCTCACCTTGAAGCCTTCTACGCCGATGCCGTCGCCGCCTTTCCGCGTCGTGCCGCAGTCGATCATCACGATCTCGCCGGACGGGCATCTGATCAGGTTGCAATCGCCCTGACCCATGTCGAGGATCCTGACTTCGAACTTGCCGGTCGGCGTCGGATTACTCATGCCGGTCAGCCTTCGCGCGCGGCACGACGAGAACCGACCAGGCAATGCACTTCGTCATCAAGTGCCCCACCGCGACCCCCGAGTTGCGTTGGCGGATCGTATCCGTCTGTGGTGGCGTGTGCCTCGGGCGCCGCACTTGCACGCAACACTCGCAGCCGATGGTCGACCGTCGGAAACTGATGAGTCGTAACGACGTATCGGGTGTGGAGTTGCTTGCCCTGTACGACCGGGCCTTGCCGCAGGTGTACGGCTACCTGGTCGACCGGTGCGGCGACCGCGCCACGGCGGAGGATCTCACCTCGGAGACATTTCTCGCCGCGGTGAAGGAGCCGGACGCGCCGGTGTCGATCCCGTGGCTCATCGGCGTCGCCCGCCACAAGCTGATCGACCATTGGCGGCGGCGGGCGCGGGACGACCGGCTGGCCGAAGCGGTGAGCCAGGAGACGTCGGAGGTGGCCGATCCGTGGGACGTCCACCTCGACCAGTGGCGCGCCACCGACGTCCTCGGCCAACTCGGCGAGCACCACCGGACTCCCCTGGTGCTCCGGTACGTGGACGGCCTCTCCGTCCCCGACGTGGCCCTGCACCTGGACCGCACCGTCCACGCGACCGAAGCCCTGCTGATGCGAGCCAAGGCCGCCTTCCGCACCATCTACGAGAAAGGGGAAACCGATGGCGACGAGTGATCCCTTCGAGGCGTTGCACCTGCCGTTGGTCCCCCGCCGTCCCCGTCCGCAGTTCGCCGCCGCGCTCAAGCGGCGCCTGACCGAGGAGCTGTCGATGACAACTGCCGAGACCACCGTCCGCATGCCGGCCATGTTCCACATCCGCGTGCCCGACCCCGATCAAGCCATGGCGTTCTTCGGCGCCGTATTCGACTGGGAGGGCGAGCGGGTCGAGTTCGAAGGCCACATCCGCCACTACATGACCAACACCACGGCGACCCAGCCCGTCATCACCGACGAGCCGGGAGCGTGGGACGTGCGCGTCGGCTTTACCACCGACGATCTCAACGACGCGATGGCGACGATCGAGCGGAACGGCGGTCGCATCGGCGAACGGGGCGACACGTGGGTGATGGCTGACGACGGCCAGGGCGTGGCCCTCGTCGTGTGGACGCCTCGCGATGCGTACCCGCACGCGCCCCCGACCAAGGTCGCGACGGGCGAGCTGACGTGGTTCGAGATCCTCGTTCCGTCCGCCGAGCGGGCCAAGACGTTCTACGGCGACCTACTTGGCTGGAAGTACGGGCAATTCGAAGGCGGGCCGTACCACCACGTCCTCGATGCGACCGGCGGATCCGCGGCCGGCATCACCGAGGCGCCCGATGCGCTCGGCGTGATGATTTACGCGACGGTGCCCGACATCGACGCGGCGCGGGCGCGTGTGGTCGCCGCCGGCGGAACCGTCGACGCCTCAAGTCCGATGGGCCCCGGGGTCGGCTGCCATTGCACCGACGACCAGGGCACGCGCTTCGGCCTCTGGTCGGCAAACTAGGAGGCCATGGGAGACACGTACTCGCACGGCCATCACGACTCGGTCCTGCGCAGCCACCGCGCCCGGACCGCGGAGAACTCGTGCGCGTACCTCCTCCCCTCACTGAAGCCTGGCCTCGACCTCCTCGATGTCGGGTGTGGGCCCGGGATGATCACCGCCGACCTGGCGCGCCGCGTGGCGCCCGGCCGGGTTCTCGGCATCGACGTGGTGTCGGTCGCCCAGGTCGACGATCCGCCGGACAACCTCAGCTTCTCGACCGGCGACGTCTACGCGCTCGAGTTCGAGGACGCGTCGTTCGACGTCGTCCATGCGCACCAAGTCCTCCAGCACCTGACGCGACCGGTCGATGCGCTGCGTGAGATGCGCCGCGTGCTGCGGCCGGGCGGAACGCTCGCCGTGCGCGACAGCGACTACGCGGGGTTCGTGTGGGCGCCCGACGATCCGCGTCTCGATCGCTGGATGGAGCTGTACCACCAGCTGACCGAGCGCAACGGCGCCGAGGCCGACGCCGGCCGCTACCTGCTCGGATGGGCGCAAGCCGCCGGTTTCACCGATGTGGTGGCGACCAGTTCGACGTGGACCTTCGCCGATACCGACACCCGCCGCTGGTGGGCCGACGTATGGGCTGACCGCGTCGAGCAGTCGGGCTACGGCGAGCAGTCGCTCGCGTACGGGTTGTCCACGCCCGAGGAACTAGCGGCGATCGCGACCGCGTGGCGCGAATGGGCCACCAGGCCGGACGCGTTCTTCGCCGTCCTCCACGGCGAGGTGCTCGCTACTCGCTAGCGGGACGACCGCGCAGGCGACCGCTGCGCTCGGGCCGCGGCTCGGTCAGCAGATGACCGTCCCGAAGCTTGATGCGGCGACGGGCGTGTTGGGCCACGTCTTCGGCGTGGGTCACGACGATCACCGTGGTGCCCAACTCACCCGACAGCGAGCGCAGCGTGTTGACGACTTCCTCGGCCGTGGTCGAGTCGAGGTTGCCGGTCGGTTCGTCGGCGAGGATCACGCGGGGAGCGTTGGCCATCGCGCGCGCAATGGCGACGCGTTGCTGCTCACCGCCTGACAGCAGTGACGGCAGGTGCTCGGCCCGGTTGCCGAGACCGACCTTCTCGAGCAGCTCGGCGGCCCGCTTGCGTCGCGCGTCGCGGTCCTTGTTCAGTGGGACCATCACCGCCTCGACGTTCTCGGCTGCGGTCAACGTCGGGATCAGATTGAAGGCTTGGAAGATGAAGCCGATGTCGCGCGACCGCAACCCGGTCAGCTCCTTGTCGTTGAACTGACCGACGTCGCGGCTGTCGAACATGAGCGAGCCCGACGTGGGCTTGTCGAGGGCACCGAGCAACTGGAGCAGCGTGCTCTTGCCCGATCCGCTCGGGCCCTCGATGGCGATGAACTCGCCGTGCTCGACGACCATGTCGGCGTCGACCAACGCGTGGACGTCGCCGCCGCCGGTCTTGTAGGTGCGGCTCACGCCGACGAGGTCGTAGAGAACGTCTCCGGTGGTAGTAGGCGTCATCCGAGATCCCTCAGTGCGACAGACGGGGCGAGCCGGGCGGCTCGCCAGCTTCCGATGAGTCCGGCCAGCAGACCGCCGACCAGTGCGAACACGATGCCGAGCAGCAACGTCGACGGCTTCAGTGGCGCGCTGAGCTTCACGTGGGTCGACGTCGCGGTGGCGACCGTCTGGCCGAACTGGCGCGCCAGCTGCGAACTGCCGACGCCGGGCACGCCGCCACTCGTCGCGCTGAGCGACGGCGAGGTGATGCCGACGACGGCCGCCAGCGCCACGCCAAACACGATGCCGAGGACGCCGCCGACGACACCGATGCCCATCGTCTCGCCGAGCAGCTGCTTGACGACCCGGCCCTTCGACCAGCCGATGGCACGCAGCGTGCCGATCTCGCGGACGCGCTTGGAGATCGACGACAGCGTCAGCAGCGCGGCGATGGCGAAGGCGGCGAGCAGGACGATGGCGGCGACTGCGAAGCCCACGTTCTGGGCCAGGTCGTGCGCGCTGGCCAGGCTGCCGGTGACCGACGTCGCCAGCGACTTGGTCGTGACCACTTCGGCGTCCGGCAGGATCTTCTTGATCGCGGCGGCGACCTTGTCGACCGACGCCGCGTTGTCCGCCTTCACCAACACCTGGGTGACGCGGCCGGCCTTCGACGCCAGCTCCTGGAGCTTGGGCAGCGGGAAGTACAGGTCTGCGGTGCTGCCGGTGAGTGTGGGGTTGACCAGTCCGACGATCGTGTAGTCGGTGCCGTTGATCGGGATCTTGCCGCCGACGCTGAGCGACTTGCTGTTGGCGTAGGCGACGTTGGCCAGGACCTCGTTGGCGCTGTTCGAGCTCAGCCACTTGCCCGACGTGAGCTGCTCGTTGGTCACCAGGCCGACCTTGGGCTGCGTGGCGTCGATGCCGGCGGCCGTGTAGCTGGTGCTGGTGATGTTGGTCTGCGGCGGGTCGATCGCCTGCTGGATGGTGCGCTGCTGGGTGCGGAACCGCTGGAATCGCTCGGGCAGGCAGCCACCGGCGCCGCCCGGGCCCTCGTCCGGCCCGACCTGCACGTTGCCGGTTCCGCCTTGGGCCGGCGCGGGTGCGGTCGCGCCGCCGGTGGCGTTGCCACCCTGGCCGCGGCGCGACTCGAAGCACTGGCGGATCTGCTCCTGCTCGGCGGCGGTCGGCGGAGAGATGTCGACGGTCTCGCCACCGGTCTGCACGTTGGCGACGATCTCGGGGACCGTGCCCGTCTGGTGGTTGGCCAGCTGCACGAGCCCGCCGACCGCTGAGCTGACACCGGGCAGCTTGGCGACCTGGTCGAGCGCCTCCTGCGGGAAGCTGATCAGCGTCGCCGACAAGAAGAAGTCATGGGTGAACTGCTCGCCGGGCTTGCCCAACTTCGACAGGTCGGTGACAACGTTGCTGTTCTCCTGGGCGAGGGCGGTGAGATCCGCTTGCGAGACGGCGGCGGCGTTGGGCCCACCGGGCCCGCCGCCCGCGCCGCCAATGAAGAAACCGCCGCCGCGCTGGCCAGCGCCGTTGTTGTTGCCGGTCGCGGTCGTCGTCGTGGTCGCGCCGGTAGTGCTGGCCGGGGTGGCGCCGGCAACGCGCGTCACGAGGATGTCGGTGCCGACCGTCTTGAGCGGCGCCAGCACGTTGGCTTGGGCCTCGTTGAGACCCTGCGAAACGCCGATGATGCCGATCACCAAGCCGACACCGAGGGCCAAGCCGAGACTGGTGAGGATGGTGCGGCCGAGCCGGCGCCGCAGCTCACGCGCGATATAGGTCAGGTGGAACACAGGACCAGCAGACCACCAATGGCTGTGAGCCCGCTGGGAGCCCGCCTATTTACCGCTGGGATCTCAGTGCGGCGTGAAGCTGGTCTGGCACTTCTCGTTGGCATCGGCGCCGCGCACTGTCACGTCGACCCCGACCGGATAGCCGGCCGTTGGCTTGCCGATCGAGAACTCGACCTCGCCGTGCTTGTTGGCGTTGATCGACCCGGAGTAGGTCGAGTCGGTCGACTTGTAGTGCGCGACGACGATCACCGGCACGCCGCCGAAATGCGAATCGATGAGGGCGGTGTCGGTCCCGCCCGTACCCGGGTTGGGGTCCTTCATGCGGGCCACGCACGCGCCGTCCGGCAGCACCGGTGCCGTCGTGGTCGTGGCGTCGGATGCCGAGTCGTCCGACGCCGCGCACGCGCCGAGACAGAGGACCACCGCGATGCCGGCGAGCCACTTCATCGGTTCTTGCTCCGGCGGTACGTGAGGCCCTTCATCGGGCGGAACGAGAACCACCGACGCCCGGACGCGTTGATCCCGACGCGCGTCTTGCCCGCGCCCACGCTGATGCTGGGACCGCTCGCGCTATCCGTCACCCGGAACCGGCCGAACTTCTTCGTCCACCGCCAACTGAAGGGCATGACGTCACGGTAGACCTAGCTTTGTCGCATGTGCCGGAACATCACGACGCTGCGGGGGCTCGAGCCGCCGGCGACGCCGACCGAGGTCGAGGCGGCTGCTCGTCAGTACGTCCGCAAGGTGAGCGGGGTGCAGAAACCGACCGACGCCACCGCTGCCGCCTTCGAGGCCGCCGTCGCCCAGATCAGCACCGTCACCGCCACGCTCCTCGAGCAGCTGCCGCCGCGCAAGCAACCGCCCCCGACCGTCCCCCCGCTCCGCCGCCCCGAGGTGCGCGCCCGCCTGGGTCTCCAGTAACCCCGCACGTGTCGGTGTCAAAGCAACGGAAAGCGCAACCTGACACCGACACATGGTCTGTGGGGGCCCGTCGGAGTAATCTGACGAGCCGTCAGATTTGGGAGACATATGGACTTCGACTTCACACCAGAGCAGGTCGCGTTCGTCGGCGAAGTCGAGCGCTTCCTGGATGAGAACGACGATCCCGAGGTCTTCGACCTCACGCGGGAGAACATGGCCCAGATCGTCGACACGCCCAAGCGCCGCGAGTTCATGGCCAAGCTGGGCGAGAAGGGCTGGCTCGGGATCACCTGGCCGACCGCGTACGGCGGCTCCGACGGCGACGGCGTGTACGAGTACCTCCTCAACGAGCGCCTCGCCGGGCGCGGCGGCCCGCAGATCGGCAAGGGCGTCGGCATCATCGGCAAGACGATCCTGCGCCACGGCAGCGACTTCCTGAAGAAGGAGTTCCTCCCGAAGATCCTGCGCAACGAAGTCGAGTTCGCGGTCGGCTACAGCGAACCGGAGGCAGGATCGGACGCCGCCTCGATGAAACTCAAGGCCACACGCGACGGCGACGGCTGGCGCCTCAACGGCCAGAAAACGTGGACCACGTCCGCGCACTTCGCCGAGTGGTACTGGGTCGGCGCCCGGACCGATCCCGACTCGAAGCACCAGGGCATCACGCTGTTCCTCGTCCCGCTCGACCAACCTGGCATCACCATCAACGGCATCTGGACGATGGGCGACGAGCGCACGAACGACGTGTTCTTCGACGACGTGTGGGTGTCGGACGACTACGTCGTCGGCGAACTGAACCACGGCTTCCAGTACATCTCCGAAGCGCTCGATCTCGAGCGGTTCACGATGTTCACGTTCTCGCCGATCGAGCAGCGCCTCAACCTCTTGTGCGAGTACGTGCGGACGACCACCGTCGATGACGAGCCGCTCAAGGACGACCCCGTCATCCGGCAGCGCATCGCCCAACTCGCCACCCAAGGCGAGGTGGCGCGCGTCCTCGGCCTCCGCTTCCTCAACGCATCGATGAAGGGCGGGGCGGCGCCGACGACCGAGTCCTCCGAGTACAAGCTCTACGCGACCGAGCTATCGAAGCGCCTCGCCAGCGCGTCGATGGACATCGGCGGGCCCGGCGCACAGCTGCGCGTCCACACCGACGACGCACCGATGAAGGGACGCTCCGAGTCGACGTACCGCTACACCGTGATCGACACGATCGGCGGCGGCGCGTCGGAGATCCAGAAGAACATCATCGCCCGCCGCAAACTCGGCCTTCCGAAAAACTTCTAGTGCTGGACGGAATCCGAGTTCTTGACCTCTCGAGCGTTGGCCCCGCGGCGCGGGCGTCGCGCTGGCTCGCCGACTACGGCGCCCGCGTCACCAAGGTCAAGCCCAAGGACCCGACCAAGCAGATCACGCCGCCGTTCTACGCGTACAGCGCGCACCGCGGCATGGACGAGGCGACGTTCGACCTCCCCGCCGACGCCGCCGCATTCCTCGACCTGGCCGCTCACGCCGACGTCGTCATCGAGAGCTTCCGGCCCGGCGTCGTCGACCGGCTGGGCGTGGGCTACGACGCGGTACGGGACCGCAACCCGCGCGTTGTCTACTGCTCGACGACCGGCTACGGGCAGACCGGCCCGTGGTCCCAATGGGCCGGCCACGACCTCAACTATCTCGGCGTCGGCGGCTACCTGCACACGTCGGGGCCGGCCAACGGTGTCCCCGGCCTCACCCTCGCCGACAGCGCCGGCGGCGGCATGCACGCGGTGATGTCGATCCTCGCCGCGCTCGTGCAGCGCGCCAGCACCAACGAGGGTGCGTATCTCGACGTGTCGGTCGCCGACGGCATGCTCGCCCTCATGGCCCTCAACGTCGACGAGTACCTCGCGGTCGGCATCGAGCCCGGTCCCGGTCACGGTCTGTTGACGGGACGCTTCGCCTGTTACGCCACCTACGAGTGCAGCGACGGGAAGTGGCTCACGGTCGCCGCTATCGAGCCCCGCTTCTGGGAGAACGTCTGCACCGCGCTCGATCTCGAGAAGTGGATCCCCCACCAGACCGACGACGCCGTGCAGGACGACGTGCGGGCCGACATGGCGGCCACGTTCCGGACCAAGACGCGGGACGAGTGGGTCGCCGAGATGGGCGCGGCCAACACCTGTGTGGCGCCCGTCCTCACGATTCCCGAGGTTGTCGACAACGAGCAGTACATCGCCCGCGGCGCGATCGTCGATGCGCCGGCCGGCGGGTTCCGTCAAGTCGCGAAGGTGCTGGCCGGCCAATGAGCGAGCGCCAGTACGAACGGACCGCCGACTTCCCCGTCGAGCGGGGGTACATCTGGACGAGCTGCTCGTCGGTGGAGAACGGCAATCCCTTGTTCTGGGACGACGCCGTCGCCGAGGAGCTGACCGGCGGCCCCATCGCGCCGTCCTCGATGCTCTCGGTGTGGTTCCGCCCGCACAACTGGGCCCCGGGCCGCACCGAGCAAGAGCTCCCGCTGCAAGTGCACTTCGACCTCAAGGAGCAGTACGCCCTGCCCGAAGCAGTGATGACCGACAACACGATCATCTTCTACGAGCCGATCCGGCCCGGCGACGTCATCACCAGCGCGCAGGTGCTCAAGTCGGTAAGCGAGGAGAAGACCACGAAGCTGGGCACCGGTCGCTTCTGGGTGATCGACGTCGAGTACACGAACCAGCGCGGCGACCTCGTCGGCGTCGAGTCCTACACCGGATTCGGGTACCGGCGATGACCGATACCAAGACGCTGCCGGAACTCACCTACGACGTCACGGCGACGACCGTCGTGCTCGGCGCGCTGGCCACCCGCGACTGGCGGCCGATGCACCACGACCACGACTTCGCGGTGAATCGCAACGGCACCGCCGACATCTTCATGAACACGCCCAACCTGGCCGCCTGGTTCGAGCGCTACATCACCGACTGGACGGGGCCGAAGGGCCGGCTGGGTCGCATGACGTTCCGGATCCGCGACTCGATCTTCCCCGGCAACGTCATGCGGTTCACCGGCGCGGTCCGCGACGAAGAGGTCGACGACACCGGATGCAAGTGGGTCACGCTCGACATCGACCTGCACGCCGACGACCGCCTGGCAACGACCTGTACTGCGCGCGTCGCCATCCCCGTTGACGACAGCGACAACCCGTGGGCCCGCAAGGGCGACACCTGGAGGCCCTAGTGGATCTGAATTTCACCGACGAGCAGCAGCTGTTGCGGGAGACCGTGCGCGGGCTGTGCCAGCGCCACGCCGACCTCACCGTCGTCCGCCAGCTCGAGGACGACCCCATCGGCTACTCCGAGAAGCTGTGGACCGCACTGGGCGAGACCGGCCTGCTCGACTTGTCTGAGCTGTCGATGCTCGACGCCGCCATCGTCTACGACGAGTTCGGCCGCTCGCTGTCACCCTCGCCGCACTTCGCCAGCTCGGTCGTCAGCGCCGGCATCCTCGGCACCCCTGGGACCGAGCGCATCGTGGTACCGGCGTGGCTCGAGCCGGGGCGCGGGTTCGGGCCGAAGGGCGTGACGCTCGACGCCGGCCGGTTGACGGGCACCAAACGGCACGTCCCGTTCGCGGCGGCGGCCGACGAACTCGTCGTGCTGTGCCGCGACGGCGGCGACGTCGTCTACGTGCGCGTCGATCCGAAAGCCGACGGCGTGACGCTCACCCAGCAGCAGACGATTGCATCGGACACCCAGTACCGCATCGACTTCGACGGCGTCACCGGCGAGGTCATCGACCGCCGCGGCTGGGATGTATTCGACGGCGTCATGCACGACGCCTTAATCCTGCTGGCGGCCCAGGCCGCCGGCGGCGCCCGCGCCGCCCTCGACATGACGGTGCAGTACGCCAAGGACCGGCAACAGTTCGACAAGCCGCTCGGCGCGTTCCAGGCCCTCGCCCATTACCTGGCCGATGCGGTGACGACGGTCGACGGGGCCGAGACGCTGGTGTGGGAAGCGGCGTGGGCGCGCGACAACGGTCGCTCAATCAAGCGCCTGGCACCGATGGCCAAGCTGTTCGCGACCCAGACCTACCGCGACGTCACCGCCATGGCCCAGCAGGTCTTCGGCGGGGTCGGGTTCACGGTCGACTACGACATCCAGCTCTACTTCCGGCGCGCCAAGCAGCTACAGATCTCGTGGTGGGACACGCGGTATCTCGAAGAGCTGATCGCGGCGGAAGTGCTCGACTCGTGATCGGCGTGCTGGCGGCCATGCCGTCGGAGCTCAAGCCCTTCACCCGCGCCAACAAGCGGGCCGACGTCGTCACCGGTGTGACCGGCATCGGCACCAAGCGGGCGACCAAGGTCGCGACGGCGATGGTGACCGCGCAGCCGCTGGAGCGGCTGATCATGATCGGCGTGGCCGGCGGGTTGAAGGGCACGGCAATCGGCGACGTGATCGTCCCCGAAGTCGTCGAGAACCACGCCACGGGTGAGGAGTTCCGGCCCGAGCCGTTCGGCGACAACACCGCGGCCGGCACCATCGTGACCACCGATGTGCTGTTCACCGACCTGGAATTCCTGGCCGGGCTCGAGGCGCGCGGCGTGGTCGCCCTCGACATGGAGACCGCCGCCGTCGGGGCGGTGTGCGACGCGCACGGCGTTCCGTGGTCGGTGTTCCGGGCCATCAGCGATCGACCGTCGGACGGCCTGGTCGACGACGCCGTGTTCAAAATGGCCAAGCCCGACGGCACGCCGGACCTGGCCGCCGTCGGCCGCTTCGTCCTCCCCCGCCCGTGGAAGTTGCCCGGCCTTCTCAAGCTGGGCCGGGACCTCAACACGGCCACGCGCGCCGCGGCCAACGCCGCCATCGCCGCTATCGGCTAGGACGGGGCCCTATGGGCCTCGCAGGTATCGAACTCATCGTGAAGGACATGGCGGCTGCAATCGCCTTCTACGCGCGGCTCGGGGTCGAGTTCCCCGACGGCGCCGCCGCGCAGCCGCACATGGCCGTCGAGTTGCCCAACGGCATCGAGCTGTCGTTCGACACGCTCGACTTCACGCGTTGGGGCTTCGACCCCGGATGGACGCATGGTCCCGGCACCATCAACACGCTCCAGTGGTCGATGCCGACACGCGAGGCGGTCGACGACGTATACGCCGACCTCACAGGCGCGGGATACCACGGCCACCTTGCACCGCACGACGCGTTCTGGGGCGCCCGCTACGCGATCGTCATGGATCCCGACGGCAACGCGGTCGGGTTCCAGAGTCCGCCGGATCCTTCCAAGCGAGTCGGCCCGCCGACGAAGTTCTCGTAACGACTCACGGCGGCTCCACCCACTCCCACCCACCGGGCCGACCACCGAGTCGGTGGCCGCCGACGATTCTCGAGGAAATGCCGTACCGAATCGGTACGGCATTTCCTCGAGAACGTAGGTGACGAGGTCGTGATCGAAGCTGCACACCTTGGCCACGTGTTTGCTCGTCAAGCCGATCACCGCATTGCAGGGCGCGCTTGGAGGAACGTCCAGCGGTTGCCTTCGATGTCGTCGGCCACGTACGAGGACGACCCCGGCCGCACGGCCAGCTCCTCGACGATCGTCGCCCCGCTCCCCTTCGCGTGGGCGTAGTGCGCGTCGAGGTCGTCCACGTAGACCCAGGGCACGTGGGTGCGAACGTCACCGGTGCGTTCGCCGTCCAGTTTGAAGATCATGAGCGCGGCGTTGCCGATCCGGAACTCGATCCACGGGTGCCCATACTTCGTCTCGGGCAGCGGATCGGGATCCTGCGGCAGCTCGCCGGCGGGGCCGAAGCCGAAGACGTCGGCCAGCCAGCGGGCGGCGGCCGCCGGGCGCGCGTAGTAGACGCCAACCGAGATGCGGGCGATGTCGATCTGATCGTGCGGCATGTGGTCGCGCCTGGCGCACCAGTCGGCGAACCACGTCGGCACCACGCGGAACCACGTCGTGCCGCCGGTGTCGACGCCGCCGGCCGGGATCACGAACTGGACCACGACGCGCGTGCCGGTGTCGGTCGGCTCGAAGCGGACCTCGGTGCGCACGTCGTCGAGCGCGCTGTCGAAGGCGAGGAGTGACCCCGGCTCCCAATCGGTGATGCGGGCCCGCTCAAAGACCTCTTCCGGGCGGTCCAACACCTCGATGATGCGGCCGCCGACGCCGGGCTCACACCGCACCTCGACAACCCGGCCGGCGTCGGCCCAGTAGTTGATCGGCCCGCGGACCCACCAGAGATCCATCTCCTCGGTGAAGGCTTTGAACGCGGTGTCGGGGTCGACGGCCACGTCGACTTCGGATGAGGCGGTCAGTGCGTCGGTCATCGTTTCCTCTCGACGTGGCGCTTGAAGGACTGCAAGTTCTCGTTCCAGTGCGCTTGCAGCTGATCGAGCCAGGCCTGCAGCGCCACGACCGATTGAGGCCGTAGTCGGAAGACGCGAACGCGTGCGTCCTCGCGCACCCGTTCGTCGGTAACGACACCGGCCTTGAGCAGCACGCGGAGGTGCTTGCTCATCGTCGGCGCCGACACGCCGAGCGAGTCACTCAACTCCCCAGCGCGCAGCGGGCCTTTGCTAAGCCGCTGCACAACATCGAGTCGAACTGGATCGCTCAGCGCTTGCATCAATCCGGCGATCTCTCGCTGTCGCACATCGACAATAGTTGCCAGATCTTGCAACTACTGTCAAGCCGGGATTCGTCCTCACGTTCATGCGCTGGTTACCGATACGAGGGGTAGACGACACCTTGGGTGGGTACCGTCCGCAGTGGGTGGATGCAGCGGTGCTGTATCCGGGAGGAGAACGAGATGCTGACCTGGCTGAAAAGGCGGGTTCGCGATGATCGTGTTACGGCTGAACGCCGTGGCGTTCAGCTCGTATATGCGGTCTTCGGATCCGACGTCGAAGACGTAACCCCCGCGATCGAGGAACCCCGGACCGCCGCCTAACTGTCGAGCTGGTCCACCAGCTTCTTCGGGGCGACAACGCGATACGCGTCGTCGATCACTCCCGCTATCTCGGCCCAGTCGAGGTCGCGGTCGAACCGTGACTCAACCGCTCCGTGACCTCAGGCAGCGCGAGGCAGAGCTTGCGGACGCGCGGCAGGGCGCTCGGGGCCACTAATCGACGGAGGCGTACACCGCGGCGATCAGCCCGAGCGTGCGGGGATCGCCGGCCAGGCCGGTCTCCATCTTGTTCATGACGTAGCCGAAGCCGAGGTCCTTGTCGGGATCGGCGAAGCCGAGCGACCCGCCGGCGCCGGCGTGGCCGAAGTTCTTCGGCCCACCGAGCGGTGCAAACGTCGAGTCCATGAAGAAGCCGAGCCCGAAGCGGGTCGGCGCGAACAACACCTTGTCGGGGCCGTTCGACTGCTCCGTCGTCGCGTTGGCCACGGTCTCGTCGGTGAAGAGCCGGACGCCGTCGACGCCGTTGCCGACGAGCCCGGCGTACATGCGGGCCAGCGAGCGGGCGTCGGTGATGCCGTTGGCGGCCGGGATCTCGGCCGCGTGCACCTCGGGGCTGTTGAACTCGAGCCGCGGGTTGGTGACGAAGAGGGCGCGGTTGACGAGCGAGTCGGGGCTGATGAACGCAGCGGCGATCTCGCGAATCTCCTCCGGCAGCGCTTCGATGTCGATGTCGGGGGTCGTGCCGAAACCGCCCTGGATGAGCGGGCTGACCCGGCTCTCCTGACTGGCGGGCAGCCCGATCCAGAAGTCGAGGCCAAGCGGCCCGGCCACCTCGTCGGCGAAGAACGTCCCGAGGCTCTTGCCGCTGATGCGGCGAACAACCTCGCCGACCAGCCAGCCGTAGGTGAGCGCGTGGTACCCGTGCGCGGTGCCCGGCTCCCAGACCGGCGCTTGGGCGCTGAGCAGCTTGATCATCGGATCCCAGGCCAGCGCCTCCTCCGGCGACGGCGCATTGTCGACGACGGGGAGCCCGGCCCGGTGTGAGAGCAACCAGCGGACCGGGATGTTCTCTTTGCCCTCGGCGCCGAACTCGGGCCAGTACGTGACGACCGGCGCATCCAGGTCGAGCTCACCTCGCTGGGCGAGGAGGTTGGCGCACACCGCCGTCGCGCCCTTGGTCGTCGAGAAGACGAGCTGCAAGCTGTCCTCGGCCCACGGGCGCCCGGTCTCGTCGTCGGCGACGCCGGCCCACACGTCCACGACCTTCTGGCCGCGGTGGTAGAGCGCGAACGCGGCGCCCACGTCGCCGTGCTTGTCGAAGTTGGCGGCGAAGGCGTCCTTCACTCGCTCGAAGCCGTTCGCTACCTCGCCTTGGATGTCGATCATGGGCGAAGGCTAGACAAGCGCATGTCCTTCGTTCTGATCGACAAGCCCCGGCCCGGCGTCACGCTCATCACGCTGAACCGGCCGGAACGCATGAACGCCATGGCGTTCGACGTCATGATCCCGTTCCGGGAAGCCCTCGAGGCGGTGAGCCTCGACAACGAGACGCGGGTCGTCGTCGTCACCGGTGCCGGCCACGGCTTCTGTTCGGGCGCCGACCTCGAGGACTCCGGCATCGTCCCCAACATCGACGGGTTGACCGTCCCGACCATCGCCTACCGGGCGATGGAGTTGCTCGACAACGTGATCATGGGGATCCGCAAGATGCACCAACCCGTCATCGCCGCAATCAACGGCGCGGCGATCGGCGGCGGGTTCTGCCTGGCGACCGCGTGCGACATCCGCTTCGCGTCGACCGCCGCGTACTTCCGGGCCGCGGGAATCAACAACGGCCTCACGTCGAGCGAGCTGGGCATCAGCTACCTACTGCCGCGGGCGATCGGCTCGTCGCGCGCGTTCGACATCATGTTGTCGGGCCGTGATGTCGATGCGGTCGAGGCCGAGCGCATCGGCCTCGTGTCGGCGACGGTCCCACCCGATGAGTTGCTCGATCGCTGCTACGAGATGGCGACGCGCATCATCGGGTTCAGCCGGGTCGGGGTCGAGAGCACGAAGCGGCTGCTGTGGTCGAGCCTCGACGCCGGCAGCCTGGCCGCCCATATGGACCACGAGGCCGCCGCTCAGCTCTATGTCCGCC